>JAEELB010000270.1 GCA_016288705.1 Lachnospiraceae bacterium | reverse complement strand
TTCCTACCATTAATGTTGTGGTTGATATGGTTGCCCCCCAGCGCAGGATTGCCAAGATAATAGGCGTCGAGGTGGATGTAAAAGCATAAACCGTATCATTATTTTAATAAGAAAAGGAAGGCTGGAAGGTATGTTCCTTTCAGACTTCTGCTTTTTTTGCCAATCCACCGCGACAGTGCTCATTTTGCGTTACTGTCTTATGAACACTGCCGTAACGGGCGGGCTCTTTTGTTTTTATGCCTAACCCGATAAAATCGACGATTTTGTCATTAATATCGGGTCGGCGCTCCTCCGCCGCACCGTTTCCTACCGATAAAATCGCCGATTTTGTCATTTATATCGGGTCGGCGAGCCACCGCCGGGCCGTCTCCTACCGATAAAATCGACGATTTTGTCATTTATATCGGGTCGGCGCGTCTCCGCCGGGCCGTTCCCTACCGATAAAATCGACGCTTTTGCAATTCTTATCGGGTCGGCGCTCCTCCGCCGCTCCTCCGCCGCATCGCCGCGCATTGCCGCCTCTGGCCGCTATTCCGCCGCATTTGGTATTTCCGTGATATTCGGGTATAATGTGCCATATGGAACAGATGACTTTATTTGACAGGGAGGCGCCCAAGCCTCTTGCAGACCGCCTGAGACCCACGGACCTGTCCGAATTTGCGGGACAGGAGCATCTGCTTGGGGAAGGCAAGGTCCTGAGACGCCTCATAGAGAACGACAATATCACCTCCATGATATTCTGGGGGCCGCCCGGCGTGGGGAAGACCACCCTTGCCAGGATGATCGCGGGCAGGACAAGGGCTGCCTTTGCCGACTTCTCCGCCGTCACCAGCGGGATCAAGGAGATCCGTGACCTGATGAAGCAGGCGGACGATAACCGCTCCATGGGGCAGCGGACCATCGTTTTCGTGGACGAGATACACCGTTTCAACAAGGCCCAGCAGGACGCCTTTCTTCCCTTCGTGGAAAAGGGAGCTATCATCCTCATAGGCGCTACTACCGAGAATCCTTCTTTTGAGATAAACGGAGCGCTTCTATCGAGATGCCGAGTCTTCGTGCTGAAAGCCCTGTCCGAAGCGGATATCACAAAGGTCCTGAACAGAGCCCTGATGGACAAAAGGGGCTTCGGCGGCCAGAAGATAGTCATCTCCCCCGAATCCGTTGGAGCCATCGCCGCTTTCTCAAACGGGGATGCGAGGCGTGCCCTGTCCACTCTGGAAATGGCCGTGCTCAACGGAGACCTGGACCGGGACGGGGTCACCACTGTCACGGAGGATGTGCTGAAGCAGTGTGTTTCCCGGAAGTCGCTCCTCTACGACAGACAGGGAGAGGAGCATTATAATCTCATCTCCGCCCTGCACAAATCCATGAGAAATTCGGATCCGGATGCGGCCGTTTACTGGTTGTCCCGGATGCTGGAGGCGGGGGAGGATCCCCTTTACATAGCCCGCAGGGTGGTGAGATTCGCCGCGGAGGATGTGGGCCTTGCGGATCCTTACGCCATGACGCTTGCCGTATCCGCCTATCAGGCCTGTCACTTCATCGGGATGCCGGAGTGTTCGGTGCATCTCACGGAAGCCGTGGTGTATCTTTCCCTGGCCCCCAGATCAAACTCAATGGAGACGGCCTACAATAACGCAAAAAGGGATGTGGAGGAGATGCCCGATGAGCCGGTGCCTCTGATCATACGAAACGCCCCCACGAAGCTCATGAAGGACGAGGGCTACGGGGACGGATATATGTACGCCCACGATTATGAGGACAGGCTGACAGCCATGGAATGCCTGCCGGACGCCCTGGCCGGAAGGGTGTATTACGAACCTTCCAAAGAGGGGCGGGAGAAGGCCTTCTCCGAAAGGCTCGAAGAGATAAAGCGGTGGAAGCGGGAACACAGAGGACAGGAAGACCCGTGAGCAACGTAAATAAGTACTGCCCGGTCGCCCGTACCCAAAAGGGCTGAAGGACCGGCGGAGTGAAACAGGAACACATAAATTGTTTGACAGGTGAGAGGAGAAAAAATGGCAGAACAGAGTTTGGAATTTCGTTATGACACACAGCTTCTGATAGACAGAAGGGATGAGGATCTGGATGAGGATGAGATAAGGGATTACATCACGGAGAATTTTAAGGGGGATTCCCTCATCGCAGCCGGTGACGAAGACACCGTGAAGATCCATTTCCATACAA
This sequence comes from Lachnospiraceae bacterium, assembly GCA_016288705.1. GTDB lineage: Bacteria > Bacillota > Clostridia > Lachnospirales > Lachnospiraceae > JAEELB01. The sequence goes on along the minus strand of JAEELB010000270.1, from coordinate 5,528 downwards.
ATGAACCCTGGGACCTGCTGAAGTATGCATCCACCATTGGAGAGATCTACGATATCGTGGTGGAAGACATGGACAGGCAGACAAGGGGACTTAAGGGCTGAACCCGGAAGGAGCCCGTGAGCAGGACAGCCTCGTAAGCCGGGCAGGGAAAGGACGGACGTGAGGGCCCCCTGCAGCCGTGAAGAGCAAGAAGACCGTGAGCAGCGTGGTCCCGGCGGCCCGGAGGAGATGGGAACTGATCCCCGGCGTACAGGGTCTGAAAGGAGATAGTTATGAAATTTACCGAGATGGAAGGCTTCAGATATGTGGATGGCGGCGTATGCGCAGCGGCAGGCTTCAGCGCCAACGGGCTCCGCTGCGGCATCAATGATGATCCGAAAAAGAACGATCTGGGTCTGGTATTTTCGGACAGGGAGGCCGCGGCCGCGGCCGTATATACGAAAAATAAGGTCAAGGGAGCGCCCTTAAGGGTCACGGCGGATCATCTTGAAAAGTCGGGAGGCGTGGCCAGAGCGGTGGTGATGAATTCAAAGAACGCAAATACCTGCCTTCCCGACGGAGTGGAAAAGGCTGAACTGATGACGTCATATGCGGCTGATGCTCTCGGTATCCCGAAGGAGCAGGTCCTCGTGGCTTCCACCGGGGTCATCGGCATGCCCTTTGACGTCTCTCCCGTGGAGAGATCCATGAAGGAACTGGCTTCGGGGCTTTCACCCGAAGGCCATTTGGAGGCGGAAAAAGCCGTGATGACCACGGACACCATGCCCAAGGAGTCCGCAGTATGTTTTGAATTCGGAGAGAGAGAATATCATCTCGGAGGGATGGCAAAGGGAAGCGGAATGATCCGCCCGGATATGGCCACTACGCTCTCATTTATCACAACGGATATGAACGTGTCTCCGGAGGCTTTGCATTCCGCCCTTATCACAAATGTCGAAAAGACCTATAACTGCCTGTCGGTGGACGGAGACATGTCCACCAATGACATGATCGTGCTCATGGCAAACGGCGCTTCCGGCGGTGACCGCATAGAAGGTCCCGATTCCCCAGGGTACGATAAGCTGGAAAAGGCCCTTTATCTGGTGATGGAGAGCCTGGTCAGGATGCTCGCAAGAGACGGTGAGGGGGCAACGAAACTCCTGGAATGCCACGTGACCGGCGCGGACTCCGTATCAGATGCCTCTGCGGTCGCAAAGAGCGTCATCACTTCGAACCTGGTGAAGTGCGCCATGTTTGGCGAGGATGCCAACTGGGGCAGGATCCTGTGCGCCATAGGGTATTCGGAAACGGATATCGATATCGCAAAAGTGGACGTGGATATAGCTTCAGAACACGGAAGAGTGGAGGTCTGCAGGAATGGGGCAGGCATTGCTTTTTCCGAGGAAAAGGCAAAGGAAGTTCTTTCTTCCGATGAGATACTGATAGATGTGAACCTGAATTCGGGCAAAGAGAAAGGCCGCGCCTTCGGCTGCGACCTTTCCTATGATTATGTGAAGATCAACGGTGATTACAGAAGCTGATAACCTGTTGTCTCTGATCATCAAAGATCAACGGTGATTACAGAAGCTGATCACCTGTCGTCTCTGCCATCGAATCATCCGATGGCAAGAGCTCCCCATGAATCCGAAGGAACCAGGGTGATGTAGGTCTTTCCGGGGTTGATGGAGATCTGGCTTCCGCCTGCATCATAGAATCTGGTCACATCGGTGTTTGAACCCTTCTTCCAGGTCACAGGGATGGCCATGCCTCTGGTGAGGTAATAGCCCGCGCCTGAACCGACGCAGTTATACATCATATATCCTTTGGCGTCGAAAAGGGTGAAGGGGCAGTTCTGGATGAGCACGTTGTCAAAGGTTGCAACCTGTCCGTCCTCGCCGTCGGTGTGGATCATGCCATACTCATAATAATCATATGTGGCGGTGGCTGCATTGTACACAAGCCTTGATCCGTTGTGAGGGAAGGGAAGACCCACGGTGGTGGCGGATCTTGCGCCTGCTTCCCCGGCAAGGGAGACGTTTGCGAAATTGAAGTGATTTACCTGGGGAGCCGCGGCGGAGATGCCGGCTGCAGCCATGCGGGCTGCGGGCTGTCCTGCGGTGACATACTCGGTAAATTCGCGGGGCTTTCCGTTATTTATCCTGGCGAAGCCTGCGGAAAGGTGAGGGCAAAGCCCGTAATATGCGTTATTGTAGAAGGGGCCTCCGTCGTGGATGAGAACTGCGTTCCACTCGGATGCAAGGAGCATATTTGTGGGACGGGTGCTTCTGATGCTGCCGATCCTGGGGATGGCTGCCCAATCCTTGTACACGCACATGAGACGGGTGATGCGTCCGTTCGCAGTGCTGTTCATGAGTTCATATACAACGTCCGCTTCTCCCACTCCGAAATGCTTGAGAGCGGTCTTTTCATTATCTACCATGACTGCTATGGGGCGCTGTGCGGGGTTTGCAGTGGGCCTTCCGCTCGTCTCGCTGACTCCTGCGGCCTGCAGGGTTGAGGGTGAAGCGCTCACCAGTATCATCGCAGCTGTAAGAACGGCTGCAGCTCTTTGGAACAGATTCTTTTTCATTTTCCTTTTTTTCCTTTCAAAAAATATAGATACTGAGTTTTTTGCTGCACAGGAGATTATATAGAAAAGATATGAGACTTTCAAGTATTTGTGGAATTAAACTCTTGCATATCAACGAAATTGTTGTATTATAGATAAGTCTGTGCTGTTTGGAAGGATCGGTCCGTCCTTATTATCAATGAGGAAGGAAAAGGCGCAGAACAGCAGTGAAAACCTTGAAGGATGTCCGGAAGGGGACATCATCATGATCACGGGAGTGTGGAAAATGTCTGAAGAAAACGAAAAGAAGGAAAAGTCCTCTAGCAAACAGAAGAGGGAAGAGAGAGCAAAGCTTGTAGAAAAGGAGAGGCGGCAGAGGACTCTTGCGCGGGTAATACCCACGTGCATAGGCATCGTGATCGTTGCCCTGATAGTCGTGTGGGGAGCCGGAAAGATCGCCAAAGCGGTATTTTCCACCAAGCCTCTTGAGAACGCGGGAGCGGGTCTGGATGACAACGGAATGATCGCCGGAGTGAAGGCTTCCGACTATGTGACCCTTCCTTCCGATATCGACAATGCAGCCGTGCCTCTGAGCGAGGTCGAATACACGGAAGAGAGCATCGAATCCGACATTGACAGTGAACTTGAGAACCACAAGGTGCTGTCTACGGATGCCGACAGGACCGTTGCGGACGGCGACGAAGTCAATATCGATTACGTGGGCACTGTGGACGGAGAAGAATTTGACGGAGGAAGCGCTGAAGGCTACGACCTGACCATCGGCTCCGGATCCTTCATCGAGGGCTTTGAAGATCAGCTCATAGGGAGCAAGCCAGGAGATCACGTGACGGTCAACGTTACTTTCCCGGATGATTATTCTTCCGAAGATCTTCAGGGTAAGGACGCCGTGTTTGAAGTGGACGTAAACGGCATCAACGTTAAGCCTGAGTTCAATGATGACTTTGTGAAGCAGTACCTTTCGGCTGACGCCGATTCGGCAGAGGGCTACAGAAAGTACCTCAAGGAAAAGAACGAGAAGGAAAACACCGAGAACTGGCTCAAAGACTATCTGGAAAAGAAGTCCTCCGCCGCTTCGTATCCCGATAAATATGTCAAGGATCTGAAGGGCATACAGAGATATGAAGACGAGCAGAATTACAACTACATGCTCCAGATGTATTCCCAGTACGGCATGGATAATCCTTATGCAAGTTTCGAGGCCTACATGGCTGAGATGATCCAGAACGAGAAGGAGGAAGAGGAGAGCGCCGCCGCCGAAACCGAGAGCGCCGCTGCCGAAACCGAGAGCGCCGCTGCCGAGACCGGGACTGCCTCCGCCGAAAGCGGGACCGCCGCCGAGTCGGAATCCGCCAAGACCGTGGAAGTGGAAGACAAGGAGCCCAAATTCTCCTGGATGGAGTATGAAAAGTATCTTGAAAAGAAAGCCAAAGAAAAGGCTGTGACCGAGCTGGCCTATCAGGCAGTGGCCGAGAAAGCCGGCATCACCGCAACAGCTGACGAGTACAGACAGCATCTCATAGACGATGAAAGCTATGATGAGGACACCGCAAAGTCCAATGTGGAATCCATGGGGAATGCGGCGGCAGCCAGGGAAATGCTGAAGATCAAGGTCATAGATCATCTCAGGGAGCATGCATCGGTAAAATGATCCGGACAACAGCGTTGTCGCCTTGCAGGGAGCGATTCTCCCCTGTATGAACGTGTGATGAGTGGACGTAGGTGGGATTGTGTTTGTGCATTCTCACCTTCGTTTAATTAAAAGGAAAGTGATATATGCGTATCGGTAACGGATATGATGTGCACAGGCTGGGTGAGGGGCGTAAACTGATAGTCGGGGGCGTCGATATCCCTTATGACAGAGGGCTCATCGGACACTCCGATGCGGACGTGCTGATCCACGCCGTGATGGACGCTCTGCTGGGAGCCATGGCAAAGGGGGATATAGGTCTTCATTTCCCTGACAGCGATGAAAGGTACAAGGACGCATCTTCCATGGTGCTTCTGGGCGAGGTCGCCCGGATGGTGCAGAGCGAAGGGATGCTGGTGGAGAATATCGATTCGGTGATCATGGCCGAGAAGCCGAAGTTCAGACCGTATATCGATGAAATGAGGCGGAATATAGCCTCGGCTCTGGGACTGGATATCTCTCAGGTCAGCGTGAAAGCTACCACTGAGGAAGGACTCGGATTTACAGGGAGAGAAGAGGGGATAGCGGCTTCTGCCGTCTGTATCCTGAGTTCCGTTCAGGACGCCGCGTCTTTTGGGGTGGATATCCCCGCAGGCTGCGGCGGATGTCCCTCCTGTCCCGCGGGAAGGACGGAGTGACGGAAATCTGCATGACGATCGTACTTGAATAACGGGTGAGCAGCATGGGCATTTTTAAGGAATTCAAAGAGGAATTCAATGTCATAAAGGAAAGGGATCCCGCCATCCGCTCGGCGCTGGAGGTATTTCTGTACCCCAGCTTCCGCGTGATGAGAAGCTACAGGAGGGCCCACAGGCTCTATGCCGGAGGTCATTATTTTCTGGCCAGGCTTATCTCACAGAGGGCAGCAAGGGCCACGGGGATCGAGATACATCCGGGGGCGCAGATAGGAAAGGGCTTTTTCATAGACCACGGGACCGGGGTGGTCATAGGCGAGACTACTGTCATAGGGGACAATGTGACCCTGTATCAGGGCGTCACCCTCGGCGGCACCGGGAAGGAGCACGGAAAAAGACATCCCACACTCGGAAATAACGTCATGGTGAGCGCTGGGGCCAAGGTCCTCGGATCCTTTACCATAGGCGACAACTCCAAGATCGGCGCGGGAAGCGTGGTCCTGGAGGAAGTGCCGGAGAATTCCACGGTGGTGGGTGTGCCCGGCAGGGTGGTCAAGAGGGACAACGTATCCCTTCCCCAGGACGAGCTGGACCAGGTGCATCTCCCCGATCCCATAAAAGATGAACTTTTACGGCT
>JAEELB010000020.1 GCA_016288705.1 Lachnospiraceae bacterium | reverse complement strand
GAACCGTTTCCGGTGGTCCTCACCTGAACGGAGGAAACCTTGTTAATGAGCCCTTCCCTTTTCACGGTAATGGAGACATGATCCGAACCGGGCTCGTGGACATACGTCTCTTCCGAAAATGAGACCACGGCAGGTTCGGATTCCTCATCGTCTTTGATGGTGATGGCACAGGTACTGGCCGCGCTGTTGGTAGTGCTTCCCCTGGGAGCTCCCAGGACCATGTAGAACATCTTGTCTCCGTCACCTTCCCTGTTGTCCTTCGGGTTGATCTCAATGATCTTTTCCTTCACACCCTCAGGGAAGTTCAGTTCCAAGGTAGCCCCCACCACGATGTCAGTCATCACGTTGGCCATTCTCTGGAGCTCCTGATAGGATTCTGCCATGTCCTGGTCGCTGGTGAGGCGCTGGGAAGTCCCCTCCTTACCGGAAAACATTGAACGCGCCTTATTGAAGGCATCTTCTCCATCCTGTTCTTTGCCGATCTGCAGGGTCTCGCTGCCGTCACCTTTCCGGATGACATCCGATCCCTCTTTCGAAGCCGTGCTCCCGTCTGCGGTATCAGTCTCTTCTGCGGTACCCGTCTCTTCTTCCGGATCCAATTTCCCGGATGCTCCACCTTCCCCGGCTTCTGCCAGGAGCTCATAGGCTTCCTGCAGGCCTTCCCCCAGGGCTTTCTTTCCTTCTTCGTCCTCGGATAAGGTCTTCAGGGCATCCTCTTCGTCCGCAAGCTCCATCTGCTCATAGGGACTTCCCTCGATCATTTCCATCAGGGAAGCGTTATCCTTGGGATTATCCACCTTCTCTTTGCTGCCCCGGACAGTCACCTCGTAATCCTGTCCGTACCTGGCCGTCAGGTCGGCGATCTTTAAAAGGGCTGTGGATTCGCTGGCCGCCTCCCCGCCCCTGCCGATCTTCATCAGATATTTTGCATGCCCGTTCTCCGGGATGACGGCCTGAGTAGTGCCGAGATAGAAGACATCGTTCTGAAGGATATCCTCCCCTATCTCCACCTGCGGAAGATAGTTCTCTGCCATTCCTTGGGCCTCCAAAGCCTGCACAGGCAGTGACTCCAGACACATGGCCGCAGAAAGCGCCAGACTCAAAAACTGTTTAGTAAGCCTTTTTGCATTTTTCATGTTCTCTCCTTTGGGTCATCATTCTGTTTTAAATCCGGTCAAAACCCCGGAATCGGAATCGCGATCAGACAGAATGGGATCTCAGTTGAGGCGGCACCCTTTCCTGCGCTATTCTTGATCTGAATAATGAAAAAAGAGTACCATTACCGTTCAGGCAATACACCCTCGATTCTACAAAAGTTGATATACACTGTCAATTACGGCACTCAGCCTAACAGCCGGAAATCGGGGATCTGTCTCTCATTTTCCGCGGTCCGCATGATCCCGGCGTGCCGGCCGTTCATCTGCGAAGTCCGCAGGATCAGGCTTTCCTGCAGTTCATTTCCCGCGGTCCATGCGGATGGTGGCCGCATAAGCGCTGTTGCAAAGCCCCAGGACGGCAGACAGCACGAAGAGCGTTTCTATCCCCAGCTTCTGCCAGATGAGCCCCCCGAACAGGGCGATAAAGATCGTGATCATGTGATTCACGGACACTCCCGTGGAAATGGTCTTCTGCATCTCATCCGCGCTGTCGGAAATGTCCTGTACGTAGACGTTCGAAGCAAGGGAAGCCAGGGAAATGACGGAGTCCAGGACATAATTTGCGCAGCATACTGTGTAAGCCACATCCCTCGGGAATATGTGATGGGCGAAGCCGTAAAAGAAACAGACTACCACAAGTATCAGTGTGTCGGAGATCATGACGGTTTTATATCCGAATCTGTCAATGATCCTGCCCACCACAGGCGCCAGGAAGTAGCAGGAGACCGCAGAGACGGCAAACAGCATGGATATCCGGCCCGCATCCGCCCCGTAGAACAGGATGAGCACATAAGGTCCGAAGGTGAAGAATACCTGCTTCCTCGCCCCGTAAAATATCTCCAGCATATAGTATTTCCGGAACTTCTTCTTAAAATAAAAACGACTGTTATTCCGGTCCACCGCGCTGTCGCCGGAAAGCCGCAGGGACACAAGAAGGCTAATTGCGAAAAGCGAGGCCGAGATCAGAAAGAAAAGCCTGTAGGGCCTGTCCTGAAACAGACGGTTAAAGCACGCCATGATCACAAGAAAGCCGAACAGCGTCCCCGCCTGATAGACGGCGTTCTGATAACCAAGGGCGGTGCCCCCTTTCCCCTCTTTTGCATACTCAAGAGTGATGGTATTCTTCATCCCCAGCTGGATATGCTCCCCCAGGGAATACACAAAGATGGAAAGAGTAACCAAAACCCGGGTGGCGGGCACTGCCGAGATCATCCCCATCCCGGCCAGCATGATCACCGCCCCTATCTTATACAGTTTTTCTGCGGAAAATGTGTAAAATGCCGCCAGAATGAAAACCAGCATGAGTCCCGGGAGCTCCCTGAAAAACTCGGTAACTCCCCGGTCAAACTCGGACATGGCGACGATCTCAGCAAGATAGTTGTCCAGTATCCCTTTATAAATGCCGTACCCCAGCCCCGAAAGCAGAAGAGACGAAAAAAACAGCCTGAAAGCCGAGCCCGGTCTGAATATTTTGTTCAGATTCTTATTTATCATATGCTGATCCCCGCTCCATAAGGGCTTTCCACGAAGGTGAAAATGCGTAGTACGCAAGCATGCACAAAAGTCCGAACCCAAAGGAAACAGGGAAACACAGCATGATGAGACGGCTGTCCCAAAACAGCGATATAAGGATCGCTGCAGGTATCCTGACCGCCCAGAGCATCAGCAGGTTGATGACCGTTGTGTACTTCACCCTGCCGGTCCCGTTGATTATGCAGGAAATGACGTTAAACACCGCATACATCCACTGGCAGGACAGCATTATCATAACATTTCTCCCTGCAAATAAAAGCACCTCCCGGTCCTTTGTAAACAGGGACAGGATCGGCATCCTGACCAGGATAAAGAAAAGGCCGAAGAAAAGTGTTATGGCGCCGGATGCAAAGGGGATCATGAGCCGCCCCTCTCTCAGCCTGTCTATACGTCCAGCTCCGAAATTCTGTCCCGAATAGGTGGTGGCGGCGGCGGATATCCCGGTGATCGCCATGTTCGCGATCCCCGTGACCCTGCCGGCCACGGACCACCCCGCCATAAACGCCGAACCCTGGGAATTTATAAGTGTCTGCAGGGCCATGTGTCCCAGGGAAAAGAGAGAATTGTTGAGTCCTATGGGAAGTCCGAGGCGGATAATCTTTCCAAGCTCTTTTTTCACGATCCCTTTTGGGAGGAACGTAAATAAGAACTCCGGATACTTCCGCCTGATGTATATAATGCTGACGATCCAGGACAGGCTCATGGCGGTTCCCGTAGCTATGGCGACTCCCGGGACTCCCATGCCGAACACCGCCACAAGGATCAGGTCAAGGACCACGTTTACCACGCAGGACACTGCGAGAAAACCGAGAGACGCCCTGCTGTCGCCGACTCCTCTGAGTATCCCTGCGTTCATATTGTAGCCGATATTCCCTGTGGCGCTTATCAATACTATCCTGGTGTACAGGAGCGCATTGTCCCAGACGTCCTGCGGCACCCCCATGATCTTCAGGATAAGCGGAGCGGCAAAGAAGCCGAGAATGCTCACCGGTATACCGCACATATACACAAATGAGACCGCAGTCTTACAGGCGTTTCTGATACCCGTAAGGTCGCGGGCTCCGGCATGCTGGGAGATCAGGATGCTCACTCCCGTCCCTATCCCCAGAAAAACGCAGAGCAGCACTTCTATGGGCTGGGAACTGGTCCCCACGGCAGCTATGGCCGTGTGGTCGCAGAAATTTCCTATGACCAGAGTGTCCACGGTGGTATAAAGGTATTGAAGTATATTTCCGGCTATCATGGGGAGGGCAAAGAACATGATGGAGGGCATTATCGGTCCCCTTGTCATGTCGATCTTCCCGCGCTTTTTCATACCATTCCATCCTCCTCGCCTGACACCGATCAAAACCGGTCTCACTACGCCATGACTGATGGCTGCATTCCCTCGCTACCGTCATTGTGTTTTAGTTCTGAGCCCGTTATACCTTTTGAGGAATGATCACACCATATGACCGGTCATCTGTGCCAAAACAATATGGCCTGACAGCCTGAAACAGATTGTACCAAATCGCTGTTGCGATGACCACATACAGTTGGCCGTCAGATCAGACAAACCGGATTAAACAAAAGCAGGCAGAGGTTCCTGCTTTTATCGTTTATCCTATATCTCAAACACAGGATAAACAAAAAAAACAGCAACCACTACCCGTCTGTGTATACTACCATGTTTCATTATTTTCATCTACACTTTTGTTAT
>JAEELB010000269.1 GCA_016288705.1 Lachnospiraceae bacterium | reverse complement strand
GACTCTGTACTGGCTTGTCAGGGACAGTTTTTCCTATTTTCTCTGGATAATAACAGGATTCATATTGGGGCTGTTCACGGAAAAAGGGCTGATAAATAAACTCGCCATGCCATTTATGTTTGCCTGCACCTATTTCTTCATATTTTTCGGCGGAAATAAGCTGGCCTACTACTCCATACCTCTCATGACCTTCGCGATCCACGGCGCGGCCTGCTGCGGCAGCCTTATCCTGATACTGAACCGAAGGATCATAAAGGGTTTAGCCCATAAATCTCTTCTCTTCCTCCGGATCTCGGCCTGCCTGTCAATCCTTATATTAAGCACTGTATTTGCGGCCGGACACACCATGAATGCGGAATTCAGAGGCTTTGACAGGGATCAGGTATGGCTTTTTGAAGCTTCGGAGATCCTTTCCCCTGATGATACCCTGCTGGAACTGAACGGCGTAGATGCAGGATTATATACCGTTACGGGCATCCTCCCCACCTGCGAGTATTTCCAGACAAACGGCATAGACCTGCCGGAAATGTTTGAGGAACAGAAACGATACCTGAAGGAAGGGCGGACGGATTATGTGCTGGCCGCAGATCACGAGCCGGAATTCATCGATATCAATTACAGCCTGATCTCGGTGTACAGATATTATGAAACGGACCATGACCAGATCTATTATCTGTACAAAAGAAAGGGTCAGGGATGAATCCGGGCCTGAATTGTGATATGCTTTCCGGTGGAGCAGTAATTTCAGGTCGGGTCTTGGAGAATTTATATGGTTTCAGTCATTATAAGGCACGGAAAAGTTGATTTCCCTTGGAAGAAGCTTTACTCTTCCGCTCAGTTTGATAAGGCCTGCGCTTCTTACGATTCGGCTCCCCTTCTGCCCGCAGAGTACCGGGTCCCCGATGTCTTGTTCTCCCGGTGCTATGTGAGCACTCTTCAAAGGACCCGGGATACGGCTTTCGGGCTGTTCGGCGATATCGATATGACAAAGACTCCCCTGATCGACGAAGTCCCCATGAAATCCAGTCTGGACACGGGGCTCAGGCTCCCTTTGCTTTTCTGGAAGCTTTCCGGACGCCTGCAGTGGCTGTGCGGCAGCGGCCGGCAAAAGGAAAGCCGGCTCCGAACCCTTAAAAGAGCATCCCGTTTTACAGACCTTCTCATAAAGAGAAATGAGGACTGCGTTGTGGTTTCCCACGGTTTTTACATGCATGCCCTTATTTACGTGATGAAAAAGAAAGGCTTCAGGATCGGCAACAGATCGTTATTCTACAAAAACGGAGCTTATGTTTGCGCAGTTAAATGAGCAGAGATCCGGAGGTAATCATGGAAGATAATAAGAACAGGATAAAGATAATACCCCTGGGCGGGTTTGATAAGATCGGCATGAACATGACGGTTGTGGAATACGGCGGGACCATCATCGCCATGGACTGCGGTAAATCCTTTTCTCCCAACGGCATGCCCGGTGTATCGGCTTCCATCCCGGACATAACCTATCTGAAGGAAAATATCGAAAAAGTAAAAGGGATCGTGCTCACCCACGGACACGAAGATCATATCGGCGCACTCCCCTATATCGCAAAGGAACTCAAGGTTCCGATCTACGGGACTCCACTGACCATTGAGCTTGTGGAGGGCAAGCTCAGGGATCACGAAATAACGGGGATAAAGACAAAAGCCGTAAAACAGGGGATGACCATCATAGTCGGCGAGCTGAAGGTGGAATTCATCAGGACCGATCACAGCATACCCGATTCCGCCATGCTGGCTATCTTTACGCCCTGCGGGATCATTGTAAATACCGGAGACTTCAAGTTCGACCTCTCCCCCGTGACCGGTGAAACCACGGACTTTGCCAGGCTTTCCAGACTCGGGGACAAAGGAGTGCTGGCGGTCCTGTCCGACAGCACAAACTCTGTAAGGGAAGGCCTTTCCGAATCGGAAGGGAACGTGAATGAGAAGCTGGCCAGCTTTATGAACCTGTATAAGCATAACAGACTGATCATAGTCACTTTTTCATCAAATATGTCACGGATACAGCAGATCATCACTCTGGGACATTTGTATAACAGGAAGATCGCCATCGAAGGAAACCCCATGCTGAGGATTTTTTCCATCGCCCGCAGGCTGGGATACATAAATGTCCCGGAAGACATTTTGATCGATATCAATGATATAGACAGGTATCCCGACGACCAGCTGATAGTCGTCACCACGGGGAATCACGGCGGCGCAGTCCAGTGCATAGCAAACATAGCCGAGGGAAAGGATCCCAGGATCAAGATCAGGGAAAATGATACCGTCCTGTTCAGCTCTATCGCCATGAACGGGAGCGAGACAAGCTTCAACAATACCTTGAGCAGGCTTGAGGAACAGGGAGCCATCGTGGAATTTCAGGACATTCACGCAACCGGTCACGCCTGCGCCGACGACCTGAGATTCCTGTACTCTCTCCTGCACCCCCGCTTCGTCATTCCTGCGCACGGAGACTATCGCTACAGAAGAGAGGCCAAGCGCATCGCTGAAAGCGTGGGCATTCCCGCAAATAATATCCTCCTCGCAGATAACGGCGACATAATTGAACTCTCTCAGGACAGTCTGGATGTGACCGGACATATGACCCTCAACGAGATACTCATTGACGGTTATGAAGAAAGCAGGATCGACGAAAAAGTCCTTAAGGAGCGCCAGCAGCTGTCGGAATCGGGTATCCTCATGATCGAGCTTTGCATCGAACGAAAAACCGGACAGTTTGTATCGGGCCTTAGGATCACCGAGAGAGGATTCATGGAGGGATCGAGGTTCAAAGCCCTTGCAGCGCAGCTTGAACCCGTGGTGCTTAAAAAGCTCTCGGCCTTTATCAGTCAGGGAGTAAGGGATGAACGGATGAGTAACGGCGTAAGGGAGACAGTCGAAAAATACATTGAAGAAAATCTGGGGAAAACCCCTATCGTGGTCGTTCTGCTCACCGGAGTTTCCCTGTGAAGCAGGGCTCCGGAATATGACGATCCTGCCGGGCGATAGCATCGGTCTCAGGAGTTTCATATAGGTCAGCCTTGCGAAACCGCCCGCTCTGTCGTATGATACTCCCTATGGAAAAAACGGCTTCGGAATTTAAGGAAGGCCTCAGGGACGGCATACCCATATGCCTTGGGTACGCCGCGGTGTGTTTCGCTTTCGGGATAAGCGCTTCCGAAGCGGGACTCTACCCCATTGAAACGGCGATCATGTCCATACTGAGCCTCACGAGCACCGGTCAGTTCGCCGCTCTCCCTCTTATTACCGGGAGCGCCACCCTCTTCGAAATGGCTGCCATGCAGTTGATAATAAACCTCAGATATCTGCTCATGTCCTGCGCCCTGACCCAGAGGATCAGGCCCGAGACCCCGGTTCCGCAGCGCCTCGGCATCGCCTACGGGGTCACGGACGAGATATTTGCACTGAGCGTTTCCAGGAAATACCCCCTTAACCCCGCATACACCTACGGACTCACCGTGATCTCGGCTCTTGGCTGGTCTCTGGGTGGATTTTTCGGGACCTTTGCGGGAGATATCCTGCCGTCCAATCTCACCAGCTGTCTCGGTCTTGCGATATACGGGATGTTCCTGAAGATAATCCTTTCCGACGCCAGGGAGAATAATACCGTTGCCGCCATCATCGTGATCACCATGGTGATCAGTCTCATTTTCACCTATGCGCCCGTGCTCCGTTCGATCTCGCCGGGTTTCAGGGTGATAATAATAACCATAGCCATATCCGCGGCAGCGTCCCTGATCGCTCCGTACAAAGAGGAAGAAGGTGCCGGGGCATGAGAGAGGTGTATCTGTACATAATAGTGATGGCGCTGGTGATCTACGCGATCCGCGCAGTGCCTTTGGTACTGATAAGGGGCGAGATCAAAAACCCCTTCCTTCACTCATTCCTTCACTATGTGCCCTATGTGACCCTTGCAGCCCTGACCTTTCCGTCCATTCTCACCGCAGCGGACACCCTTCCCGGTTCTGTGGCGGGCTTCGTTACGGCCACCGTCATGTCCCTCAGGAACAGGAGCCTTCTCATGGTGGCAGCAGGCGCATGCCTCGCCGCATATCTGACTGAACTGATAGTAAGTATGGTATTTTGAACGGCATTCAGTCGTCCACGAAATCCTCCCTGTAGGGTGAGAAAACGTCGATCAGAACTCCCTCTTCCAGACAGACACAGCCGTGCTCCACTCCATCGGTCTTAAGGAGGGTGTCTCCCTTACGCACCACATGCTTCTCCCCGTCTATCTCAAACTCGAAGGCCCCGCTCACGATGTAAGTGATCTGGGTGTGCGGATGGTGGTGAAGAGCGCCCACAGCGCCCTTGGCAAAGCTGTTCTCAACCACCATCACATCATTTGAGTACGCAAGCACCCGCCTTGATATGCCGCCGTTCTCAAAGCCGGGTCCTCCCTGTCCCTTGGGAAGGCTTTTATTTTCGCAATTCTGTTCAAGCGGAATAATGTCCCTGTAAAATACCCACCTGTCGTTTTTCATGTTCTGCTCCTTTCAAAATCCAAATCCGACAGGCACATTCTAACACTTAAGAAGCGCAAAAGAAAGAAACGGCATGAGGCCCTGTCCGTTTATTGAAAATAAGCGGGAATGTGATATCATATCCTTCGGATGAGCAACGTTGTTCCGTACAGGACAAATAAAGACAAGGAGTGAACAGATGCTGAAACTTGAAGATTACGTCATAAGCATTCCGGATTTTCCCGAGCCGGGTATCATTTTCAGGGATCTTACGGGAGTTCTTGATGATGCCGATGCTTTTCATGAGGCTATAGACAGGATGTGCGATGTCACCTCCGACCTGGACTATGACCTTGTGGTGGGAGCGGAATCCAGAGGGTTTATCATGGGAAGCCCCATTGCCTACAGGAACCGCAAGCCCTTTGTGCTGGTGCGAAAGAAGGGAAAGCTCCCGAGAGAGACCATATCCGAAAAATACGAACTTGAATACGGCACGGCGGAGATCGAGATACATAAGGACGCCATAAAGCCCGGACAGAAAGTGCTTCTGGTGGACGATCTCCTGGCTACCGGAGGGACTCTCGATGCAGCTGTCAAACTCGTCGAACAGGCCGGTGGCATCGTGGCAGGGATAGTAGTCCTGATCGAGCTTGCGGGCCTTGAAGGCAGAAAAAAGATAGGCGATTACCGGGTGGACGCCTGCATAGTATATCCCGGAAAATAAGATCCGAAAAAGCCCCACCCTGCTCGCGGATGGGGCTTTTAAGTTTAATAACCCACTGCCCTGTCTATCGCTCCCGGAACAGGATCTCCCTTGCTGTAAGCCTTGAGATACTCAAGGAATATCTCCACATTCTTACGCCTGGTGAAGTCCAGATCCATCCATCCCGCGCAATGTGTTGTGATGAGGAGATTCTTTGTATCCCATGCGGGATCGTTTTCCGGAAGGGGCTCTGTCTCAAATACGTCGATACCGGCGCCCGCTATCACATCTTTTTCCAATGAATCGCAGAGAGCCTTCTGATCGATGGAATTGCCCCGGCCAACATTTATGATGAACGCATTTTTCGGAAGGAGGGCGATCCTCTTCCCGTCAATGATCCGGTCGGTTTCCTTTGTCCCCGGAAGGGACATGAAGAGAATGTCGGTTTTGGGCAGCACCGCATCCAGCTGATCCGAGGTGACTATGCGGTCGTACAGGTCCTTATTTTCATCCCCCACCCTGCCGCTGCGGTTTACGCCCGTAATGCTCTCAGGGCAGAAGGGTCGGATCCTCTTTGCATATTCACTTCCTATATCGCCGGTGCCGAGAAGCGTCACCCTGCTCCCGTAGATCGAATTGAAGGACAGATCATGACTCCAGATGCGGTTTCTGACCCTCTCCTGGTATTTCGGCATGTTCCTTATGAGATCAAGGGTAAGCATCATCCCATGCTCCGCTATGGCGACTCCGAAAGCGCCGGAGGAGCCGGACAGAACGACGCCACCGGGGAGAAGTCCCGGGACCAGGAAAGCGTTCACGCCGGCGTAGGACGAATGAAACCATTTAAGCCTGTCGAGATCTTTCCCGGAAGACAGGACCTGTGGCCCGCCGTAGATGACTTCCGCATCCTCAAAGCCTTCAAACCCCTGTCCGCCGGAAAATATCACTTCAAACCCGAGCTTCCCCGCTTCTTCAATGATATTATTTTTTTCGGCCTCCCTCAGCACGTCCATGTCTACCGCTATGACCCTTTTTTCGGACACTTTCTTTACCTCCGTCAGATATACCGGTTCCCCGGATGACCATAAAACAGGACCGTAATGATCATCGACACTGTCAACAATAGTCAGATGTCCCAGTTTCTGGGATAATCCCCCTTTAGGGCGCAGTCGCTTCCGTTTCTCACAAACATACAGTCACTGCACACCCCGTGCTTGCTGCGGCAGAACTCCTGAACGTCATTCGCCTTCTGCAAAAGCTTCATTTCATCGGAATCGTTTTTGTGATCTTTTGCCATAATGCCTCCTTTTTCCGGGATCTCAGCAGATCCGGATCTTCTTTCTGTCTGGTTCCTCTTTAAATGCGTAAAGCGTGATCATCGCAAGCAGAGCGCCGTTAAGTTTTTCGTTGCAGTAGACGGTCATCCTGTAATCGTCGTTCAGTTCCCACTGAGGCAGATCCAGGGCGTCATCCAGACGGAAAGATTCCACATCTTTGTGATACAGGCACAGATGCTCCTTTTTGTTTACAAAGATCATCTTTTTGTCGGTGAGGACGAAAAACTCCTTCCCTTTGAAAAACAGACCCTTGTCCTTGTAAACGATGACCCGTTCTCCAGGTTCAAGATCCTGCGCGATGACAGACCTTGCGTTATCGAGCAGCTCACCGTTGATCCCATCGGCCGACGTGTCGTCGGAATCGGACACATATCTGCGCAGGTATTCTTCGGTCTCACCGGGAAATTCAAGCTCATCAAGACAGTATTTAAAGGAATCAAGACATTCGCCGGTGGATCTTTTCCTGTAGGACTTCCTCAGATCCCTTTCAAAATAAAAGAGGTCGGGATTCAGACCGATCCCTTTGCTCTCCGTCATTTTGAGGACTTTATCGGCGTCCGTGTCCTCATCTTTCACACGCGTATCACAATAAGGGCAGATCCATGCTCCCTTTGTCTTGTGATATTCCATCCGGGCAGTGCAGTTAGGACATTTTCCGGTTTCCAAATCAGACCCTCCGTGTTCATATTTTTTAACAGATTATAACATCATACAACAGCCATAACAAGAGCGCAGGCAGTGGATGATCATGACTTGTCCTCTGTCCCGCCCTCTGATATACTCTGCCCTATGAGCAGATTTATCCTTCCGGCAGACTGGGACAGACCCGGAGAAGAAAATGAAGAACTGTGCAAACGCTTTGGCCCCTCGGAGATCTTTGCGGGTCTGATGTACAGGCTTTACACTCCGCGGACGGACAGGTCCCGGGTTCCTCTGGCGGTATTCCTTCACGGAGCGGACGCTTTCGGAAATGACAATATCAGCCAGCTCTCCATGCATGATGTGGGTACGGTATTTACAAGAGACGACTGGCAGAAGGATGAACCCTGTTACGTGGTATGCCCCCAGTGCAGGAGCAAAATGCACTGGTCCATGCCCGAGATGCAGGAAGAGGTCGTTGAACTGGTCCAAATGCTCATAGAAAGGATGTCTTCCGCAGTTCCGGCAATAGATGTAAGCCGTCTGTATATCTACGGCTACAGCGCAGGCGCCATAGGCACCCTGCAGATCCTCAAATCCTATCCGGGTATCTTTGCCGGCGCGATATCCATCTGCGGAGCCACCGGCAGAGGAAATGTTGAAAATCTCCTTGACACTCCCCTGTGGCTCATGCACGCAGATGACGACAGGATCGTGAAGATTAGCTACGGGGACGATCCGCCCCTGGGCATACCGTATTATCTTGGTTCCCGCGATATCTATGAGATACTTAAGGACGATGCCCGGGGTAATCTCCTGTATACCGAATATCCGGCCGGGCATATGAAGAAAGCCTACGGCGTAAATCCGCATTGCACCTGGGTGTGTCTTTCAGGCGACGAAGGGCTTCCCATGCGAAAATGGCTTTTCAGGCAGAAGAGAACCGGCTGAGGCTGTGATCACTGCAGACACAAAACAAAGCCCCGGAGGATAACTCTCCGGGGCCTTTATAAGTTGTAGCGAGGGGGAGACTCGAACTCTCGACACTACGGGTATGAACCGTATGCTCTAGCCAGCTGAGCTACCTCGCCGCACAACTTTGATATTTTATAAGATCTGATCCAGTTTGTCAAGTCATGATCTTTTCACTGCCGAAATCTTTTTCCGTCACTTTCCCTGTGAAACCTTGATGGTCACGGTCTTTGTAACACCGCCGGGGAAAGTCATTACAACTTTTATATTTCCGGAGGTCTTGCCGTTTGTGAAGCCCTTTATCAGTATATTGGTGTTGTCTTCGGGATCGATCTCCGCTTTCACGTTGTTCGGGGTCAGAGTCATTCCCTTTTCACCCGGCAAAGGAGAGATGACATGCAGAGCCTTTGATGCATCCTTCCAGGTGCCCGTTATGTTCACTTCTGCAACGATACTGTCTTCATCCGTCACGGCAGACTTTGGAATGACTACCTTCGGAGCCTTAACCGCGGGCGTTGTCTTCTTTGCGGACACGTTTTTAAGGACGAGCTTTACGGGTTCATCCAGTCCTTCGACGTAAAGCTCCAGACTCATATCGCCGATGCTGAGACCTTTGGTACCGGCTAACTTTTCGGATACGGTATCATCGGCAAAATATACGTTAATGTTCCCGCCGCTGACCGCAGCCTTATAGCTGCCCGCAGGCTGCAGAACGTTTGCGGAAAGCACCCGTCCGCCGATCTCCTTTAGAGTGGGAACCACAAGCATGGGCGTTTTCGTAACCACGTCCATTTTCTGCTTCACCTTCCCCGTGGCAGAAACCTGCTTATCGGAGACTTTGACCTTCACGGCAAGCTTTCCGTCCCCGGTCTTTCCCTTCAGGTTCAGGGTGTATGACCCCTTACCAATGCCGCTCCTTCCTAAAGATATTGAAAGGACTCCGTCTTCCACGCTCCCGAGGAGATGGGATCTTTTCTTTGTGTCTTCCGCGATCTCAACTGTTTCGCCGGTTGCGGGCTTTCCGTTTAAGGTGATGGGGAACTCGAGCACCTGATCCGGCGAATTTACGTTCAGCACTACCTGTTTAAGCCCTCCGAGATCAACCGCTATGACGTCCTTCTTTGAAGCAGACACCGTAAATTTAAGCTCGAGCTTTTCGGCCCAGTTTTCACCGCCGTCCTTTCCGTCCCTGTTTATGACGATCTTTCCGGAGGCTTTGTCACTTACATTTAAGGTCAGTTCACCGGCTTCTCCGATATCTACTTTGGCAGATCCGTAGGTCACGGTTGCGCCTTCCAGATCGAAGGGCGTAAGACCGCCATTCTCCGTCTGAACCAGGACCGTAGTCACAACATCGGTGGGCACTCCCGACCTGACGGAGGCTTTAGCGCTTGAGAGCTTTAGCACGGGCCTGTTGTAGACTGCGGGGATCGTAAATGACACCGCTCTTCCATCCTCGAGATCGAAATCCAGGACATTATTTGCGGCGGCCTTTTTTCTGTCGGCCCCTGCTATGAGAGCTGCACTGATCTTGTCTCCCTCAAGGGTTGCGGTAAAATATTTTACGGAATTCTTGTTGCTGTTCGGTATCTCTATTGGAGCGTCTATTCCGCTCAGGATATACTCATGGGGCTGTATATCCTTAAAGAGGTCCCATGACTCCTCTTCTTCAGGCACATAGGGTTCTTCCGGATCATCCGTATTGTCAGGATCATCGGGAATATCAGGTTCCTGCTTCTTTACGTACCTGTAGGTATAGGAGGTATCCTTTGTGATGACGGTGTCCGTATCAGGCTTTACTTTCCAGGCACCCGCTTCAAAGCCCTCATCAGGGTTATTTCCCGCAGCAGGGATCTGGCTTTCCGACAGTTTCAGG
>JAEELB010000268.1 GCA_016288705.1 Lachnospiraceae bacterium | reverse complement strand
TCTATACCGAAACCGTTAATAATGGTGAAACGGCTACAGATCCTTCAGTGTCCTTTGATAAGGATGGACACCTCCAAGTGGGATGGAATCTTTACGGAGAAAAGTTTGACTTTGATAAACCTCTTGATTATGAAACTACTATGACCCTTACGCTTGAGCCAAGGTTCCTGAAGCTGCATAAAGTTTATGAAGGGGCGAGTTTGGAAGCCCCCGGGGAAGGGACCATCTCATGGAAAAATTCTCGGGATGAAATCCCAAACGGCGATCCGAAATCTGTTAATGCAGTGGCTGGAGAGACGGTCACCATCACTGCCAATCCTGGATCAGATAGCGTGACGGCATGGTTTGCCGCTTCTTACATGGAAGGCGGGAACTATATTGACATCCCATGCAGTATGGTAGACAGCGATGAAGCGACCTTCACAATGCCGGATAAGGATGAGGTATATGTAAGCGCTTATTTTGCACTGAAAGATGACATACTGGATGCGCTGAAAGATCCAACAGATACAACAGGCAATACCATAAATATCAACTCCGTATCACAACTGATACTGCTGAGCAATTATATGGCCGCTGGAAATAGTATGGAAGACAAAACCATCAAACTCACCGCGGACATAGATGTGACGGATTCTGTCTTTGACGGTTTCCCGCAGGTGATATCCGGCACTTCTAATCTGTACAGATTTGAAGGAACCTTCGATGGAAACGGGAAAACCATCTCCGGCCTGAATGTTGACAGGGGAGGTGACAGCTCTGCGGGATTATTCAGGGTCATCAGCAGTGGCGGTGTGGTTCAGAACCTGACTGTCAAAGGAACAGTTAAAGGCGGTGGTTCATCGAATAATGTGGGCGGAATTGCGGCAGCAAACGCCGGCACGATCGAGAACTGCACCTGTCTTATAAATGTGACAGGTGATTCTTACAGCAGAAACGGAGGAGTCGCCGGAGAAAACACCGGAACTATATCGGACTGCTGTTATCTCGGCATGGGAGGAACCTATGGCACTGATAAAATGGAACCTTCCGGAAAGAATATTAATGATGGAAGTACAACGAATTGTACAGCGCTCTATTCCGTGACAGGAAGCGATAACGAATATGACGGGGTGGTCACTATAGAGAGCGCCGAAAGCCCCGGAAATGAAGTGGACGTTTACTTCAAAGCGGGATCTGACGTTACCCTGACCCTGTCTGCCACAAACAGGACGGGCTGGACGCTGGACGGCTTCAAATATGAGAAGTATGGCAGTGGCGAAGATGTCAATCTCACAGAGAGCGGCAGCAGTTATGTACTTCATGATATCTCCCAGAACGTCAACATACTTCCTGATTATACATATAATGCCCTGAAGGATCTGGGACAGGATGATGATAACTATTATCTCATAAAGACAGTGGCTGACCTGGAGGCTGTGGCACAGGCCGCAGCTGATCTTGACGGGTGCCGCGACATGGGCTTCAGGCTTGCAAATGACATCGACTTTGAGGAAGCAAACTTCTCAGGTTTCGCCGTGGGAACGGATTATGATTTCAACGGGATCTTTGACGGTGACGGTCATGTCATCCGGAACATGGTAATTGAGAGCGACGCTGATGAGGTCGGTTTTGTCGGACATGCCGGTGCCAACACTGATGATGTAGTGAAGAACCTTACGTTTGGGGACTGTCATGTGATCTGTACCAGTGGCAAAGATTATGCCTGCGCCGGCATGGTGGCAGGCAGCGGGTGGAATTCGAAGATCTCCGGCTGCCGGGTGATAGGCGGAAGCGTCATCGCGCCAAGAGCGGGTGCGATAATCGGAAATACATCCGTGGGCGGCGACGACAATCTTTACAGCCATGGAGTGAGCGTGGTTTCAGGCGGCGTGACCCTGAATCCCGGTGAATGCGGCTCTCCCGATGGTGATGTGTCTTCCTACAGCAGCCCTCGTACAGCGGTGGTTGCGTGGACTGTCCGTTTCCTGGACGGCTTCAATGAAGCGGCGATGGCGGCTCCCGTACTTGTTCCCAATAATGAGACTGCGTTGCGTCCCGAGGAGATATATCCTCTTAAGCACGAACATTATCTTTTCAATGGCAAATGGCAGAGGGAGGATGGCAGTGAATACACATTTGATGAGAGCAGGGAAGAGGACAAAATAACCGGAGATACAGTTCTTTATTCCATCTGGGACGAGGCGCCGGTATATACCGTGACAATGACCGACAGTGAGAGCGAAGGAACAGCTCTGGTCCGTGTATATCAGGATGAGTCCCAGGCGGGGTGGACTCTTCCGGAGTGCTTTATCGCCCCGGCTCCCGGCAGGGAATTTGACAAATGGAAGTACGGAGACCTGTACTATGAGGTGGGTGACAGGATCACATTTACAGAGGACATCTCTATCGAGGCATACTGGAAGGATGCTGAATACAGGATAGTCAGGGAAGATATGGAGCACGGTACTGTCACAGCTGCAGATACAGCCCATTATAACGATAAAGTCAATCTGGAAGTCACTCCCGACAAAGGCTTCAGACTGGATACACTCAGCTGCAATACGCTGTACGGAAAAGGAGTCGAGATCATTGACGGTTCATTTACCATGCCTGCCGATGATGTCAGTCTGTCTGCGTCATTTAAGCTTAATGACTACACTGTGACTTCGGGCGGCTCGGGACTTGATCATGGCGTTCTGTGGGTGAACCGGCAGGATGTCGGAAATCTGTCTGCGCCTGTAACTGTTCATTACGGTGATGAAGCTGCTGTTCTCCCGGATGAAGGCTATGCCCTTCTGTCATGTACCGTGACAGATGCGGATTCGAAGCCCGTACCCGTAAGCGGAGGGGTGTTCACCGTGCCTGACAGCAGTCTGACAGTGACAGCGGAATTCGTACATGAGGAGGAACATGAGGACTGCAAGCACGTTCACACGGAGATCAGGGATGTGAAGACAGCCACCTGTACCGAACCGGGATATTCCGGTGATACATACTGCAAGGATTGCGGGATCAGGCTTACAGAAGGAGCGGTTACCCCCATAGATCCGGATAACCACGATTTCGACGAAGGCGTGGTGACAAAGGAACCCACCCATCTGTGTGATGGAGTGAAGACCGCGACCTGCAAGAGATGCGGCATGGTATTAGATTCAGTTTCTGTTCCGCGTCTTACTGATGACGAGGAGACCAATACCCTGATAGAAGACCTGGAGCAGATGGAAGAGAAAGTCACCATTTCCGAAAACGTGATCAGGAAAGAAGACGGCGGGACAGAGGCCGTGGTTTTGATCGACGGTAAACCGATCTCAAAGACCGTAGTGGATGCGGACGGAAATGTGACGGAAGTAAAGACCGAAGTATGGACCGGAGGGCTCAAGAAGAGCTACCGCTATACGGGAGCCCCCATCAAGCCTGCATTCCATGTGTATGACGGGGTAAAGCTCCTCCGGGAAAAAACTGATTACACCGTAAGCTATAAGAACAATAAGAAGGTGAGTACAAATGCCTCCGTTACCATAAAGTTCAAGGGTAACTACAAGGGGTCTGAACCCTATACGGTGAAATTCACTATCGAGCCTGCAGTGATAGGTGAGGATGTGCTGGTTTGTGATACGGCTGTACAGAAGACAGGAAAGACCATAAAGCCCACGCTGGATATTCTGTGGGTGGAGACCGGGAAGAAGGTTTCTGCAAAGGAATTTGTGTTTACCTGCACAGAGAACAGGGAGATAAAGGATCCCGCGGTCTATACCGTCTCGGCAGCTCCGAAAAACGGCAACCCGAACTTTGCCATAGCCGAAGGGGTTGAACATGAGGCTTCCCTCATAGTGACGGAAAAAACAAACCTGCTTTCGAAGGCAAAGGTGACGCTTGATCCGTCCAGATATTATTACACCGGGGATGCCATTGTCCCGGCAAAAGGAAGCTATACCCTTACCCTTAACGGAAAGCCTTTGGTGGAAGACACGGATTATGTGGTAGACAGCGTACTGAACAATGTGAACCCAGGAACCGCCACCATTGTGTTTGTGGCAGATGATCTCAATGCCGAGGGCATTTCAGGTACGAAGACTGCCACATTTAAGATCCTGAAGGGCGTAGACATCACAAATGATGAGAAGCTTTCGGTGGGGATCAAGGACAGTACCGTCCCCTATGCGAAAGGCGGTGCCAGACCTCAGGTGACTGTATCCTACAATGGTTACAGGCTGACTTCAGGCACGGATTATACCGTGAAATACGGAAAGAATAAGGCGCTCACAAACGGAAAGACTGCTGAGATCGCGATAAGCGGAAAGGGGAAATTCAAAGGCAAAAAGACTGTGAACTTCGAGATAACAAGTCAGAAGATCTCGGCTCTTTCCGCGAACATCCTGATAGATGACAAGGTCGGATCCGCGAAGGGCTATGAGAATCCCAAAGTCACCGTGACTGACCTTGACGGGAAGACCCTGAAAAACGGAACGGACTACGAACTGACAAACTACAAAAAGCCTGACAACAGCAATACTGTAACGGTGGATGTCGTTGGAAAAGGGAACTACAAGGGCACTGTGAACTCATCCTACCGCATCATTACCAAAGACCAGCAGCTCAGCAAGGCCAAAGCGGAAAAGATCGCTCCCAGGGCTTACACCGGAGAGAAGATCGTTCTTACAAAAGAGGAACAGGCTAGGCTCTTATATGTGGGGAAGAGCAGTGATAAGAAGTATCTGGCCCCCGGCACGGACTTTGAAGTAG
>JAEELB010000267.1 GCA_016288705.1 Lachnospiraceae bacterium | reverse complement strand
GTGATCTGCGGCCAGCACATAATCCGTCCGCCCTTCCTTCAGGTATCGTTTCTGTTCCTCAAACATTTCCGGCAGGTCTATGCCGTTTGTCTGGAAATACTCGCAGGTGGGGAGGATGCCCGTAACGGTATACAGTCCCGCATCTACGCCGTTCAGTTCCAGCAGGGTATCATCAGGGGAAAGGATCTCCGAAGCTTCAAAAAGCCAGACCTGATCCCTGTCAAAGCCTCTGAATTCCGCATTCATGGTGTGTCCGGCCGCAAAAACGACGCTGATCACGAGAACTGCCAGGCCCGATGAGATACGTAGGAATAGGGGAAGTTTAAGAGCGGGACCTTTTTTGATCCTTCCGTAAAGGCCATGGATAAGGTTGCCGCAGCAGGCCGCGCCGTGGATTGCGAAGATCATGAGAGGTATGGAGTAGTAGGCCAGCTTATTTCCGCCGAAAAATATGAAGAAATAGGTGCAGGCAAACATAAATGGCATGTCGAGTTTATTTATCAGCCCTTTTTCCGTGAACAGCCCCAATATGAATCCTGTTATTATCCAGAGAAAATAGGAAAAACTGTCCCTGACAAGCCAGTACAGAGTCTTGCTCATTTCGTAGAGTTTGTAAGTGAAACTGTATTCTTCGCCTGTCAGCTGGCTGTAATGGAATATGTTGTTGTAGATATAGCACCTGTACCAGTCGTCAAGGCTCCCGGTCAGGGCAAAATATATAAGCCAGGGGACAGATGGCAAAAGGGCAGACAGGATGAACCCGAGAGCCGCTCTCAACGCGCACCTGACACCGTTCTTATTTGCGATCAGGACTGTCGCAAGAAGGAAAAGAGAAATAAAGAAACCCAGCATCGTGTATTTCACCTGAGCGATGACGCCGGCGCACAGTCCAGCGCCGCGCATGATGCGGAGTGCCTTATTCTCATCGAAAGATCCGCATAACAGGTTGTCCAGAAGGTACATGCTGTACGCAAACAGGGGAAGGCAGAATTCCTCGGCCGCTCCTCCGAAATAAAAGCTCCAGGAGGAATAGCACCCCGCCGCCAGGACAGGCACAAGGATCATCGCCAAAAAGGAGCTGCTCCTTCTTTCTATTATCTTTCCGGAAAAATAAAGAAAAACCGAAGCGGCGATCACCTCAAACAGAAACACCCCGAGGAAAGTCTTCCGGGAAATAAGGTAAGCCAGACCGTACATAAGGTACAGAAACGGTCCTTTCTGGTCATACAGATCCCGGTATATCACCAAACCGTTCATCATTCCTTTACCCATGGTGAAATAACTGTTGGCGTCATCCCAGTTGTTGCACACAAAAAGCACGGACGATCTTGTTGTGAATAAAAGGACGGAGACTGCGGTGATGACGCTCCAGAGCAGGAGCCTGTGATTTCTGACTGCCCTGAAAAACCCGTTCATGTCAGCTTCCCGAGATCCCGATAAGTGCATTTGACTTCAGCTCCTCCAAAATGCCGATATCCAGGAATGTTAGGACCGTAACGGCAAGGACGAACACAGCAACGAGTATCATGAGTTTTTTCTCGGTGTAAAGGATCTCCGGCTTCTGGACCGCGGAGTCATCGTCAAGAGCCATTGAAAGGTAATACGAATATAGCAGGAACATGACGGGAGTAGCCAGAACGTACTCGATCCTGTATTTGACCATAAATACCCCCAGACAGAAGGTGGATATCAGGGCGTAGAAAAGAGAGGAGGCAAGCAGGCTTTTTTCGGTATAGAAATGAAAAGACCGTCTGTAAAGGGACGCCATAACCTTGTCGTCTATCATCCTGTATTCCGAAAACCGTTTTGTCGCCATCAAAAAAGCACCGGCCATCCAATATCCGATCAGAACGCTTGATGGGGGTATGGAGGTTTCCGTAACAATAAACCAGCCCATGAGAAGCCGAAGCATGTTGTTTACGGACTCGGACAAAACGTCAATAAAGGGGATATCCTTTGTCCTGAAGGGCTTTACGTTATACAGAAACCCCATCACAAGCAGAACTGCCGCTGTGATGAAGAATGGCCGGTTCACAAGATGAGAAAGGAACAGGCCTGAAAGCGCCAGCAGAAAATATTCCGCGATCACCCATTTGAGAGACAGATTCTTTGTGACGACCGGTCTGTTCTTCTTTGTGGGATGGAATCTGTCATAAGGCGCATCAAGCCATTCATTGATCACATAATTTGCGCTGGCGATCAGGCATGTTCCTGCGAAACCGAAGAAAAGGCGTAAAACGATATGGGGATGCGCGGTGCGTTCGTCCGTGAGGAACAGAGCCAGCACGATCCCCGGTATGATGAATAATTGCTTTATCCAATGATCCGTTCTTGCGATCCTGATATAATCCTTCATCCGATCCCCTGTAATCTCCTGTATCCGCCTTTGCCCGGGTAAACATACCGGAACCCGGCCGGCCGAAAATAAGAAAGGCGGCAGAATACGAAAATGGCATCAAAAGACGCCTGTTCTCATATTCTGCCGCCATATACATTTCTTCTCACGACCTGTATCTCTCTTTTTCAAGGAAAAGACGGGATACGGATCCTAAAAGCGTTAACTTATCCAGCTGTATATTGCAACAAAAACATCTGCAGACCGGTAATATCCGGTCGTTGTTGAGATTATAACACCATTGTGGGATAATGGCAAAGGAAATTTTGCGTTGCGGGAATGAGCGGGATCGCGGGGCTTTTTATCAAACGGAGGGAATACAGGAGTTTTGGCACCGCCGGTATTCAAGGGGTATTCCGGGGATTGCCGGGCCGGAAAGACGGCACTTGACAAGACGGACACATAAGTATAATATGTATCGGTATGTTTTTGAGCGCATGAGTGCGGCTTTAAGAGGCTCGGCCCGCCGTACACAGCGAACAGTTCAGGGAAGGAGGACCCGGTATGTATGCTATAATCAGAACAGGCGGCAAGCAGTATAAGGTATCAGAGGGAGACATCCTGAAGGTCGAAAAGCTTGACGCGGAAGTAGGCTCGGAGATCACCTTTGACGATGTTCTCGCAGTTTCCGACGGAGATCTCAAGGCCGGCGACGAAGTGAAAGGTGCAACCGTGAAGGCGGAGGTGCTTGAGCAGGGCCGTTTCAAGAAGGTCATTGTGATGCGCTACAAGCCCAAGACCGGTTACCACAAGAAGAACGGCCACAGACAGCCTTTCACAAAGGTCAGGATCACAAAAGTCTCTGCCTGACGGATGATCAGAGTCAGAGTGCTGCAGGATAAGGACGGCAATTACAGGTCATTTTCCTGCGAGGGACATGCGGGCTACGCCGAGAAAGGCCACGATATCATCTGCTCTGCAGTATCGGTGCTGGTGGTGAATACCGTAAATTCCCTGGAAGCGATCTCAAAGGATCACACACGGGTCGAGGCCCGGGATGAGGGCGGTTATGTGAGCTGTGAGTTCATCGATCCGCCTACGGAGATCGGAAAGGCATTCGTTGAAGCCCTGATAATGGGTATCAGAGGACTGATAAGTGATCACGGAGACGATTATCTGAGTTTGGAGATAAGGGAGGTATCAAAATGTTAAGATATGATCTTCAGATATTTGCTCACAAAAAGGGAGTGGGCTCCACAAAGAACGGACGCGACTCCGAGGCAAAGAGACTCGGCGCCAAGAGAGCGGACGGACAGTTTGTTCACGCAGGGACCATCCTCTACAGACAGAGAGGCACCCACATCCATCCCGGAGTAAACGTCGGAAGGGGCGGCGATGACACTCTTTTCGCTCTTGTTGACGGAAAGGTCAGATTCGAAAAGGTTGCCAAGAACCGCAAGCAGGCCAGCGTTTATCCTGTAGAAGCCTGAAGCGTTCGAAAGAAACGGATTCAGACTTTTTGATCCTTGTCGCTGATGCGGAGTTATCCGGATGCCGTGACACAGGGATCATGGTCGTATTACTGAGATTTACGGGGGATCGGGTGTTTGTCCGGTTCCCCGTGTTTATTTCCGGATCTTTCCGGATTTGCGGCAGGGCTGTAAAAGTCCGAAAACCGCAAAAGTTAGGATAAAACATATGAAATCATGCATCTTATCCTAACTTTCCGGGTTTGCGGCAGAGCTGTGGAAATCCAAAAACCGTAAAAGTTAGGATAAAACAAAAGAAATCAGGCATCTTATCCTAACTTTCCGGGTTTGCGGCAGGGCTGTGAAAGTCCGAAAACCGCAAAAGTTAGGATAAAACATATGAAATCAGGCATTTTATCCTAACTTTCCGGTTACGCGGCAGGGCTGTGAAAGTCCGAAAACCGCAAAAGTTAGGATAAAACATATGAAATCAGGCATCTTATCCTAACTTTCCGGGTTTGCGGCAGGGTTGTAAAAGTCCAAAAACCGCAAAAGTTAGGATAAAACAAAAGAAATCAGGCATCTTATCCTAACTTTCCGGGTACGCGGCAGGGTATTTAGAAAAGGAAGTATATATAAATGTTTTCAGACAAGGTTAAGATCATTATAAGGAGCGGAAAAGGCGGAGACGGACACGTGTCCTTCCGGCGGGAAAAATACGTGCCTGCAGGCGGTCCCGATGGCGGAGACGGCGGAAAGGGCGGAGATGTCTGGTTCTACGCCGACAAAAACGAAAATACCCTGAGCTCCTTCCGCTACATGCGCAGATACAGCGCCGAAGACGGCCGCGAGGGACAGGGTTCCAGAAAGAGCGGGAAGTCCGGAAAAGACCTTATCCTCAGGGTGCCTGAAGGAACCATAGTAAGGGATTCGGTTTCCGGAAAGATCATTGCCGATATGTCCGGCGAGAACCAAAAATACTGCATTCTGAAAGGCGGCAAGGGAGGCAGCGGCAACATGCATTTCGCCACCTCTACCATGCAGGCACCAAGATACGCAAAACCGGGCGGGGACGCAAAGGAACTGGAGGTCGAACTCGAACTCAAGCTCATAGCCGACGCCGCTCTGGCCGGATTTCCCAGCGCAGGGAAGTCTTCGATCATATCCAGGGTATCCAACGCAAAACCGGAGGTTGCGGCCTATCACTTTACAACCCTTACCCCTCATCTGGGCGTGGTGAAGGTAGATGAAGACACAAGCTTTGTCATGGCCGATATCCCCGGTCTGATAGAGGGAGCCGCCGGAGGAGCCGGGCTGGGACACGATTTTCTGAGGCATATACAGAGGACAAAGGTCCTGGTGAACGTGGTCGACGCATCAGGACTTGAGGGCAGAGACCCGGTTGAAGACGTAAAGAGGATCAACGAGGAACTCAGGATCTTTGATCCCGTTCTTGCGGAAAGACCCATGATCATCGCCGCAAATAAGACCGACCTGCTCCCTCCGGATTCCGATTCCATAGACAGGCTCAGATCCGCCTTCGAACCGGAAATAAAGGTCTATCCCGTGTCTGCCGTCACAGGAGAGGGGCTGAATGACCTGATCTACGCAATCTCCGAGATAATATCCGGGCTCCCCGAAGAAACTGTTGTTTATTCACAGGAATACGATCCGGAAAAAGAACTGGCGACCGGCGCTTCATCTTTCAACGTCCGTTTCGATCCCAGGGATGACGTGTACGTGGTGGAAGGTCCTCTGGTTGAAAAGATGCTGGGCTATACGAATCTGGAATCGGAAAAAGGTTTTGTCTTCTTCCAGAAGTTCATAAGAGAGAAGGGCATCAGGGATGCGCTGGTGGAAGCGGGGGTAGCCGAAGGCGATACGGTAAGGATCTCGGAATATGAATTCGAGTATATAAATGATGGAGATGAGGAGGTTCCGGATGGCGTTTGAACTTACAAGCAAGCAGCGGGCTTATCTATTTAAACTGAGTCAGAATGAGAACGCTCTTTTTGAGATAGGAAAGAACGGGGTTACCCCCGAGGTCACATCTTCCATAAGGGAGGCCCTCGACAAGCGGGAGCTGGTCAAGGTGAATGTGCTTAAAAACTGTCCCGAAGAGGTGGAGGACGCCGCCCGCACGGTGGCCGCCCGCACCCGTTCATCTCTTGTCCGTGTCATCGGAAGGAGATTCGTGCTTTACAGGAGAAACGGGAAAGAGCCCGTTATAGAACTGCCTTGAAAAAGACCGGGATCCTGGGAGGGACGTTCAACCCCATACACAACGGGCATCTTAAACTTGCTGATACCGCAAGGAGCGAACTGTCATTGGATGAGGTGCTTCTCATGCCAAACGGTTTCTCATATTTCAAGGCTGATATTTCCATGCCTGACGCAGTCACCAGATACGAAATGACCAAAGAAGCCGTTCGGGACAGACAGGGTCTCTCGGTATCCGACATTGAGACCCGCAGGCCCGGCCCTTCCTATACCTTTGAAACTCTTGAAGAACTGAAAAAGCTTGAGCCGGGCACCCATCTCTTTTATATCACGGGGGCGGACACTCTTCTTGCCATGGATACCTGGATGAAACCGGAGCTGATATTTAAATACTGCACCGTGGCGGTGACCGGGAGAAAGGGCAGTGAAGGCGTGGAAGCCGAAGCCTCAAGGCTCGAAAATAAATACGGAGCCCACATCGTATTTTTCGAAATGGATCCGGTTGATATCTCCTCATCGGAGATCAGACGCATGATCTCCGAGGGACAGGATGTTTCCGGTATGCTGCCGGAGGGTGTCTTTAATTTCATCAATGAAAAAGGTCTCTATCGAACCGCCTGAAAACTGTCTGTCCAGAAGATCAGAAATATAACAGCATTTTTATTGAATGAGCCCGGGCTGAGAAGTCCGAAACATAGTGCAGGATCATCATTATTGTTATATAATACGTTGCGGGTCAAGTCAGCTACACCACAACCGGGTTGTATTTTTCGGAGGAGAGAACATGTCGGATTCATCGGCGATAAACAACAAACTCATGAACGAAATGCGTAAGGAGCTGGATGAAAAACGCTTTATCCACACGCTCGGGGTCGCATACACCGCAGCAATGCTTGCCGAGGTTCACGGAGAGGATCCGGAAGCCGCCATGACCGCAGGGCTTCTGCATGATTGCGCAAAAGGACTCAGCAACAAAAAGAGGATCGACATCTGTAATAAAAACAGGATCCCCATAACGGAAGTTGAATACAGGAATCCATTTCTGCTTCATGCAAAAGTCGGCAAGTTCCTTGCGGAAAACAGGTACGGAATAAAGGATGATGACATCCTGAACGCCATCTCCTCCCATACCACCGGGCGTCCCGATATGAGCCGTCTTGAAAAGATCATATACATCTCCGACTATATCGAGCCCGGAAGGAAGCATGCCGCAGATCTGGATCTGATCAGGAAACAGGCTTTTATTGAACTGGATACGGCTCTTCTGATGGTGCTTGAAGGAACGCTCTCATATCTCAGATCCGCTGAGAATGAGATAGATCCCATGACTCAGGAAACCTATGACTATTATAAAAAATGACAGGCGGTAAGAGATCTGTCATTCAGCAAGACCGGAACATACCCGGTACTAAACATGCCGCAGTGAACAAAAACAGAGAAAGGACAGGATCCATGACAGAAAGAGCGATGGAAATGGCTTCAGTAGCCGTACATGCACTTGAAGACAGGAAAGGAACCGACATTAAAGTTATCGATATAAGCGAGGTATCCGTAGTCGCCGACTGCTTTATCATCGCTTCCGGCGGCAATGAAAGACAGCTTAACGCCATGGCTGATTCCGTGGAGGAATCCCTTGAAAAAGCCGGCATGCCCATGCGGCATAAGGAGGGCAGGGGAGAGAACAAATGGATCCTCCTTGATTTTCATGATGTGGTGATCCATATTTTTGACAGGGAAATGAGAGAGTATTACGACCTGGAACGTATATGGAGAGACGGTAAGGCTGTGGAGATCGGACGGGATCAAAACGCCGTAAATGAAGGC
Source organism: Lachnospiraceae bacterium (assembly GCA_016288705.1). Taxonomy (GTDB): domain Bacteria; phylum Bacillota; class Clostridia; order Lachnospirales; family Lachnospiraceae; genus JAEELB01. The sequence goes on along the minus strand of JAEELB010000267.1, from coordinate 8,117 downwards.
TGACCCGGCATATGGCGAACGCACATCATCGAACACGAAGTGCGGGATGAAGTCGGCATTGCCGGATCGGGCAGAGGAACCCTGCTCGATCAAATAAAGATCACCTGAGGATCAATGATAAGCCGGTCCTGTCAGGTGATCTTTCCGTTCCGGGGATTCCGTCCGCGAAGCCCGCATGTCCCGTAATGTATCAGATGCCGGAACTCCGGGAAATATCAGATCATTTGTAAAATCTCATCACGCCGTAAACCTTTCCCACGATCGTGCAGTCCGGAACGATTATCGGATCCATGAAATCATTTTCGGGCTGGAGTCTGATGTGGCCGTCTTCCTTGTAGAAACGCTTTACGGTGGCCTCATCCTCGATGAGAGCGACCACGATCTCTCCGTTAGAAGCTTCTTTGCATTCATTTACCATGATAAGGTCTCCGGGAAGTATGCCGGCGTTTATCATGGAATCCCCTTTAACCTTAAGAACAAAGGTGGTCCCGCCGGGTACATGCTCCGAGGGTACGGGGAAATAGCTTTCTATATTCTGTTCAGCCAGGATAGGGGAGCCTGCGGCGACCTGACCAATGACCGGGAGACTCGTCATCTCGGTCCTGACCATGTTAAAACTGTCATCCGTGATCTCTATGGCTCTTCCCTTTGCCGGGTCGCGTTTGATATAGCCTTTCTTTTCAAGGGTTTCAAGATGCGCATGGACGCTGGAGGTGGAACTCAGACGGACTTCCTCACAGATCTCCCTGACGGTGGGAGGGTAGCCCTTTTCCAGGATCCTGGATTTTATGAATTCAAGTATCTGTTTCTGTTTATCGCTTATCTTCTGTTCCATAAACACCTCTCTTTCAAAATGAATAAGTTTTGTCGCGGCAGCGTGCAGAACGGGATATGATGTGATCTCACGCCGTCAGGCCCCGAAAAACGGGGCGTCTCAAAATATTCGTTATCATTATAACACAAGAGGATCCACTTTGCAAACATATGTTCAGAAAAAATGTTCGGAAAAAGTATTGACATCCGAACGAATGGTCGATATAATGTTCACGTAAAGCGAACAGATATTCGGCGGGCCGGTGTCTCACCGGAGTCAGGAGGCGGTCATGACATACTATATGAATACCGAAGAAGCGATCAACTGCTACAGGATCAGGTCCTTCAGAAATAAGAAGCGCAGACAGAGGGAACTTATGCTTCACATCATGATCCTTGCTGTTGTTTTATTCTGCGCGGCTGTCATTACGACTCTCCTGATCACAAAATTTGAATCCTCCGCCGAGAGTAACGACAGCGACATAAAGGAATATACCAGCGTGATGGTGGGGTATGGTGAAGACCTGAACGACATTGCTGACAGATACAGGGATCCCGTGTATTACTCTGACAGAGCATCTCTTGTTAAAGAGATCAGAAATATAAACCACATATCAGACAGGTCGGATGTGAACCCCGGCGACTACGTCATTGTGCCTTATTATGTCCGGCAGGACAGCTGACAGGTGTTCTGCCTCATTTGACAGGAACTCCCGGTACAGGTTATCATGGATACGGTTATGTGAGGATCCGGAGAAGTTTAACGGTATAGTTGATAGTGTATGGGAGTGTGGCAGATGTCCGAGATGTTCAGAGGCGGCTTTACGGCCGTAGTAGTCATAGTGTTCATGGTGATAGTGAATGTTTATCTGTTCAGTCGTGCAAGGCGCCGCAGACACGCCACGGATGACATCAATTCAGTGCGTGATTTCCATGAAAAATTCGGGATCAGGGATTCAAATCCCGGATATGTTGTAAAGTCCGAAAATGACGACCCTAATGATGATCATCATTCCGATCCTTCCGTTATCAGTTCAGCCAGGGCGATGAACGATCAATACACCTATCATTATCTGAGAAAGCGTTCCCGCTGAGACCCGTTGTTCTTTCTTCAGTCCGGGTTTTACAGGTTACATCCCTGATGTTTCCTGTTTGACCCTAATTTTTTACCCCGGTTTTACGATATTATTATTTAGGGAATAAAAAAAGGAGGATCTTTCAGTCATGAAGAAAAAGATTGCATTGTTGCTGGCAGCCATTCTGACATTTTGTACTTTTGCGCCTGTAAATGCCCGGGAAGCAATCGATAGTCAGGAACTGAACGAGGATTTTACGGATATGTCGGAGGAAACCATGTTTTCTTCCGGAGCATTTGATGTCGGAACAGAGGAGGAAACAGAGCCCTTGGTTCCTGATATGAACCCCGATACGGAAGAAGAATTGGAGGCCGCCAAAGCGGCATATTTCGGGTATTGGATGGAGTATTTTCCTTTATATGTCATTAAGGGAGATTCTTTCAGTCTTCCCCCCGCTCAATCATTTAGCAGCAAATACAGTAAGATAAAATACAGTTTCAAATGGGAATCAAGTGATACTAAAGTCATGTCGGTTTCCAAAGGTACTGCGAAGGCCAAAGCTGCAGGAAAGACCACGCTGCAGCTGGTGGAGGTGATTTCCGGAAAAGAGTTAAACTCCGGAGGAAAATGGGTAAAGGTTTATGAAGAGGTCAGAGAAGATGATGAAAAAGCCGAGATCACTGTTATTGATCCCGTTCTCGAGGAGAAATCCCTGACTCTCAGCAGATGGGAAACCCATAATCTGACTTTTTCAGGTATTGACGGCAGCTCTTCCTCACACGTTACTGTAGAATGTTCTTCGACAAATCCTGATGTTGCAACCGTTGACCAAGACGGACAGATCTTTGCAAACGCTGCCGGACAGACCGTGATCAACATCCTTGTAAGCGGCAAACGCTTTTCGTGTAAAGTAAAAGTCACTGATTTTCCCGCCGTTACTTCTTTTTCAGATGAAGAAGTGGCGCTCATGCCGCTTCAGACTGTGCCCATAAAGAAAAAAGGCTTCAGCCCGTCTGGCGCCACATGGAATAACTTTGAGGAGATCCTGGACGCAAAAGGCAAGGTTACGGGCTATCAGAACGGAATTGTGATGATCGATAAGGGCGGAAAGATGACCGCCATCGGAGTCGGTGAGGCAAGTGTCTCAGGAACAGACAAGAACGGAAACACACTGTCATTCCACGTAGGAGTGAACGATACGTCGGTAAACCACAGCAATGTATATGTAAATAAAGGAAAGACCAAGAAGATCAGGATCCCCGGAGTTAAAATGGCAGATGCAGTATGGGATCAGACATCAGGTGCGGATGTAGTTGAATTGCAAAAAAAGAATGACGTTTTCAGCGGCTCCGTCAAAGGATTAGCCTTTGGAGAATCCAAACTGACCTGCACATATCTTCCAAAAGAGCTGGAGGGAATGACGTATAAAGGATCGCCTCTGCAGGGAATCACTTTCACTACAATGATATATGTAGAAGATCCGGTATTCAGTGGTGCTATTGAAGGCTTAGTTGACAAGTCTTTGAGCGATCCCGAAAGCGCTGCGGATAAATTGTATCGTTCAGGTACTGACAAATATGAAATCCTGCTTTGGAACGGAGAAAGCTTTACTTCCGATGCGCTTATGCTTTCAGGAATCCATCAGACAGTGATGTTTACAGGAAACAATTACGGTATGGCTAATGCCTGTGCCGATCATGTTTCATCCGATACCACTGCAAAGGTCACGCTTAAAGCCGGCCATTCATTATCCGGAATGACAACACTAAAGAAAGTTCCTTTGACCGCCAATATAAACGGAAGAAAGATAAAACTTGACGTTTACGTAATTTGTGAAGGCTTTTTCTCATAATTTCGCAATAGAGCGGCATAAAACAGGGGCTTGACGGATGTGTCAAGCCCCTGCGTGTCTGTATATGACAGCGGATACGATGATTCTGTCTGTCAGATCCGGCGATATCTTTACGATCGTTCAGTCGTCGAAGATGCCGTCTATGTCACGGTCGACCACGGTCCCCGAATATACATCTATATCGTAATCATATTCAAAGCTTCCGGCGTAGAACTTTACTTCGTATACCTGACGGCCGTTTTCAAAATCTTTTTTCACGCTGGGATATGTGACATTCATCGCATTAACTCCGGCATCCCTGTATGCGATCTGCTGAGCCTGCTGTGCCGAGATCGGGGCTGCGGCAAATGTGGTCATGGACAAGGATGATACAGTTACCGCGACAGCCATTGCAGTTCCTGTGATCATTGCGAAAAATTTATTCTTCATATCATTCACCTCCAAATTAATGATCTGTGCAACAGATCTTTGTTTTTGTTCTTGATGACTGTTTATACGATCCGTAATCTGAAAGGGACAAAGATTTTTTTGCAAGGATATGATCCGTTCCGGATAACCGCGTAAACACTGATTTTTTTGTGAATTCACGATGAGGGGATATGGGTTCGCCACAGGTATTTATTCGTAGTATTTTAATTATGCGAAATTGCAGACTATATTTCAGACCCCAGGGTTTTACCGGGGGCCAGGCTATTTAATCAATACTTAAAACCAATGGCTGCCTTACAGCCGTATTTATCAATAGACCGTTACAAGACACTCATTACGGATGCCGCCGGCTTCCGTGTAAATGACAGTGGTGCCTTCGCTTATCCCCAAAATGTTTCCTTTGCTGTCAACGGTTGCAACATTCTCATTATTTGATATCCAGACAATGTCGGATTTTTTTATTTTCGTTTTATTCAGGGAGACAACGGCTTTCTTCCCAACCTTTATATTTATCTGATCTTTGGAAATACAGGGCTTTACGATCCGTATCGTACAATCATAGACTTTTCCGTTTATGGTTGCGGTGAGTGTTACCGGATCATCAGTATCAGATGCGCTGATCGCCTTTACAAAGACCTTTCCGGTGAGTTCTCCCTTTTTGTTATAATGAGGTTCTGCGGTGAGCAATTCATCATCCGATGAAACAAAATCCGGGGTGTAATATTTCACCGGCATATTTTTCATTGAAAGTGTCATAGTCTGGCCCGTCTGTATGGTGACGACAGGCTTTTTGAATGAGGGAATCTTTACCTTGATACTGCCCTTTACGGTCATTGTTTTTACAGCCCCGCCAATGTTCTTTTCGCAGATCACGGCGGTGATCGTGGCAGAGCCTTCCTTCTCCCCCGCAGTGATCACACCCGTCACCGGGTCTATGTCCGCAACCAACGGGTTGGAACTCCTGAAACCTAAAAATGAAAATCCGTGATCGGACCATTTGTCCTTGAAGTTCTTGTATATGTTGGTTTTATCACCCGTATGTGTCAGAGGGATCTCGAACTTAAGCACGGGTTTAGGTATTATTTCAACTTCAACAGGGGCGGCTTCCCCGGACACTGGTGTAATGGTGACTACACCCGGCTTCTTTGCCGTGACGATACCTTTTTTCAAGGTTAAACAGCCCTCAGGTGTAACTGTGAATTCATTTACGGAATAAGGACTTTGGTCAAAAAACGCCTGCCTTACATCCAGCCGTTCACCCACCACCATCAGATGTTTGATCTTTTCCCTTACGTTGATCGTGGCTGTGGCGCTTTTTGTGATGACCGGCGTACGGGTACGGTCAGTAGCGGTGACCGTGACGATTGCTTTTCCGATCTCTTTTGCGGATACTGTTATGCTTCTCCCATCAGCTGATGGCGTGATCTCTATGAATTTCCCTTTATCATCCGATTCCCAGACGACTTCAACATCAATATCGGACGGAGAAATATCCGCCTTGAGAGTCAGGCTTTGCTCCAGGGACAGATAAACCTCAGGACTGCTTAAGCTGAGATCATTAAGCCTCTCATAGACAGTTACCGGGCAGGTCTTTGTATCATCTGTGCATTTCACCGTGATCGTCGCTGTTCCTGCGGATCTGGCCGTGACAACGCCGTTCGTATCTACGGACGCCACGTTTGAGTTCGAACTGCTGAAGCTTACGGGAGCCTTTGAATCTGCGGGTTTCTTCGTAACGCTTATGCTGCCGGTCTTCCCAACCTCCAGTTCAAGTTTATCGGGAGACAGAGTGATCTCCGTGGGTTCGTATTCGGAGGGCTGCGGAGAGGCGTTGGCGGAAAAGAAATTAACGGTGTAGCTCACGTCCGAAGGGTTTAGTCCCGTGATGGATACGTCGAACACTTCGCCGGCTTTAAATCTGCTTATGCCGTCAGGGCGGAATATCACGCAGCCCGGCTGTCCGTAATTATTGTTGTCCACATTGAAAAAACCGTCGGCTTTTTCCTTGCTGAATGACCATGTCTTGTTGTCGGAACGCCTGACCAGGGTAACCTTGACCTTGTCGATGTCCTGGTTTTTGCCGGTGGACAGGCTCCAGGCGCTGGCATAGTTCACATACCATTCCTCGCTGAAATACTCGACAGGAGTGTTCTGTGCGGGCCATGCCACGAGGAGTTCTTTGACGTCCTCAAATCTCTTGTCATCGGTATCAAAGGCGTACATGGCAGTATAGACCGATTCATCGTAATCAGCAGGCTTGTAGGGACCTATTGTCACTCCGAACCCGGTCTTGGACATCCAGGGCGACAAAACCCACCTGCGGTGTCCCACAACATCGATATTGGAACTGTCAGAGTCTCCGGTCCAGCCATGGAGGATCGTATTGTTCAGCGTTGGATCAGGCCCTGAGCTGGAATAAGACCATCCCAGGTTGCAGCTTCTTGCCCCTTTTGCACCAAGATCATAAAGATCCTGATCCATGTCATCGACCTTCTCCGGATAGTGTGAGAGCATACCGAAAGCTGCATCCGCCAGGGTCGCGGCCTGGGCAAGCTTCTCATATTCATCATCGCTCGTGACATCCGCATTCAGACCCGCAATGTAGCGGACCGTATTAAGCATATTGAGGGCGGAGGTACGCGTCGTATCTGAAATCCTGCCGAGCTTGTACGGGTATTTTGAACTTGGCGATTCAGACCAGGTGGAGATCTCCTCCTCGTCAGAGGGATGAGCCGATATGAAATCTCTGATCTCCTGAGGCGTATGCGTCTCTACATTCAGCCCGGCAGCTTTTGCTGGAAGAAGCGCCTGTTCTCCGTCAACGGATCCCGACGCCCAGATATCGCCGTCAAAGGCAACCGGCGGCTCGCCCGTAGACGAATCATGATACTCTCCGATCCGCGCGGAGTGTTCTGCAGGATACGCTTCAGCGGCTCTGGCAGACGTCCCTGAAAGGACGGCCAGCAATACAGACAGAACAAACGATGATATCCTCACATATTTTTTGTTCATGATCATTTCCGAAGATTCCTTTCTCTTTCCCGTTTTCTCATGACTGAAAAGCCCGTTCATAAGGTAAATCATACATCCCGATCACATTTATTGCCCTGTTTCGGTGATCATTTGATTATCAATTCACAGACAGATGTGTTATATCCCAATGTTTTGTCATCAGGTGTGGCAATGACCGTATAACAGCCGGGTGAAACGGCGTCTGTTACCGAGAGCTTTCCGGCATCATCCCGGGTTATCCCTTTGGGATTCCCGGCAACGCTCAGTGTGAACGCCGGAGGGTTCTTCTTCGGCATCGTCGCCTTAAAAGCAACCTTTTTCGCCTTTGCTTTGCTGTTTTTCGGTTTCTTCACGTTCACGGATGTCTGCTTGAGTGTAAACAGATTTTCCGGACGTCCGGAGTATCTTACCTCTATCTCTTTTTTGATCTTTCCGGACTTCACCGTGATCACCGCCTCAGCCTTTTCGGGAGAAGAGGCTGTCAGGAAGCCCGACTTCGAACAGGTTATCCCCTTGCCGGTCTTCATCTTTACGCTGAAGGTCAGGTCTTTGGAATCCGTATTTCATATGATCTCTCCTCAGATCCACTCCCGGATCGTCAGTATCGCCGGGACTCCGTTTCATAAAAAATTATACATCTCACTTATCCGGTATGTCCACACCCGAAATGATATAGAATAAAGAAAGCGCCCCCGGAATGATTGATCCGGGAGCGCATGATCCAGATATTAACCTAATGTCAGGAGCAATCTGTCACTTGACGCTGTTTTTCTTTGATGCAAGGATATCGAACACAACAGCAGACAGCAGGACCACGCCCTTGACGACCTTCTGCCAGTTGGCATCGACGCCCATGAGGGACATGCCCAGGTTGATAACGCCGATGAGCGTTGCTCCTATGACCATTCCGAAGATATTTCCGGCGCCGCCGTAGG
>JAEELB010000266.1 GCA_016288705.1 Lachnospiraceae bacterium | reverse complement strand
TCAGTTCGTTATCACAAGAAGGAACAGCGGAGGCCCCGCCGGAAGGATCAAGGTGTTTCTGGTGGGCGAAGAGCTCGGATACTGAGGGGAGATCTCAGGTAACGGATACAGTCATTTCATCGGGCAGGGAGCATCGTTCCCTGCCCGGTCCGGGAATGATCATCATATATTGGAGGAATAAAAAATGATTGCAAAGATCGTGCTTCTGATCCTGTTTTTCGCGGTTATGATCACTATAGGGGTCATGACCAGAAAGAAGACAAAGGATGTGGAGGGCTTCGTCCTGGGAGGCAGGACGGCGGGCCCCTGGCTCACAGCCTTTGGCTACGGAACTTCCTATTTTTCGGCGGTGGTGTTCGTGGGCTACGCCGGACAGTTTGGCTATAAATACGGAATGTCGGCCACCTGGGTGGGCATAGGAAACGCCGTTCTGGGTTCCCTTCTGGCCTGGATGGTCCTGGGGCGCAGGACCAGGGTCATGACAAAGCACATGGATTCCAGGACCATGCCGGATTTCTTCGGCAAGAGGTTTGATTCCAACGCTCTGAAGGTGACCGCCGCCCTTATTTCCTTCCTTTTCCTGATACCCTACACCTCATCGGTGTATAACGGGCTTTCCAGGCTATTCGGCATGGCATTCGATGTGCCCTACAAGGTCTGCGTGGTGGTGATGGCCGCCCTTACCTGCGTGTATGTGATACTCGGCGGATATATGGCCACGGTGGTGAACGATTTCGTACAGGGCATCATCATGCTGTTCGGTATAAGCACTGTGGTGCTGGCGGTCCTCAACAGCAACGGAGGATTTTTGAATGCGCTTACCACTCTTTCCCAATACGAGAGCGATCTTCCCGTGACTCAGGGAATGCAGGGGGCTTTCATTTCCTTCTTCGGACCCGATCCCCTTAATCTCCTGGGGGTCGTGGTGCTGACTTCCCTCGGCACCTGGGGGCTTCCGCAGATGGTTGGGAAGTTTTACGCCATCAAGGACGAGCGTTCCATAAAGGCGGGCACGGTGATATCCACGTTTTTCGCCGTGGTGGTGGCAGGAGGATGCTATTTCCTCGGCGGCTTTGCCAGGCTCTACAGTTCAAATCCCGCTATCTACAAAGAGGACGGCAGCGTGATCTACGACGCCATAGTGCCTGAGATGCTGGCTACCCTCCCTGACGTTCTGATCGGTATCGTGATAGTCCTTGTGCTGTCTGCCTCCATGTCCACTCTTTCATCGCTGGTGCTCACCTCCAGCTCCTCCGTGACGCTGGATCTGATCTCTCATGTAAAGAAGGATCTGGAGGAGAAGAGCCAGCTTCTCATAATGAGAGTGCTGCTGGTGGTGTTCATCATCCTTTCGGTGGTGATCGCCCTCAATCCCCCCACCTTCATCGCCCAGCTCATGGGTTATTCCTGGGGAGCACTCGCAGGTTCCTTCCTCGCCCCCTTCCTTTACGGACTGTACTGGAAGAAGACCACTCCCGCCGCGGTATGGGCCTGCTTCATTTCCGGGGTGGGCATAACGGTATCCAATATGCTGCTCCACTACATCAAATCCCCCATAAACGCCGGGGCTTTCACCATGCTGGCGGGACTGGTGCTGATCCCCGTGGTGAGCCTTATCACCCCCAAAATGGATGATGCAAAGGTGGATCAGTGCTTTGCCGGCTACAGCGACAAGGTAGTTGTGGAGAGACGTTACAGCCTCGAGGAAAATGAGGACGAGGCGGAAGAGTCCAGATAAACCTTATCCGGGAGATATAAATGTTCAGGCTTTTTGATAAAGTCGAAAATGATGAAGTCTACGTCATAGCGGAAATGAGCGCAAACCACGGCGGGTCTTTGGACAATGCGCTGAAGCTGGTGAGAGAGGCCGCTCTTGCCGGAGCTGACTGCGTAAAGACCCAGACCTACACCGCCGATACCCTGACCCTTGACTGTGACGGCGATCATTTCAGGCTCAAAGGCGGATTGTGGGACGGGAAGAGACTTTACGATCTCTATTCCGCAGCCCTCACTCCCTGGGAGTGGCAGAGCGAGATACGATCGGAGTGTGAGAGGCAGGGGATCGATTTCTTTTCTTCCCCTTTCGACCGGACTGCGGTGGACTTTCTCGAGGGTATCGGCTGCGAGGCTTATAAGATAGCGAGCTTTGAACTGGTGGATATCCCTCTGATACGCTGCGCCGCCTCCACCGGGAAACCGGTGATAATGAGCACGGGCATGGCTACGGAGGAAGAGATCGGGAAAGCGGTGCAGACCTGTATCGACGCGGGGAATCACAGGATCGCCATTTTGAAGTGCCTGAGCGAATACCCGGCGGATCCTTCAGCCATGAATCTCAGGACTATTCCCCACATGATGGACACATTTCATATCCCTGTGGGGCTCAGCGACCACAGCCCGGGTTCCGTTTCGGACGTGGCTGCGGTGGCTCTCGGAGCGAGAGTCATAGAAAAGCATCTCATGCTCCCGGGAGTTGAAAGCGCGGATTCCGCTTTTTCCATGAGCCCTGAGGAGTTTTCACGCATGGTATCTGACGTGAGGACGGCGGTAAAGGCTCTGGGCAGGGTCAGTTACGGCTGCTCCGGAAAGGAGACCACCGAGCTCAGGAGGAGCCTCTTCGCTTCACGGGATATCAAAAAGGGAGAGCTTTTCACGGAAGAGAACGTGAAGAGCGTCCGCCCTTCCTGCGGACTTCCCCCCGAATGCATGGATCAGCTAATAAATAAGGCGGCGCGCCGGGATATTCCTTTTGGCGCGCCGCTGGAGAAAGGGGATCTTGAAGGCTTGTAAGTTTGTTCTTATTTGATGCCGGCGTTCGTGGCCTTGGAGGTGTCTGTCTCGTCCCTGTTTCCGAGTTCTCTTTCCTGGGATTTAAGTCTGTCTATATCGTGCATGAGGGTCTGATAGGTCCTGTATGCCGATTCGAAGTGCGTCATGGCGGCTTCCCTGTCGTTTGACTGATTGGCGTTGAAGCAGTCGCAGGCATATCTGTGAAGCTCCTCATGGGTCTTCTTGACGTTTTTGAAAGCCTCGGAAGAGGTGATTGCCGGATCGGTCTGTGCGGCAAGCCATTTCCCGAGCTTGCAGCCGTTGGGGTTGTTCAGCTGGTCTATCCTCAGGGTTTCAAAACCCACGATCATATTGTACAGACGCCAGGTGAAGATCAGGTGGTCCACCTTGAATATGTTCAGCCAGTCCTGAACCGGGAGCTTTGACCTGAGCCTGGCCATATCGCCCCTTGTGCCGTCCACATTCCTGGATATCTTGTAGAGGAATTTTCCGGTTTCCAGACACTCGTCGTAAAGGTTATTGTAGGACTGCGCCATGGTGGTGCCTATCCCGATGAAATCCTTCGTGAGTTCCGACTGGTGATTGATCTCCTGATAGATGTTCCCTATGTCCGTCCCTATGCCTTCGATCTGCTCATCCATTGCCATGAGACTGTCCACGGATTTTTTCAGGCTCTCATTTCCGGTGTTCATCTGGGCGGCTGTGGATTCCACGGCCTGAGTCAGGGCGGTGATCCCGTTGTTCAGGTTGGCCACATAGCCCACCACGTCGTCCGCGAAGGAGGTGGTCTGGTTTGAAAGCTGGCCCATCTGCTGGGCGACTACGGCAAAGCCTCTGCCGGATTCCCCCGCCCTTGCGGCCTCGATCGAGGCGTTCAGAGCCAGAAGGCTTGAGTTGTCGGCGAGATCCTTGATGGAATCTATGATGGAATTAATCTGGTCCAACTGTGTCCTGAAGCTCTCAACCTGCTGCCCGACCTCGGTCATCCGGTCTGACAGCATGTTCATTATATCGATGGATTTGTTCATATCGCTGGTGCAGGTTCTGGCGGTCCCGTTCATCTCCTGGGCTTCCTTCTGGATGTCCTGCACGGAGGACTGGACTGCGGAAATGGAATCCTTGAGCTCGTTTCCGGAATCTTCAATGGTCTGGACCGTCTTGTTCTGCTCTATCACTTCCTCCAGCATGGTCCTGACCTTCGAACTGTCTCCGATAGTGGCCATGGACTCGTTCAGGCGCATGGCAATGAGGTTATTCGCCAGCAGCCCGGAGTCAAGGACCCTGTTGAGCGCCCGGGCCGTTTCGGGATGTGAAAATTCCTTTTCGTCTGCGGACTGAAGCTCACCTTTGGAAATGCGTTCCATGACCGAAACAAGTTTTGACAGATCCTCCTGATAGGAAAGATCCTGCTTGAATCCAAACATATGATACCCCCCAATGATCAAAAGACAATATAACCTTTAGCATTCTAACACAATACCCTGCTTTCTGTAAATATTAAATTTTGTACTTGACCCCGGCGTGATATCTTTCGTATAAAGGGATATGAACAGCAAATATCACGATCATCATTTATCTTAAGGAGGAATGGAAAATGGCTGACAGGGAGATAAAGGACATTGTTGAAAACGGAAAGCAGCTTCTGGATGACGAGATCCTCGAGAACGTCTCCGGCGGGATCAATGTCAGACTCGATGGATCTGACAACGCTCATGTGGGAAATACCCTCGGAAAAAAGGTCATCAGAAGGGGCAGCAATATCAACGTCAAGGATTGATCCGGACAGGATTATTTATTTTACAAGAACCCTGTTTTAGTTTATAATCTCTTTTGGCTTTTGCCCTGCATGAGGAAATGCCTGTATGCGGGGCTGTATCGGAACCGGTATTCGTTAGGAGGGAAAGATGCCCAAGAGAGAGGATATACACAAGGTTCTTATCATAGGCTCCGGCCCCATTGTGATCGGGCAGGCCTGTGAGTTTGATTATTCCGGCACTCAGGCCTGCAAAGCGCTGAAAAGCCTCGGGTACGAGATCGTGCTGGTGAATTCAAATCCGGCCACCATCATGACTGATCCGGAAACTGCCGATCACACTTATATCGAGCCTCTCAACAAAGAAAGGCTTGAACAGATCATCGAAAAAGAACGCCCCGACGCGTTGCTGCCGAATCTCGGCGGCCAGTCGGGGCTTAATCTGTGCGCCGAATTATACAAGGCCGGGATCCTGGACAAATACAAGGTGGAAGTCATCGGAGTCAGGGCCGACGCCATTGAGCGGGGCGAGGACCGGGTGGAGTTCAAGGAGACCATGAATTCTCTCGGCATAGAGATGGCCAGGAGCGCCGTGGCTTACACGGTGGAGGAAGCCCTTGCCATAGCCGATGATCTGGGCTATCCGGTGGTCCTCCGTCCTGCCTATACCATGGGCGGCACCGGAGGCGGATTCGTATACAACCGCGAAGAACTGAAGGTCATCTGCGAGAGAGGGCTGAAGGCTTCCCTGATACATCAGGTGCTGGTGGAAGAGTCCATCCTGGGCTGGGAGGAGCTCGAGCTTGAGGTGGTGAGGGATTCCCTGAACAACATGATCACGGTGTGCTTCATAGAAAATGTGGACCCCGTGGGAGTGCACACGGGAGATTCCTTCTGCACGGCCCCCATGCTCACCATTTCCGAAGATCTTCAGAAAAAGATGCAGGAGCAGGCCTACAGGATAGTGGAGCACATAGGCGTCATAGGAGGCACCAATGTACAGTTCGCCCATGACCCCGTGAGCGACAGGCTCGTGGTGATAGAGATCAATCCCCGGACATCCAGATCTTCCGCCCTTGCGTCGAAGGCCACCGGTTTCCCCATCGCCCTTGTATCCGCAAAGCTGGCGGCGGGACTCACCCTGCCGGAGCTTCCCTGCGGGAAATACGGAACCCTGGATAAATACAAGCCCGACGGGGACTATGTGGTGGTGAAGTTCGCCAGATGGGCCTTTGAAAAGTTCCATGGCGTTAAGGATGTGCTGGGGACCCAGATGAGAGCCGTGGGCGAGGTCATGAGCATCGGAAAGACCTATAAGGAGGCTTTCCAGAAGGCTGTCCGCTCTCTCGAAAAGGGCCGCTACGGCCTGGGGCATGTCAGGAATTACGATTCGCTCACGAAACAGGAGCTTCTGAGGCTGTTGGTCAGTTCCAGCTCGGAACGCCACTTCATCATGTACACCGCGTTCATGAAGGGCGCCACCATAGACGAGATTTTCGAGATCACAAAGGTCAAGAGGTATTTCCTTGAGCAGATGCTGGAGATCGTGTCCGAAGAAAAGGCGCTCACGGATAAATACAAGGGTCGCGTCCCGGACAGAGATGACCTGAAAAAGGCCAAGGAAGACGGATTTTCGGACCGGTATCTCTCCATGATCCTTGGGGTGCCCGAAGATGATATCCGGCACGCCAGGGAAGGATATTCCATAAACGAAAACTGGGATGCGGTCCATGTGAGCGGAACGGAGGACAGTTCTTATTACTATTCTTCCTATCAGACCGAGGACAACGACAGGGTGTCCGAAGACAGGCCGAAGATCATGATCCTGGGCGGCGGCCCGAACCGCATAGGCCAGGGCATCGAGTTCGACTACTGCTGCGTCCATGCCGCCAAATCCCTGAAACAGCTGGGCTTCGAGACCATAATCGTAAACTGCAATCCGGAGACGGTGTCCACGGATTACGACACCTCTGACAAACTCTATTTTGAACCCCTGACTCTCGAGGATGTGCTGAGCATCTACAGGAAGGAAAAGCCTGCGGGAGTCATTGCCCAGTTCGGGGGGCAGACTCCCCTGAATCTGGCGTCGGCCCTGGAAAAGGAAGGAGTGAACATCCTGGGCACTACCCCGGAGGTCATCGATCTGGCGGAGGACAGGGACCGGTTCAGACAGATGATGGACAAGCTGGGCATACCCATGCCTGAATCTTCCATGGCCACTACGGTTGAGGAAGCGAAGAAGGCGGCCGCTGAGATCGGTTATCCCGTGATGGTGAGGCCCTCTTACGTTCTCGGGGGCAGAGGCATGGAAGTGGTGTATGACGACGAGCAGATGGACGAGTACATGAGAGCCGCCGAGGGCGTCACTCCCGACCGTCCTATCCTGATAGACAGATTCCTGCATAAGGCGCTGGAATGCGAGGCGGACGCCATTGCCGACGGCACCCACGCCTATGTTCCCGCGGTCATGGAACACATAGAGCTTGCGGGAGTGCATTCGGGAGATTCCGCCTGCATGATCCCCTCCAAGCACATATCTCCGGATAACCTCCGGACCATAAAGGAATATACCAGAAAGATCGCGGAAGAAATGCATGTGGTAGGTCTTATGAACATGCAGTACGCCATAGAGGACGGGAAGGTGTTTGTGCTGGAGGCCAATCCCAGAGCTTCCCGGACGGTGCCCCTGGTATCCAAGGTATGCGGCTTCAGGATGGTGCCGGTCGCCACGGAGGTCATCACTTCTTCCCTCACCGGGAAGGCTTCCCCGGTTCCGGATCTGAAGGAGAGGAATATACCCTACGTCGGAGTCAAGGAAGCGGTGTTCCCCTTCAACATGTTCCCGGAGGTGGATCCTCTTCTGGGACCCGAGATGAGGTCCACGGGTGAGGTCCTGGGGATGGCCGAAAGCCTCGGCGAAGCCTTTTTTAAGGCCGAGGAAGGGGCCAATTCAAGGCTCCCCCTTGGAGGCGCGGTCCTTATTTCCGTAAACGACAAGGACAAGCCCGATATCTGCGCCATAGCAAAGAGCTTCCATGACGACGGTTTCAATCTCATGGCCACGGGCGGCACCTATGAACTCATAAAGAAAAACGGGATTCCCGTGAGACGGGTGCTCAAGTCCTACGAGGGACGTCCCGATATCACGGATTTCATGACCAACGGTGAGATCCAGCTCATAATCAACACCCCCGCCGGAAAGGAAGCCATCCATGATGACAGTTATCTGAGAAAGGCTGCCATCAGATCCGGCATACCTTATGTGACCACCATAACCGCTGCCCGGGCGGCCTGTGAAGGAATACATGAGATACTGTCCAGCGGTGCCGGACAGATCCGTTCCCTTCAGGAATGGCACGGGCTGATAAACTGAGAGACAGAGGCTGCGTAAAAGATGCGTGCGTTGATCATCGGAGCGGCGGGTTTTGTGGGCCCTTATCTCGCAAAGGAGATACAGGACACGCTTAAGTGCAGCGTCCTGGCCACGGTCCTGCCCGGAGAAAAACCGGAGATAGAGGGTGCGGAGATAAGGCCCCTGGATATTCTGGATGAACAGGCGCTGTACAGGCTGCTGTATGAGGAGCGTCCGGAATACATTTTCCATCTGGCGGCCCAGAGCTCCGTCGCTCTTTCGTGGAAAAAGCCCGGCCTTACAATGGACATCAATGTCAAGGGCGCCCTGAACCTGATGGACGCCGTCAGATCCCTGGGGCTTAAGACCACGCTCCTCATGGTCGGTTCCGGAGAGGAATACGGACGGATCGATCCGGAACACGTTCCCATAAAAGAGACCGAGCTGTTAAAGCCCGGAAATATCTATGCCGCGTCAAAGATGTGCCAGGGCATGATGGGCGCTGTTTACGCCGGGAGCTACGGCATGAGGGTGATCATGACCAGGTCCTTCAATCATTTCGGCCCCGGGCAGTCCGACACCTTCGTGCTATCCGACTTCTGCAAGCAGGCGGTCATGATGGAAAAGGGCCAGTCCCCCTGCGTTTTCAGGACCGGAAACCTGGGCTCAAAAAGGGACTTTACGGATGTGAGGGACGTGGTGCGGGCTTACCTTCGCCTCGCCATGTTCGGAAGGGCGGGGGAAACCTACAATGTAGGAAGCCAGAACGCCAGAAAGATAAGCGATCTCCTTAACATGATCATTGAGATAAGCGGCGTGGACGCCGTGGTGGAGACCGATCCCGCCAGAGTCCGCCCCATAGACGTGCCGGTGATCGAAGCCGATATAACGAAGATCAGGACCGAGACCGGGTGGCAGCCCGTGATACCTACGGAACAGACCATAAGCGACACTCTGGACTGGTGGAGGGAAAAACTGTGAAAAACGCTTTGATCATAGGCTTCACCGGCCTCTTTGGAAGATATATGGCTCCATGTCTGAGGGACAGGGGCTTCAGCCTCACCGTGACCACCACGGATCCCTCCCACTCGGGAGACAACGCCTCGCTGTATCAGGACGCCCGGGCTGCGGGAAACGAGATCCTCAGGCTGGATGTCACCGACAGGGAAAATGTGGAGAATGTCATCTCGAAGGTAAAGCCCGGCGTCATCTTCGACTTTGCGGTCCAGAACTCCGTGTCCAGGGCCTGGAGGGAGCCGGGGGTGACCGTGGATACCAACGTGACGGGGGCCATTAACGTGCTTGACGCCGCCCGGAAAATGGATGAGATGCCTGTGGTGGTCTTTGCCGGATCGGGTGAGGAGTACGGTCCTCATTCCTTTGACGCCTATCCCCTCAGGGAGGATGTCCAGCCGCGGCCCGATAACGTATTTGCCGCATCCATGGCCTGCGCCTCCCAGATGTGCAGGATCTACGCCGATGCTTACCGGATGAAGGTCATGGTGGCCAGAACCTTTAACGAGGCGGGCCCCGGCCAGTCGGGGAGGTTTGTCATCTCCGATTTCTGCAGGCAGTTCGCCAAAGCGGAAAAGGCAGGACTTAAGGAATTCCCCATTTACGTCGGAAATATAAATGTTGAGCGCGACTTTACCGATGTCAGGGACATAGTGAAGGCTCTTTGTCTCATTTCCGAAAAGGGAAGGGCGGGCGAGATCTATAACGTGGGGCGTGGCCATGCGGTTCCCATAAGGAGGATCATAGAGATCCTCACCGGCATTACCGGCATCACCCCGGAGATCCACGCAGACGCCCTCAGGTTCAGGCCTCAGGATGCGCCCAAATACGAGGCTGACACGGACAAGCTGTTCTCGGATACGGGGTGGAAACCCGGGATCCCTCTTGAGACCACGGTATCCGACATCTATGAATACTGGAAATGCGCTGACCGGTGAGAGCCCCGGTCACTGAAGAAAAAGGGTTCCTGTCCTGCTCTCCGTGAGAAAGGATATCAGGAGATCTCGTCCAGATAGTCCATATAAGCTCCGCAGACTTTATAGGAGTCCCCGTACTCCCTCACGCGGCCGTGGTCCAGCCAGAGCGCTTCCGCGCACATCTCCTCCACGGTCTGGGGATCCTGCCCCACGTAGAGCAGGGTGGTTCCTCCCGACAGGAGCTCTTCCATACGTTTCCTGCATTTCTGCTGAAAGGCCATGTCTCCCACCGACAGGATCTCGTCGCAGATGAGCACATCCGCCTTGATCTCTGTTGCGATGGCGAATCCGAGCCTTGCGTACATACCGCTGGAATAATTCTTCACCGGAACGTCCACAAACTCCCAAAGCTCGGCGAAATCGATGATCTCGTCGAAGCGTTCGTTCATGAAAGCCCTGTCATGTCCGAGGACTGCGCCGTTCAGGTACACGTTCTCCTTTGCGGTGAGCTCCGGATCAAAGCCCGCTCCAAGTTCGATCAGGGGTGCTATGCTGCCCGTCACCGTCACCGTCCCCTTTGTGGGGAACATCACTCCGGCTATGCACTTCAGCAGGGTTGACTTTCCGGAACCGTTCCTGCCGATGATCCCCAGGGATCCGCCCTTTTTCAGAGAGAAGCTCACGTCCCTCAGGGCGTAGAACTCGGTGTAGTGGAGCTGCCGTTTTATCTTCTTGATCACATACTCCTTCAAAGCCTCCGTCCGTTCCTGGGCGAGGTTGAACTTCATGCTTATGTGATCCGCGATTATGGCTGTGTTTTCCGTCGTGTCCATCTGTCCCGATCCTTAAATGTGCAGGAGGAAATTCTTCTGCAGCTTCCTGAATACCATCAGGCCTATGATCATCGTCACCGTGGCGCTGGCTATGCAGGCAAACCAGGTGTTGGGCCCCGGTACTCCGCCTATCATGATCAGACATCTGAAGAGATTGATGTAGTGGTAAATGGGATTGAGCCTGATCATGAACTGAACCTCGGGGGTCATGGCGTCTATGGAGTAAAATATGGGCGTGGCGTACATGAGAGCCAGGGTCACGACTCCGTACAGATGCTGCATGTCACGGAAATAGACCGTGAGCCCCGAAAGGATCATCCCCACTCCGCAGTTGAACAGGAACATGGACAGCAGAGGGAACCAGACCAGAAGGATGGTCCAGTGCACGGGAGCGCGGGTGATGATCATGACTATGACTATGGCCGCAAACGAAAACAGGGTGGTCACCAGCGACGAGACCACGGAGGATATTGGCAGAATGAATTTCGGTATGTATACCTTCTTTATCAGGCCGGCATTTGAAATGATGGAGTTCATGGAAATCGTGGTGGATTCGGAAAAGAAGGTGTAGAGAGTATTCCCTATGATCAGATATAGGGGATAATTCTCTATATTGCTCTTGAAAATAACCGTAAAAACCCAGGCCTGAAGGCACATCATGAGAAGCGGGTTCAGCACGCTCCATACGTAACCCAGAAAGCTCCTCCGGTATTTGACCTTGAGATCTCTTGTCACAAGCTCGTGTATCAGAGGCCTGTATGTGAGGAAATGGCCCAGGGCCGTCTTTCCTTCTATCCTGAATGAAGATTTTGCCATAACCTATAAATTATAGCACATGAAACATCATCTGAACAGGGCCTCGTATTTTTTTATGACCGAAGGCCAGCTGTAGTCATCCTTTATGCGCTCTTTGGCCAGCTCCCGCAGGCGCGCCAGCTCCTCCCGGGGCATGCTGCAGGCTTTCTTCAGGGCGTTTCCCATCGATCCCGGCTCTTTTGTCCAGTATATGGCCGAATCGCCGGTCACCTCCCTGTTAAAAGGCACATCCAGCACCATGCAGAGGGGGGAGGCCGCAAGGCTCTCCAAAAGGGACGGGTTCGTGCCCCCTACCTCATGCCCGTGGATGTAGGCGAAGGAACCGGCCCTGATCCTCGTAAGGAGCTTCTCGTCATAAAGAGGGGTGCAGATCTGGATCCTGTCATCCCCGGAAAAACCCGTCGCTTCATCTATGGCGGCCTTGAGCTCGTCATTTGCGGTGGTTATCAGGATGAGCTTCATATCGCTCTTTACGGACATGAACTCGCGGATGATCACGTCGTAATTGTTCTCGGGAACGAACCTGCCCACGCAGAGACAGTATTTTCTCTCGGAGACTGAATGGGAGGAAAGCCAGGAATCGTACCTGTCCTCCACCGGATCCCGGCCGGGTCTGCGGCTGCCTTCTCCCGAAGAGAGATCCTCCGGGGCGCTGCCTGCTTCAGTACCGGCAAGTTCGCTCTCCTCCGGCATATCCGCTCCGTAGGGGATGAACATCACATCCCTGTGACGGTATTTTCTGTCGATATAATCCTTTATCGCCCTGCTGTCACAGATCACCTTGTCCGCCTTCCTTACGGACATGTTCTCCGATATCTTCCAGTAGATCCGTACAGGACGGCTCCACTTTCTCCTCATCCACTCGTGTCCGTCGGGATTCAGGAAGAGCTGTCCCCCGAGCCTGTGGATGCGTCTTGCAAAATGCCCCATCCAGGGGCCTATCCTGTAGGCCAGCAGATAGAACACGGGGTTTTGTATCTCCCGGTGCTTCTCACAGTATTCAATGGCGTAGGTCATGGCGTCCACGTCATAAAAGATGGCTTTCGCCTTCCCCAGTTTTGAGTGGACCCTTATGAAGAAGACGGTCCCTATTTCCTCGCCTTCGGGGTGGGTGGTGAAAGTCTGGTCCATCTGGGACCAGGCCGTGGCTGCGGAAGTGATATCCGCGCCCTCTCCCGAAAGCTGGCACGCAACATGCCAGACGATTCCGGGATCCCTGCTCCCTCTCACCAGATGATCCGCAAAGGTCTCAAAGCCGCCGTACCTTGCCGGGATCCCTTTGCAGCCTATTATGAAGACATGCCGTCTTTCATCCTTCTTTATCGAAGCGCACATAAAATGGATTATATGACATTTGTTTTCAAAGGTCAAAACAAAAAAGCGGTCTCATACTGCGGCACCGGCGGTATGAGGCCGGAGATGACCGCTGACTTGACTGAAAGGCGTGAACA
This sequence comes from Lachnospiraceae bacterium, assembly GCA_016288705.1. GTDB lineage: Bacteria > Bacillota > Clostridia > Lachnospirales > Lachnospiraceae > JAEELB01. Next base: position 9,171 of record JAEELB010000266.1, on the reverse strand, counting down.
ATTATAATGAACGGGTTGAAACTTTGTATTAATTTTGAAACGATGCTGAAGCGTGACACAGGTCCCCGGGACAGAGCGGTCTTATTTCTGCCCCGAAATTGTGAGCCTGAACGGAGACAGGAAGATCATGAGTAATAAAACAAGAAAAAAGAACCGTAAGAACAGGGCGGAGATGGATCTTAAGACCCTGGTGAACCCCAACGGGCACAGGCTGCCGATGCTCTGCCTGATCTTCATGGTTTCTCTCTACATATTCCTGCTTATGGTGGTCTACCCTTTCTATATGCAGAATTATTTCTACGACATCGGCGATGCAAAGTGGAGGTTCTTTTCAAACATCTCCTTCTTCGCCGACTACAAGAGCAGGGCCTTTTATTTCCCGGGATGCTTTATCTTCATCGCGGCCATACTGATATGGTATGTCATCGATGCTAAGGTGAAGAAGGAAAAGCTTTACGGCTTCCACGCTCTCAGCATCCAGGACGATATAGTGGCCACATTCCTTCTGCTGGTGTCCGTTTCCTCCATACTCACTCCCTACAAGGACACGGTGGTGGACGGCTACCAGTACTGGAACATGGGACTCATAACCCAGATAGCCCTGGTCATCATTTACCTTCTGGCCTCCAGATTCTGGAGCGCAAAGAAATGGGAGTGGTATCTCTGGATGGCCGCTTCATGGCTGGTGGCCTGCATAGGGGTGCTCAACAGACTGGGCCAGGATCCCATCGGGACCCTTGCCGACAAGAGCAACCCGCAGCTGATACAGTTCCTGTCCACCATCGGGCAGCAGACATATTTCTCGAATTACGTAACGGTGTTCATCCCCATAGGGATATTCGTGTACTGGAAGGCCCGGGCCATCGATGTGAAGATCATTTCCGGTATATACATCTTCATCATGAGCATGTCCCTCACCGCTTCCGGAAATGATTCCGGCTTCCTCGCCCTCTTCGCCGCCATGAGCATCCTGCTCTGGTTTTCCTTCAAGGATAATGAGAGCATCAACGCGGTGTTTGAGATCACTCTGCTGATACTCCTGGGCTTCAAGTTCCTGGGGCTTTTACAGATCTCAAATCCGGACGCCACCGCCCTCGGGGGACTGTCCCAGAGGCTGACGCAGGGTAAGGAGACCCTTATAGGCATCGTGGCGGTCGCCGGCGTATACGGCCTCGTCAGATATCTCGAGAAGAAAAAAGAGCTGAAGATCGACAGATATGAGTTTATCAGGAAGATATACCTGGGACTGGTCATCGGGATGTTCGCGTTCTATTTCATATTCGTGGGACTGAACACCGCGGGGATGCTGCCTGACAGCATTGCTGTCACCGGGGAAGACGTATCCGCCACATACTTTTCTTTCGGCGATGACTGGGGGAACCACAGAGGCGCCATCTGGCACATCGCCCTCATGACACTGGGGGACTGGGCGACACAGGATCCCCTGAAGCTCATCTTCGGCGCCGGGCCCGACTGTATCATTTATGAGCTGAGCGCCTACCACCAGAACGAGATCCTGAACAATGTGGGAACGGAACTGGGCATAGCCTGCGTGCACAACGAATGGCTCAACTGCCTGCTGGGCTACGGACTTCTGGGAGGCGCAGCTTACATGGCCATATTTGTATCGGCCGTAAGGAGATCCCTCAAAAACCTGGAGGCCAACCTTCCCTGGATGATGTGCGTGGTCTCTTATGTGATCCACAATTTCTTCTGTTACCAGAACATAATCGTAACCCCTATGGTCTTCGTCATGATCGGACTCATCGAGGTCGGAGCCCGGAAGGCGGCGCCGAAAGAGGCGGAGACAGCAGGGAAATAGAGAAGTATCAACGCCCGGACTGCCGGGTGCCGGACAGCTTAGCGGAGGAGCATTATGCAGATAATCTTACTTTCGGGCGGCAGCGGGAAGAGGCTCTGGCCCCTTTCCAACGACGTCAGGTCAAAACAGTTCATAAAGATATTGAAAAACAGGGACGGTGAGTACGAGTCCATGGTGCAGAGGGTTTATTCCCAGATCACGAGGAACTGCCCCGGCGCGGGAGTCACCATCGCTACCTCCAGGACCCAGGTCAGCGCCATTCACAACCAGATCGGGGAAGAGGCGGACGTATGCGTGGAACCCTGCAGAAGGGATACCTTCCCCGCCATCGCCCTCGCGGCGGCTTTCCTTCGCGACGTCAGGGGAGTGGACGCCTCCTCCGCCGTGGTCGTGTGCCCGGTGGATCCCTATGTGGAGGACAGTTATTTTGAGACCGTAAAGAAAATGAGCGGGATCACCGAACAGGGACAGGCCGCCATCACGGTCATGGGAATGGAGCCGTCCTATCCATCCGACAAATACGGCTATGTCATCCCTGAAGACAGGGAGCAGGTGAGCCGGGTGCTCTCCTTCAAGGAAAAGCCGGATATCAGGACCGCAGGCGAATACATCGCCCAGGGAGCCCTCTGGAACGCGGGGGTGTTCTCCCTCAGGATAGATTACATCCTCCGGAAGGCCCGGGAACTCACGGGATATGATTCCTATGAGGATCTCAGGGTCCATTACCCGGAGCTTGAAAAGATCAGCTTCGATTACGCCGTGGCCGAAAAAGAGAAGGACATCATGGTGATAAGGTACGCCGGGGAATGGAAGGACGTGGGCACCTGGAACACCATGAGCGAGGTCATGAGCGGCGATTCCATGGGCAATGTCACCATGGATTCCACTTGTGAGAACACCAAGGCCATAAACGAACTGGACATACCCCTTCTCTGCATGGGGGCAAAGAATATGATCATAGCCGCCTCTTCCGACGGTATTCTCGTATCCGGGCGTGAGGCCAGCGGGTACATGAAGCCCTTCGTGGAAAAGATCACGGAGGGAAGCGATGTGAGATACGCCGATAAAAGCTGGGGATCCTACACGGTCATCGACGCGGAGCCCGGAAGCCTGACGGTGAAGGTGGTACTGAAATCCGGGAATTCCATGAAATATCACTCCCATGAGCACAGGGACGAGACCTGGAATATCCTCTCCGGCAAAGGAAAGGCTGTCATCGACGGTGAGACGAAGGAAGTATCCGCCGGAAGCTGCGTGAGCATACCAAGGGGAGCGGTCCACAGGCTCTCCGCCGACACGGACCTCACCGCCATCGAGGTGCAGACGGGAGACATCATGAAGTCGGACAAGATCGTCCGTGACATGTGACGGCGGTCCCGGCCCGGAAAAGACGGGGCGTGAGCCGCGGGACCCCGGGGAAGCGGGGCCGGGGACAGGAGGAAATATGAACGACAATATCGAGCAGGAATTCGGCAGAAACGTCTTCACCCTCTCGAAAATGAGGGAAAGGCTTCCGAAGGACGTATACAGGGAACTCCTGAGGGTGATGGATGAAGGGGGGGATCTGAAGATCGCCACCGCAAACGTGGTAGCCACGGCCATGAAGGGCTGGGCCATGGAAAACGGCGCCACTCATTACTCCCACTGGTTCCAGCCCCTTACGGGCATGACCGCGGAGAAACACGACTCCTTTGTGTCCAACCCCGACGAAAACGGCAGGATGATCACGGAGTTTTCCGGGAAGGAGCTCATTAAGGGAGAGCCTGACGCGAGCTCATTCCCCAGCGGAGGGCTGAGAGCCACATTTGAAGCGAGGGGCTATACCGCCTGGGATATGACCAGCCCCCCCTTCCTTAAGGAGTCCAGCTGCGGCGCCACCCTGTGCATACCTACGGCGTTCTGCTCTTACACCGGAGAGGCTCTCGACAAGAAGACCCCTCTCCTCCGGTCCATGGAGGCCCTTTCCGATCAGGCCATCCGCATAGTCCACCTCTTCGGAAATAAGGATGCAAAGAAGGTCACCCCGATGGTGGGCCCCGAACAGGAATATTTCCTGGTGGACGAAGGACTTTTCAAAAAGCGCCAGGATCTCATGTTTGCCGGACGCACTCTCTTCGGTGCTCCCGCTCCCAAGGGGCAGGAGATGGAGGATCATTATTTCGGCGTGATCAAGGAGAGGGTCGGCGCCTTCATGAAGGAACTGAACGAAGAACTGTGGAAGATGGGGGTCACGGCCAAGACCCAGCATAACGAGGCTGCGCCTGCCCAGCACGAGCTTGCCTGCATCTATGAGACCGCAAACATGGCTGCGGATCACAACCAGCTTGTGATGGAGACCATGAAAAGGGTGGCCGTGCACCACAATATGAGATGTCTCCTGAATGAAAAGCCCTACGCCGGCGTGAACGGTTCCGGCAAGCACAACAACTGGTCCATCATCACGGACAACGGCGTGAACCTGCTTGAGCCGGGTGAAACTCCCAACGACAATATCCAGTTTTTATTTGTGCTGTCCTGCATAATCAAGGCCGTGGACATCCACGCCGATCTCCTGAGACAGAGCGCGTCTGTCCCCGGAAACGACTACAGGCTAGGATCCAGCGAGGCGCCTCCCGCCATCATCTCCGTGTTCCTCGGGGAACAGCTGGAGGATGTGGTGGCTCAGCTTGTGGAGACCGGTGAGGCCAGGAGGTCAAAGACCGGAGGAAGGCTCTCCACGGGAGTCAGGACCCTTCCGGATCTGGCCAGGGACGCAACCGACAGGAACAGGACTTCCCCCTTTGCCTTTACCGGCAATAAATTCGAGTTCAGGATGGTGGGATCTTCGGATTCCCTCTCCAGCCCCAACACGGTCCTGAACGCCATCGTGGCCGAGGCGTTCTGCGACGCCGCGGATATCCTGGAAAAAGCCGCCGCCGAAGGGAATTTCGACATGGCGGTCCACGATATGATAAAGGAGAACCTGACTGAGCACCAGAGGATCATATTTAACGGGGACGGGTACTCCGGAGACTGGCAGCAGGAGGCTGAGAGCAGGGGGCTCCCCAATCTCAGGACCATGATCGACGCGGCCGGCGCCCTCACCACCGAAAAGGCGGTGAAGCTCTTCGGCAGGTTCGGGATATTTACCGAAAAGGAACTCATAAGCCGCAGGGAGATAATATACGAGACCTATTCAAAGACTCTGAACATCGAGGCCCTCACCATGATCGACATGGCCGGGAAACAGATCATTCCCGCTGCGGTCAGGTACGCCGGGGTTTTGTCGGACTGCGTGAACTCTCTTTCGGCGGCGGGAGCGGACAGCTCCGCCGAAAAGGAGATGCTTTCGGAAGTCACCGGAGAGATCGCCGCCATGATGAAGGCGCTGAAGGAACTGAAGGATGCGGAGACTTCGGCCCAGGAGATCGCCGATGAGGAGAAAAAGGCCTTTTTCTACAGGGACAGGGTCCGTTCCGCCATGGATTCCCTCAGGGAGCCTGCGGACCGTCTCGAGATGTTGGTGGATTCATCCCTCTGGCCTCTGCCTGCCTACGGAGAGCTTATGTTTGAGGTGTAAACTTAACGTGTTAAGTCCGTACAATTCGTACCTGACAAGGGACAGGGCAGTTTGCCCTGTCCCTTCTTTCCTGCTTATCCGAACGGGGTTTCCCTTTCTCCGAAGTGTCGGAAAATGCCTCTTGACTTTTTCGACGCACCTGTTGTATATTTATTTACGAAAACGATTAAGTTGTCCGTATTAAAGGGTTTCGGGCGATTTAGTCAGAGCAAAAAAGGAGGATACATAATGAGAAAGAAACTTGTAAGCATCATGATCGCCGGTACCATGACAGCAGCCATGCTTGCCGGTTGCGGCGGAGCAGCTGAGGCACCCGCTCCCGCACCTGCGGAGTCGGCGGCCCCTGCAGCAGAGGCACCCGCAGCAGAGACACCCGCGGCAGAGACACCCGCAGCTGAAGCGGCGGCACCTGCAGGCGATGAGGGAAAAGTGCTCAATGTGGAAGTTTGGAATGATGAATTCATAAACAGGGTCAAGGATCACTATCCGGGATACGAGGCCACAAGTGAGACCGCCGGAAAGATCGGCGATGTGACCGTGAACTGGATCATAACCCCCACCAAGGATAACGCGTATCAGAACAATCTTGATTCGGTCCTTCCCGGGAACCTGGATGCATCCGCTGACAACAAGGTCGATATCTTCCTGGTGGAAGCAGACTACGCTCTCAAGTATGTTGACGCCGATGTGAACGTGGCAATGCCTCTTTCGGATCTCGGTATCACCGACGCAGATCTTTCAAAGCAGTATAAATATACAAAGGATGTTGTGACCGATGCCACCGGAGCTCTCAGAGGCTCATCATGGCAGGCCTGCTCCGCAGGACTTATCTACAACCGCGCGGCGGCAAAGGAGGTCCTCGGATCCGACGATCCCGCGGAAGTGCAGAAGGCTGTTGCCGATTGGGCAGCTTTCAACGAGACCGCAAAGAAGATGGCCGACAAGGGTTACAAGATGACCTCTACTGTTAATGACACCTATCGTGTCTATTCCAACAACGTTTCCGCACCCTGGGTACAGGACGACACCATTGTGATCGACGACAATATCAAGAAGTGGGTCGATGATTCAAAGGCCATGGTCGACGCAAAGGAGACCACCACAGCCGATCTGTGGAGCGACGACTGGTCAAAGGGCTTCTGGGAAGACGGAAAGGTGTTCTGCTACTTCGGACCCGCATGGCTCATCAACTTCTCCATGCATGCCGATGATGCTTCCTCTATCGCCGGCAAGGGCGGCTGGGGACTGGTGACCGGACCTCAGGGCTTCTACTGGGGCGGAACCTGGATCTGCGCCGCTCAGGGCACTGACAACCCGACTCTGGTAAAGGATATAATCCTCACCATGACCACCGACGACGCCGTTATGGAAGAGATCGCTGTCAAGGATTCCGACTGCGTGAACAACAAAGAAGTCCTCAAGAAGCTGGCTTCGGATACAAGCTTCGGAAACGCTATCCTCGGCGGACAGAACCCTTATCAGATGCTTGCCGACGGAGCAGAGCTTGTGGATATGAGCAACATCTCCATCTATGATCAGGGCTGCAATGAGGAATTCCAGGGCGCAATGAAGAACTATTTTGCAGGCAACGCCACTTATGAAGAGGCGCTCGATCAGTTCAACAAGGCTGTTGTAGAGAAGTATCCCGAACTCAAGACAAAATGATAAAAAACAGGTAAAACATTGATCTTCTGGCGCCTGCCCGGCTGGTCGGGCAGGCGCTGCTTTTTTCAGAACGAGGGGTTGCTATGGAAAAAACAAAAAAAGGCAATATGGCCCGGCTGAACCGCTGGGGGTTGATCTTTCTGATTCCTTTTACGATAGCATTTGTCGTTTTCCAGCTTGTACCGCTGGTAAATACCGTATATAACAGTTTCTTTGAAAATTACAGATCGGGTCTGAAGCAGGTGGGACCGAATTTCATCGGCCTTGAGAACTACGTTTCACTGCTGACCGGAGGCGATCTGATCCTATATTTTCTCAATACCATGATACTCTGGGTGATGTGCTTTATCCCCCAGATCGCGCTTTCACTGCTCCTGTCCGCCTGGTTTACGAATCCGTCCCTCAGGCTCAGGGGTCAGAGATTTTTCAAGACGGTCATTTATCTTCCCAACCTGATAATGGCGTCCGCATTCGCAATGCTGTTCTTTACGCTTTTTGCGGATTCGGGACCGATAAACAACATGCTGATGCAGATGGGGCTGATCTCCGAGCCGTACTCTTTCCTTACCCATATATGGTCCGTGAGAGGACTGGTGGCATTCATGAACTGTCTCATGTGGTTCGGGAACACCACCATACTCCTTATGGCCGGCATGATGGGGATCCCCGCCGACATGTATGAAGCGGCTTCGGTGGACGGGGCTTCTCCCACCCAGATCTTTTTCAGGATCACGATGCCCCTCTTAAAGCCCATATTTATTTACGTTATGATCACATCCCTCATCGGAGGCCTGCAGCTGTTCGACGTGCCCCAGATACTGACAAACGGCACCGGAGATCCCGTGCGTTCTTCCATGACGCTGATCATGTATCTGAATAAGCATCTGTACAGCAAGAACTTCGGTATGGCCGGAGCGCTTTCGGTCATGCTGCTGATCCTGACGGGCATCCTGTCCCTCATCGTCTTCAGGGTGAGCGCGAGTGATGCTGTGAAGAAGGTGAGGTGAGAAAAATGGCTGACAATTTCAAAAAAAATAAACCCGGCGTCGCTGACGAAGCTGTTCCCACCACATCGATCCATATCAGAAGGGCCATTGCCTACGTGGTGCTTGTGCTTGTGACCCTCATGTGTCTCTTCTGGTTCCTGATCCTGTTCATCAACGCCACAAGATCCAACGGCGAGCTGGGCCGCGGGTTCACCCTGATACCGGGAGGCCACCTGACAGAGAACCTTAACAACCTGTTCCACGGCACCATTCCGGTGGTGAGGGGCATGATCAACTCTCTGGTGATAGCAACCCTTTCCGCAGCCCTTTGCACCTACTTTTCCACCATGACGGCCTACGCCATACAGATATATGATTTCGTGGGAAAGAAAATGGTCTTTACCTTTATCCTTGCCATAATGATGATACCTACCCAGGTTACGGCCCTCGGTTTTGTCAATCTGGTGAGCGGCATGAAGATGGAGGATAATTTTTTCCCGCTTATCGCGCTGTCCATCGCTTCCCCTGCCGTCTTCTTCTACATGAAGCAGTACATGGAATCGAATCTTCCCGGCTCCCTGATCGAGGCTGCCAGGATAGACGGGGCGGGTGAGTTCCGCATCTTCAATACCATAGCCCTTCCTCTTATGAGGCCCGCCATCGCCGTTCAGGCCATATTTACTTTCGTGGCCAGCTGGAACAATTATTTCGTGCCTTCACTGATCCTTCACAACGACAATATGAAGACGCTTCCCATCCAGATCGCCCAGCTCAGGGCGGCCGACTGGCTGAAGTTCGATATGGGACAGGTCTACGCCATGATCGCATTCTCGATCTTCCCGGTGATCATCGTTTATCTGATCCTCTCAAGGAATATAGTCGGAGGACTTACCGCCGGTGGCGTGAAGGAGTGACCGGAGTACGTCCCTTGAAGGAAGACGGAAGAACAGTCCGGGATAATGAAAGCAGTGCTTTCACACTGACTGTCCGGGATGAAAAGGGCAGGGTACAGGCTTTGGTACCCTGCCCTGATACTGTTTCAAAGGCTGTGTCCGGAGCGGGCATCGGACTTGAAATGCCCTGCGGGGGAAGGGGAGGCTGCGGAAAGTGCAGGGTCCTGTTCACCTCGGGGGCCCCTG
>JAEELB010000265.1 GCA_016288705.1 Lachnospiraceae bacterium | reverse complement strand
TGATCATCGAGATAAACATACTCTACATGTACAATGGCAGGATTCTCTTCAACGATCACCTTACAGGAAGCTTTCACGCCGCTCCCGTCACGGGCTGTGGCAGTGACCGTGGTCTCACCGACAGATACCGCCTTCACAAAGCGGTTTCCGGACACCGTGGCTATCGCCTCGTTATCACTTGAAAGAATGACCACCCTGTCCGTGGCATCATCCGGAAGGGCCACAGCCGAAAGCATCATGGTGCTCCCCGGCGCCAGGCGCATCACTTTAGGGTTCAGCGAGATAGACCTGACCATAACGGCCTCCTCGCCCATCACGGTCACACTGCCCCGGGTGAGGCTGAAGGGGACCTTCTGGATATCGTAGTTCACGAAATTCTCGGCCCTGATATTCAGCCCTGCAATGTACTTTCCAGGCGTAGCGTTCTTAAGGATCTTGAACCTCAATGTAAATAATAACCCTGTCCCGGTGACATCAGCCGTAGTGCTGTACCACTGAACGGTATTATTTGTCAGGCTCGTGTTCCAGTTGCCCTCCTCAAGTAGCTTTCCCCTCTGGATATAACTGAGTTCCAGTACTGAGCTGTCATAGGTCACCTGAGCCATAAGACCCGCAAACCCGGGATTCTGTGTGAGATTTACAGGTATCTCGACAAAGTCGCCGGGCTTTGCTGTCGCCTCGCCCATTGTGATCAGGGCTTTCGTCTCGGGTTCCGGACCCGGCTCAGGTTCCTCAACAGACACCTGCCCCTCGGAGATGATAAACGGGACTTTCTGCGCTTCGTGGTTTGAAAGATCTCCCTCCCCCATGGAGAGAGTGACCTCATACTTTCCAACAGGGGCATTCTCAAGGACACTGAACTTCAATGTAAATATAAGGCCGTTATCCTTCATATCCCCTGCGGTGTCGTACCACCTGACAGTTCCCTTGTCAACGCCGGCACTCCAGTTTCCCCGGGAAAGCAATTCTCCTTTTTCCACGGAGGTCAAAGTCATTGCGCTATGGTCATAGAGGATGTTTGCAGACAATAAGGAGATCCCCGGATTTTCCGATATCCTGACCCTGACCTCTGCATCCCCACCCTGCTTTACGGATGAAGAGCCCAGGGAGATCACGGTTTCCCCATCATCATCGTCATCGGGAGGAGTATCCTTCACCACAGTCACCTTCCCGTTTGTGATCTCAAAAGGAACGTTCTGGAAATCATAATCTGTAAGGTTTTCTGCCTTTATCGACATGTTCACGCCGTGGTCTCCGACAGTAGCATCAGCCGCCACATCGAATTTAAGAGTAAAGAGAAGCCCCTCATCCGCCATATTCCCGGTGCTGTCATACCACTGGACGGTATGTTTCTCTATGCTCACATTCCAGCTGCCATTGGAGAGCAGTTTTCCCCTGGCCACCTCCGTGAGGGTCAGCGCCTTGTCATCGTACTTCAGTTCAAACAGTGCGCCGGCAAATCCGGGATTCTGCGTGACGTGGACCGGTATCTCCACCTTTCCGCCGGGCGCCGCCGTCTTTTCACCTACCGTAAATATCGCAGCAGTACCCTCCTGTAAGGCTTCCATCGCTATTTCCTGATCTGCGCCGACAGATCCGGGCTCCGCGAACGAGCCGAGTTCTGAGGATGATTCAAGTTCTGCGGCATATCCGAGCTCTGCTGCCCACCCGGTACCGGTACCGGACATACACAGCAGCGCCGTAAGCATTACCGCCATAAGCCGCATCCATATTTTCCTGTTCATAATCCTCTCCTCATTTATAAGATTCCTCACGGCCTTCGGGATGACACCCGCTGTCATTCCGAGGCTTCAGCCGAGGAATCTTTTTTCAATATGTTTCTCAACAACATCTCACGGGTCTCCCGGAAAAGCACAAGATATCCCAGGCAGCCCCCCTCGTTCATACTTCCATCACAGCGAATCCAGGGTTCCGGCTACGAACCTAGCGACCTTCACCACATCGTTCATTCCAATCTTCTGATCCCCGGTGACATCGCCGCGCTTTTCCTGTTCTTCCGTAAGTGTATAAGTCCCCGCCACGGCCCTGGAAAGCATAAGGACGTCGTCCATATACACGTAGCCGTCCATGGTCACATCGCCAGGAACAAAGGGAATAGGTTTAGGGCTCACCGTCACGGTACATTTAGCCGAATGACTCCCGTCTTTTGAATTCGTCGTGACAGTTATCTCGGCCTGCCCTTCCTTAACTCCGGTCACCACGCCGTTTTCATTAACGGTGGCCACGGCAGGTTCCGATGATACCCAGGTTCTTGTTTTATCGGTTGCGTTTGAGGGGATTATATTCGGTGTCAGTGTAAAGTTGCTCCCCACCTCGACGGTTTCATTTACAGGAAGGGTTACGCCGGTGACAGGAATATAGGTTTCTTCAATTACGATATTGTATGTCTTTGAGGTCGTCCCGAAGAAATTCGTGGCATCGACCTTGACGTTATATTCACCGGCTTCCGTGGGTGTGCCGCTGATCACGCCGTCCGGGGACATGGAAAGCCCTGCCGGGAGATTAGAGGCGCTCCACTTGATGGCAACCCACTCATCGCATTTGCCACTGAGGGAAGTATTGTAAGCCTTCCCTGTTGTACCGTCCGGAATGCTGGATGTATTTATAGTAGGTCTGTCCGGTTCAATTAATAACCATAATTGAGCATCGGTATTGCCATACTTCCAATCAAGCTGCTTGACTGAATTTCCATCGCTTTTAGTAGCACACATTCCACTATGCATATTCTTCACTCTATACATGCCGTTCTTTTCATCAAAGACCCAATAGCAGGTACAATCCTCACCTTTCCAGCGTCCCACTTTTATATTTGTTTTTCTGTTGTTGTCTTCACTCTCCAGTTGCATATTTCCCTTGGCTTTTTTGGGGCTTCTGATCGAATAGAATCTTTTGTACTG
>JAEELB010000264.1 GCA_016288705.1 Lachnospiraceae bacterium | reverse complement strand
TCCATCACCGGCAATTTCGAGAGGATCATGAAGTGGGCCGACGAGTTCAGAAAGCTCAGGATCAGGACGAACGCCGACACTCCCGACAACGCTTCCGACGCTATCAGGCTCGGAGCGGAGGGTATCGGACTCTGCCGCACGGAGCATATGTTCTTTGAGGCCGAGAGGATCGAGAAGATGCGTAAGATGATCCTTTCCGACAATACGGAAGCCCGCGAAAAGGCTCTTTCCGAACTGATACCTTATCAGAAGGGCGATTTCAAGGCCATTTACCGCGTTATGAAGGGCCTGCCAGTGACCATCAGGTTCCTGGATCCGCCTCTTCACGAGTTCCTTCCTCATTCGGACGACGAAATCTCCAGGCTCGCAAACGATATGGGACTTACCTTCACGGAGGTGAAGAAGAGATGCGACAGTCTCCAGGAATTCAATCCCATGATGGGTCACCGCGGCTGCCGTCTGTCCATCACCTTCCCTGAGATCGCGAAGATGCAGACCAGGGCGGTTATGGAAGCGGCCATCGAGGTCAAGGAAGAGAACGGCTATGATGTGGTGCCCGAGATCATGGTGCCGCTGGTGGGCGACAGCAAAGAACTTGCGGCCGTGAAGAAGGTGATCTGCGAAGTGGCCGACACCGTAAAGAAAGAGAGAAACTCCGATATCGATTACAAGGTGGGAACCATGATCGAGATACCCAGAGCTGCGCTCATGGCCGATCATATCGCCGCGGAGGCCGAGTTCTTCTCCTTCGGGACCAACGATCTGACACAGATGACCTTCGGCTTCTCCAGAGATGACTCCGGCAAGTTCCTGCAGGATTACTACAAGAGTAAGATCTACGAGTCGGATCCCTTCGCGCATCTGGACCAGAACGGAGTGGGACAGCTGGTGCAGCTGGCCTGCGAGAAGGCCAGGAAGACCAGGCCCGACATACATCTCGGCGTGTGCGGAGAACACGGCGGAGATCCTTCCTCCATCGAGTTCTTCAACAGGGTGGGACTGGATTACGTCTCCTGCTCGCCCTTCAGGGTGCCGATCGCGAGGCTTGCCGCGGCTCAGGCTGCAATTAACCAGAAAAATACGGGTAAAAAATGATCAAACGGTCAGGCGGCTCTGTCCGCCTGACCCTTTGTGAATAAATGATCAACAGGAGAGCAGAGAGAATATGAAAGAATTAATGCTTGGCAACAAGGCCGTTGCCAGAGGTCTGTATGAAGCCGGGGTATGCGTGGCCAGCTCCTATCCAGGGACTCCCAGTACGGAGACCACGGAAGAGGCTGCCAAATACCCGGAGATCTACTGCGAATGGGCTCCGAATGAAAAGGTGGCGCTTGAGACCGCCTACGGAGCCTGCCTCGCAGGCAGGAGAAGCTACTGCGCCATGAAACATGTGGGACTTAACGTGGCTGCGGATCCTCTGTACACCATTTCTTACACCGGCGTAAACGCCGGGCTTGTGATAGCTGTGGCAGACGATCCCGGAATGCATTCGTCCCAGAACGAACAGGATTCAAGGCATCACGCCATCGCATCAAAGCTGCCCATGGTGGAGCCCGCCGATTCCGAAGAGGCTTATTCCTATGTGAAGAAGGCTTACGAGCTTTCGGAGGAGTACGACACTCCGGTCCTCCTGAGGCTTTGTACCAGGATCGCCCACTGCCAGAGCAGTGTGGAGACGGGAGAGAGAGAGGAGATACCCCCCAGACCTTACGTGAAGGATGCCGGGAAATACGTTATGGTTCCCGCAAACGCCAGAAAAAGGCATCCTTTTGTGGAGGAGAGGACGAAAAAGCTCATCGGGTACGCCGAAAACTGCGAATTCAACAGGGTTGAAAAAGGCAAGGGGAATATAGGAGTCATAACCTCCGGCACATGCTATCAGTATGTGAAAGAGGTCTTCGGAGACGATGTGAGCGTTCTTAAGCTGGGGCTTGTAAATCCCCTCCCCGTGAAGCTCATCCGTGATTTCGCCGGGTCCGTTGAAAAGGTCTTCGTGATAGAGGAGCTGGACCCCGTGATAGAGAACCATGTGAGAGCCCTCGGTATCGAGGTCACAGGAAAGGACCTGTTCCCCCTGGTGGATGAATTCTCACAGACTCTTGTGGCGGAAAAGATGGGCTGTGAGGCGACCCCTTCCTGCAAGGCCATTGAAGGACTCCCCGGAAGGCCTCCCGCGCTCTGCCCGGGATGTCCCCACAGGGGATTGTTCTACACTCTTTCGAAGAACAAACTCAGGGTTCTGGGAGACATAGGATGCTATACACTGTCTTCGGCTCCTCCGCTCTCGGCCATGGATACGACGGAATGCATGGGCGCCTCCGTGAGTTCCATTCACGGCTTCAACAAGGCCACGGATAATGAGAGCTCCCACGACACCGTGGCGGTGATCGGGGATTCAACCTTCATGCACTCGGGCATGACGGGACTTGCAAATATCGCATACAACCGGAGCAATTCCACGGTGATCATTCTGGACAACTCCATAACCGGGATGACCGGACACCAGCAGAACCCCACGACGGGCTTTAACCTTCGCGGAGAGCCTGCCGGGAAGATCGATCTCGAAGCCCTCTGCAGGGCTATGGGCATCAACAGGGTCAGGGTCGTGGATCCCTACGATCTCACGGCTACGGAGAACGCCGTTCTGGAGGAACTTAAGGCAGACGAGCCTTCGGTCATCATCAGCAGGCGCCCCTGCGTGCTCCTGAAGCAGGTGAAGCATCTGCCGCCGGTGTCCATCGATCCGGAGAAATGCCGGGGCTGCCGTTCCTGCATGAGGATCGGATGCCCGGCCATCTCCTTCAGAGACGGAAAAGCTTCCATCGACTCCACACTCTGCGTGGGGTGCGGGGTCTGTACGCAGCTGTGCAGATTTGACGCTTTTTCAGTGCCGGAAGGAGGGAGAGGATAATGTCTGTAAATGTGATGATAGTAGGCGTAGGCGGACAGGGAACTCTCCTTGCGAGCCGGGTTTTGGGGAATGCCGTTCTGAAGAAGGGCTTCGATGTGAAGGTCTCGGAGGTTCACGGGATGAGCCAGAGGGGCGGAAGCGTGGTCACCTATGTGAGATTCGGCGACAGGGTTTATTCTCCCATCATCGGAAAGGGTGAAGCGGATTATATAATCTCCTTTGAACTGCTTGAGGCGGCAAGGTATGTCTCGTTCCTTAAGCCCGGAGGGCAGATCATCGTGAACAGCCAGAGGATCGATCCCATGCCCGTGATCACCGGGGCCGCGGAGTATCCCGAGGGGATCGTGGAGAAGCTGAAGGAGAGCGGGGCTCAGGTGGACGAGCTGGACGCCCTGTCCCTGGCTCGTGACGCCGGTTCCCAGAAAGCCGTGAACATCGTTCTCATGGGGAGGTTTTCAAGGTATCTCCCCGATATCGCAAAGGACGAGTGGATACGGGCGGTGGAGGAGTGTGTTCCGGAAAAATTCCGCGAACTGAACCTGAAAGCCTTCGAGGCCGGGTTCGCTTCCTGAGGAAGAGGACAGGACTCCGGGCCCGGGTTTATTTACGAAAGGGCATGAATGACCGTAAAAGAAAGGGCTCTTGAGGTAATAGAGAGACTTAGGAAGGAGTACCCGGATCCTCAATGCTCCCTGACCTATGACGAGGCCTGGAAGCTCCTTGTGGCGGTGAGATTGTCCGCCCAGTGTACCGACGAAAGGGTGAACAGGGTCACACCTGTTTTGTTCTCGAGATTCCCCGACATGGAGACTCTTGCGGCGGCAGACGCCGGAGAAATAGAAGAGATAGTTAAGCCCTGCGGCCTGGGACATTCGAAAGCAAGGGATATAAAGGCCTGCATGGAGGCGCTGACGGAACGCTTCCACGGGGAGGTGCCGGATGATATGGACAGCCTGCTGTCTCTCCCGGGGGTTGGGAGGAAGAGCGCGAACCTGATCCTGGGGGATGTGTTCGGAAAGCCCGCCATCGTATGCGACACCCATGTCATCAGGCTGTCCAACAGGATAGGACTTGCAAACGGTATCAGAAGTCCCGAAAAGCTTGAACAGAGTCTGAGACGGATCGTTCCTCCGCAGGAGGGAAATGACATGTGCCACCGGATGGTGCTCCACGGGAGAAAGGTGTGCACCGCAAGGACGGATCCTTTTTGCGGGGAATGCTGCCTCAGGGATGTGTGCAGGCAGAGGATCTGATCGTGTTCCAAAGGAACGGTTATGGAAGAACAGCAGGATTTTCAGAAAAAACAGGTTATATTTGCCGGCGGGATAGGGGTGTGCCGCGTCGAGAACATAGTGAACCTCAAGGAACGAAGCGGACAGACCCGGCAGTATTATGTCCTCCGCTCCGTTTACGATCAGGGCCGCACCGCCTATATACCGGTGGAAGGCCATAAAGCCGAACTCCGGGAGCTTATGCCTGAAAATGAAGTCAGGAAAAAGCTTAACGACATCAGGGTTAATGACAAAAAGGCCCCGGAAGATGAAAGGGAGACCGGAGAGATCGCATGGGTGCTGGGAATGAAGCTCGGCGATCTCATTTCGGAATTGAACGGGACGGAGACTTAGCCCCGTTCATTTGTAAGATAGTCTGATCTGTGTTATCATTAATTGGTTACGCACCGCTGAAGGCGGAAGCCGGAGTATTTACAGCGGGACTGAGGGTTGTCGTCGGGCAGGAATGTTGTATTAAGCCCGATCCAGCGGGAGGATCTGATCAATGCCTGAATTATCAAAGACCTATGATCCTAAAGAGATCGAAGGAAGGATTTACGGGGAGTGGCTGAAAAATAAATACTTTCACGCCGAGGTGGATCGTTCAAAGAAGCCTTTCACCATCGTGATACCCCCGCCGAACATCACCGGACAGCTGCACATGGGGCATGCACTTGACGAGACTCTTCAGGATATAATCATCCGGTTCAAGAGGATGCAGGGGTATAACGCCCTCTGGCAGCCGGGAACGGATCACGCATCCATCGCTACCGAGGTCAGGATAATAAACACCTTAAAGGAAGAAGGCATATCGAAGCAGGAGCTGGGGCGCGAGGGCTTTCTGAAGAGGGCCTGGGCCTGGAGAGAAGAGTACGGCGGCCGGATAGTGAACCAGCTGAAAAAGCTGGGCAGTTCCTGTGACTGGGACAGGGAGCGCTTTACCATGGACGAAGGCTGCAGCAGGGCAGTGACGGAGTCCTTCGTAAAGATGCACAAAAAAGGCTGGATCTACAAGGGAGACCGCATCATCAACTGGTGTCCCGTATGCCGCACCTCCATTTCGGATGCGGAGGTCCAGTACGAAGAACAGCAGGGCCATCTCTGGCACATAAAGTACCCTCTTGTAAATGAGGACGGAAAGCCTTCCGATACGGAATTCCTTGAATTCGCCACTACCAGGCCCGAGACCATGCTTGGAGATACGGCGGTGGCCGTGAATCCCGAGGACGACAGGTATCATTATCTTAAGGGCAGGAGCGTGTGGCTTCCCATAGTTGAAAAGGTCATTCCCGTGGTGGAGGACGAGTATGTGGATCCCGAATTCGGGACCGGCGTGGTGAAGATCACCCCCGGCCATGACCCTAACGACTTCGAGGTCGGGAGAAGGCACGGACTTTCGGTGGTCAATATACTTAACGACGACGCCACCATAAATGAGAACGGCGGCGAGTACGCCGGAATGGACAGGTATGAAGCCAGAAAGGCCATAGTTGCGAAACTGGAAGAGAAAGGCCTTCTGGTGAAGATAGAGGATTATTCCCACAACGTGGGAACTCACGACAGATGCAGCACCACAGTGGAACCTCTGGTAAAGGACCAGTGGTTCGTGAAGATGGACGAACTCATCAAACCCGCCGTGAAGGCCGTAAAGGAAGGGGAGATACGCCTGATCCCCAAGTCCATGGAGAAGACCTATTTCAACTGGACCGATAATATCAAGGACTGGTGCATTAGCCGCCAGCTCTGGTGGGGACACAGGATCCCGGCATATTACTGTGACAAGTGCGGCAGGATGACGGTGGGCTACAAGGCTCCCGATGTGTGTGAGGATTGCGGTGGAACTTCGTTCACTCAGGATCCGGACACCCTGGACACATGGTTCTCATCTGCCCTTTGGCCCTTTGAGACCCTGGGATGGCCCGACGAGACTGAGGATCTGAAGTATTTTTATCCCACCAGTGTCCTTGTGACCGGCTACGACATCATCTTCTTCTGGGTCATAAGGATGGTGTTCTCCGGCTATGAGCAGATGGGTCAGAGACCCTTTGATACGGTCCTGTTCCACGGACTGGTAAGGGATTCCAAGGGACGGAAGATGAGCAAGTCCCTCGGAAACGGCATTGACCCTCTGGAGATAATAGACAAATACGGCGCGGACGCCCTGAGACTCACCCTTGTCACCGGGAACGCTCCCGGGAACGACATGCGTTTCTATACCGAAAGGGTGGAAGCCAGCAGGAATTTCGCAAATAAGATCTGGAATGCCTCCAGGTTCATCCTGATGAACGTGGGGGACGGCGTTTCGGAGATCATGGGGAAACCCTATGAGGAAGTGAAGGATTCCCTTGAAGTAAGCGATAAGTGGATGGTTTCCAGAGTGAACTCCCTGGTGAAGGACGTCACCGCAAATATGGAGACCTACGAACTGGGAGTGGCGGTCCAGAAGATATACGATTTCATATGGGATGAATTCTGCGACTGGTACATCGAGATGGTGAAGCCGAGACTCTACTCTGAGGAGGACGGCACAGGCAAAGAGGAGGCGTTCTGGACCCTCACCCATGTGCTGGTCACCGCGCTGAAGCTCCTTCATCCTTATATGCCCTTCATCACGGAAGAGATCTTTTCCTTTATGGGTACGGGGGAGCCGTCCATAATGATATCCTCCTGGCCGGAGTACAGGGAGGATATGGAATTTGCCCAAGAGGAGAGGGATATAGACGAGATCAAGGAGGCGGTAAGGGCCATAAGGAACAGGCGGAGCGAGATGGACGTGCCTCCTTCAAAAAAGACTGAGGTTTTCGTGGTGAGTACGGACGACAGCGTCCTCGACATCTTCCGCAGATGTATGGTCTATTTCAAGAACCTTGCCCATGCGACGGAGGTTATGCTTGAGAAGACCGCCGGGGCCGTTCCGGATAATGCGGTCAGGGTCGTCATCCCCGGAGCTACCGTGTACATACCCCTGTCGGAACTTATCGATCTGGGGGCGGAAAAGGAAAGGCTGAATAAGGAGATAAAGAGACTTGAAGGGGAACTGAAGAGATCCGACAGCATGCTCTCAAATGAGAATTTCCTCTCCAGGGCTCCCGAAAAGAAGATACTTGAGGAAAAGGAAAAAAGGGAAAAGTACGAAGGAATGCTCCGGGAGGTGAAGGAGCAGCTTTCGGCCCTGGGATGAAAAGATCCGGGGCCTGCCGGATGATCATCGATCATCCCTGGAACACGATCTATGATAGATGACGATAACATAAACGATATAGATCTTCCCGACTTCAATGAAAACGAACTGGAATCCCTGATGAAACAGATCATGGATATCCAGTCCGACGATGACGACCTGGAACTGGATGAGGACGGGAATCTGGTAGCCCATGTGGTCTTCAGGAACCCTTATGTGAGGGTTTCGGATAACGGCATGGAGGCTTATATCTATGTGCCCAACGCCAACGGCCGGCCCAGCAGGGAATGGCTTTTGGGCTTTCTCCGTGAGAACGGGGTCACCCGGGGCATAGACAGCGACAATTTCAACATGATGGTGCAGGATCCCGAATACGACAAGGAGGTCCTCATCGCAAAGGGAAGGGAACCGGAGGAAGGAAAGGACGGGTATTATTCCTATACCTTCGATCCCCTTCGCTACAAAGCCCCTCACATCCGCGAAGACGGGTCCGTGGACTATTCGGCCATGAATTCCCTGGTCAACGTCCGGGCGGGACAGGTGGTGGCGTATTATCATCCCGCTGTTCCCGGGGTGGACGGCTTTAAGGTAACCGGTGAGAGCATAAAGTCCGGCCGTGTCAAGGATCTGCCCCCCATAAGGGGAAAGCAGATCGAACAGGACGGAGACCGTTACCTTGCCAAAGTGGACGGCAAGGTGGAAGAGGTGGACGGCAGGATCGACATCAAGCAGGTTCACGAGATCAACGGCAATGTGGACAGCATCCTCGGGAAGGTGGAGTTTTTCGGGGATATCATCGTGAAAGGCGACGTCGATACGGGCGTCACCATAAGAGCCGGCAGGAACATAGAGATCAGGGGAAGCGTCTCCGATGCGGTTTTATTTGCGGGAGGTGATATAATAATCACCCAGGGCGTTTCGGGATCCGACAAGAGCAGGATCTCTGCCAGGGGCAGCGTCTTTTCCGACTTCCTTGAGAACGCCCAGGTGAAGGCCGGTTATGATGTTAACGCCAACAGCATATTGAACTGCAATGTGGAGGCGGGCAGGAATGTGACCGTGACCGGCGAGAAAGGGCTGATCCTCGGAGGAGTGGTCCACGGGTTCTCCGGCGTGAGCTGCACCGAAGCCGGGAACGACAAGGAGATAAGGACTCTCATCCATGTGGGTTATCTGAAGGAAATGTACGACAGATACCTGGATTACAGAAAGCAGGAAGCGGATATAAAGAGGCGGCTGCAGGAGATCGTGGCTCAGATCACCTCTTCCCTGCAGACCCAGAGGATACAGGCCCTTCGAAGGGAGACCGTCGACGACGCAGGGTCCGCCGATAAGGGAGAGGAAATGACCGCCGCCGCGAAGCTTCAGGTCTGGACCAGAAAGAAAAACGATCTGTTCTACAGGCTTGAGGAACTGAAACCTCAGATGGAAGCTGTGGAGCAGCAGATAGCCATGGCGGAGAGAAGTGAGATAAAGATAGCCGGTAACGTTTACAAAGGAGTTACCATAGGGATAAACGACAAGAGGCTCCAGATCCAGGAGAACAATATGTTCATGAGATACAGGCTCCAGTACGGGGTCATTGAGTCTTCTGTCATTATCATTTAAGGAAAGAGATCATGATAGATTTTGAGGAAGAACTGAAGAAGTTTCATCCGAGCCTTGAGGTGGAAGACGCCGAGGAGGCCATATATAACCAGGATCTGACGGACATGGCCGATCTGATGGTGAGGCTTGTGAAGAACAATATGGCTTCCGGAGCAGTTGAAGATCCGGAAACGGAAGAAAACGGGTATCCTTCTGATAAATGAAGTGTTATAAGTGCGGCGCTGAACTCATGGCCGAGCATGACTTTTGTCCTGCCTGCAGAGCCGATGTATCAGCCTATAAAAGAATACTTGGAATATCCAACAGATTCTATAACGATGGTCTGGAAAAGGCCAG
>JAEELB010000263.1 GCA_016288705.1 Lachnospiraceae bacterium | reverse complement strand
GTATCCGTTGAATCAAAGTTCCCGGAATAAGCCTTTTCGACAAAAGACTTCATCCTCTCATCGCCGTAATCATCCAGAAACAGCCTCATGATCCTGAAAGCGCACTCCCTGTAAGTCAGTTCCGCATCTCCGGCCGGATCCAGGGGAAGGGCCGGGATCTTCTCCGGAACGAAAAGGCCTCCGTCGGGAGCAATGCCCTTAAGCACAGCCTCCGATGGCCTGAATGAAATATCGCTGCTTCTGGTGCTTCTGTAGATCATATGGTAATCAAACCTCCGTGTGTGTTAGAATAAACCGGACCGACAACCACAACATAGTAGCATCTCTGAAGGAAAGGCGCAAGACAGAGAATGAAGCGGGGCGTATACAGAGCGGTAAGGAAAAACGGAGAGGTCTATTACAAAGCCTCCGTCACATACAGAGAAAAGCACATAAGTCTCGCCGGTTACGATACCGAGGCCGATGCCCACAGAGCCTACACCGAGGCGCGGGAACTGCTGTCCTCCCGGTCTCCGGTCTCGGACTATGATATAGAGAAAAGGACTCTCCCCTTCGACAAATGGGTGATACTGGTCAATTTCAGGGACAACGGCATCTATTCCGCAACCCCCGTATATCTTTCCAAAACATATTTCCTGTATTACCTGTCGCCCTCGGAATACCTTATTTTCGACAACGAAGAGCTCTTTTATTATTCCTCGAGGAGGATCATGAAACGCGGGAACAGGCTTTTCGTGGCCGATTACGGAGCCCAGGTCGGGATACTCACCCGGTACGGCATACGCCCTCACGCCGTGGAGGGACGGGACTACCGCTTCAAGAACGGGAACCGTTATGATCTGAGAGCCTCAAACATCGAGCTGATAAACGAGTACTTTGGAGTACAGGCCGTCACGAAAGACGGAGTGCAGCTCTACGAGGCCTCTATACATGTAAACGGATACAGCCGGATCGGATTTTACAAGACTCCCGAGGAAGCCGCGGTGGCATACAATAAAGCCGCGGACATGCTCATGAAAAAAGGGATCGGGCGAAAATACTCTCTGAACTATATAGACAGCCTTAAAGCTTCCGTCTATGCAAAACTCTACTCGGAGACGGAGATACCGGATTCCGTTTTCACGGCTTTCAAAAATATGCGGGAGTGACAGGGAGTCCGATCATCGATTCATTCCGCGTTTCACAGCGGATGCCGACAATTCTGATCTGAGTTTCACAGCGGATGCCCCAAATTCTGATCTCTAGGTATGAAAGAGCGCGGGGGCCGCGGCGACCCAATAAAATTCGCAAAATCGGCGTTTTTATCGGTCATGCTGCACCGGATGGGTTTCACTACTAAAGTGCTGTCCGAAAAGCGGGCAGGGCCTATAATACCGGTGTCCGATTTCCCGGGTACATTTTGCTCACCTCTCAGTGTAATCCACAAAACTTACATCAAGACAGGCGTCTCCCGTTATTCCGGGTATGGTACCCTTGGTATTATACTGCCACATGGAGAACCTGTAAGGATAATCCGGCGTTTTGCCGTCATTGGAAAGCCAGACATCGAAATCCTGCAGGCTCCGCATGTCTATCCTGGTGAGGAGCCATTCTTTATTTCCGTAGATCATGGGAATGAATCCCGCGTTCTTTATACCCTGAAGGAATGTGTTGGTGATCCCGGTCCGCTGGACGGCGCTTATCTTTGTGAGCCTGGAGGAATGTCCGGTCACGATCTCCATATCTATCGCAACAGGATATGTAACCTTGTGTCCGTGGAGCGCTCCCACGATAAACTGCACTTCTTCAAAGGCCTCCACGTCGGACACCGCCTGGGAAAAGAAATATGCTCCGTAAGGCATTCCGGCTGCTTCTGCTCCGGTTATATTATCCACAAACTTTTCGTCAAGAGTGAGGGCGCCGGTATCATAGCCCCTGCTCCCCACCCTGATCATGACGAACTCAACGCCGGCATCCTTAAGCCTTTCAAAATCCACGTCCCCGGAATACTTGGAAATATCCACTCCGAGGTGGGAAATATCCCGTCCGTTCTCATAATAGTGCATTATACCGTTCTTGATCTCAAATCCGTCGTCGCTGTACTTGCAGGCGGGTATGGTATCATCGATCCTGATCCAGTCCTCCGTCTGGTCGGCGTGAACGACCAGGGTATGCTTGCCGTCCTTTGAAGGATCGGTCTCGGTCTCTGTCGATGGTTCCGTGCTTTCCGTCTCTTTTTTCGTCTCCGTCTCCGTTGCCGTAGAAGTGGCAGTCTCGCTTTCTTTTGCGGACTCCATGCTCTCATAGAGTTTCCAGAACTTCAGATCCTCGGACCTGAGACCGGTCCCTTCCACGTAGGTTTCGGGGTCAGTATGGGAAGGACTCTTCCCCTCCATTTCAAGAAACGCTTCCTTAGCGGATTTATTCCCGCTCTGCGAGAGAAGAGCTATCATGAGAAGGGCGAGCATCACCAGAGCGGAGGCGCCGAGAAACAGCACTCCCGATTTCTTCCTGCGGCTCCTGTAGCCATCAAGCTCCAGATCATCCCGCTCGTCGTCGTCAAATTCAAATTCGCTGAAATCCTTCATATTGTTCGTTTCCTTATCCGATAGTGGCTTTCGGGCGGGGCGTGGCTTCCACAGCCCGATCTTATTTTACTTTACTATTCGGAGAAAGTGAAGTCTCCTTTTCCCGGCTTTTATCCCGGCTTTTCTGGGATGCGGACTCCTCTGACCGGACCGCTTACCTCCATTGTTAGGATAAAAGTCTCTTTTTCTTTCGTCTTATCCTAACTTTTCGGGTTTCTGCACTCCACCGGCCGGACCGCTTACCTCCATTGTTAGGATAAAAGTCTCTTTTTCCTTCATTTTATCCTAACTTTTCGGGTTTCTGCTCTCCTCTGACCGGACCGCTTACCTCCATTGTTAGGATAAAAGTCTCTTTTTCTTTCGTCTTATCCTAACTTTTCGGGTTTCTGCACTCC
>JAEELB010000262.1 GCA_016288705.1 Lachnospiraceae bacterium | reverse complement strand
GTAGGTGATGCTTATTTCCTTTCCCTGCCAGCCCGCTCCGGGAGAGACCTCCTCCCAGTGGTAGGGGATATAGCCCCCGAAATGGCTTGTGCTGCCGGCAGGATCGTAGGAGTGGAGAACATCCATGTCTTTTCCGTCAAGTTTTACGTCAATGGTCTGGTGGTTGGACTTGATCATGAGGATCCAGTCGTCCCGTCCTTCCCGGGGAAGGGCGCATCTGATGGTGACGGGGTATTTCTCGGAATCGGAGAGATGGAAGGGGAGACGTACGATCTCACCGTGACCGTCCATTGTCCACCCCGTTTCCAGATTCACGGCGTCTCCGTTTATAAGGCGACGGTCAGGATCTCCCGACGCAAGGGAAAAGACGGCGTAGACCGCTGTTATCAGGGCTGACAGGATATATATCACAAGGATCGCCACCCTGATATACTTTGATATCTTCGACCGGCCGCCGGATCTCTGTTTTGTCTTCCCGGTACTTTCCATCTCTGTCCTTCCCAATCTCAGCAGGAAGCCTGTCCTATCATATCCCTTATGGACTGCAGCGAGCCTTCTGCGGATGCAAGATCGTCGGCGCAGCGCTTAAGTTCCTTTTCTATAACGTCCGTATTGGCCCCGATATCATGGAGGTAAAGCATGGAGTTCTCAAGATTGGCCCAGATATCCATGGTAACGGTCCTGATCTGAACCTCGGCAAAGAAACGGTTTTCGGCTTTCAGGATCAGGTGAAGGCCCCTGTAACCGTTTTCGCAGGGCTCCTTTATGTGGTCCGTCTCGGATACCACCTCCGGATCCCTCAGGCCCGACAGATAGTCTCTGACCATATAGACGTCATTTACAAAGGGGCACACCACGCGGATGCCTATGGCGTCCTCCACTTCCGTCAACGCTGCCCTCACGGTGACGGGGAGACCCCTGGATTCAAGTTTCTCCCTCATGCTGTCTTCATCCTTGATGCGTGAGAAGATACGGTCGATGGGGTCATCCAGGCTGCGGTTCTTCATGTCTTCCCTGAAGGACTCCAGATCATCCCTGATGGAATTCATTATCCTGGCCATCTCGGGCCTCAGACCTCCGTATATGTCTCCCGGATCCTCATCCACCGGGAGCTTATTTACAAAATCATCCATGTGGCGCGGATCCTTTCCTTATTATTCTCTGACTGCTATGGCTTCTATCTCACAGAGGGCGCCTTTGGGAAGAGTGGCTTCCACGCAGCTCCTTGCGGGCTTTCCCGTGAAATAGCGGGCGTAGACCTCGTTGAAGGCCGCGAAATCCGCCATATTTGAAAGAAAACAGGTGGTTTTTATAACGCTTTCGTAATCCAGGCCTGCGGCCTTGAGGATCTCTCCCACGTTTTTGCAGGACTGTTCCGCTTGAACGGAGATGTCTCCTTCTATAAGGGAACCGGTTTCGGGAACGATGGGGATCTGTCCCGACAGAAATACGAGGTTTCCGGCCTCCAGGGCCTGCGAATAAGGACCTATTGCAGCCGGCGCCTTGTCAGTGGTTATTTTTTTCATGATACACCTCCGCATGATCGGTTTTTTACGGACAACTCGTTTATTTTTCTTCCGGAGGATCTGCTATGATAATAAGGTTGACAGAGTTCTGCTCCGGACCGCGCGAAACCGCTTGTTGCTCAGGGCGGTCCGGCGACTGTATCACGATTATATCACGATTACCGTGAGGTGGCAAAAAAATGTCAAATCTGTACTGGATGTGCGAAAAATACTTGACAGGCTGCGGGAAAAGTGATACATTCTCTCTTGTTGTGGGGCGGATAGCCTTATTTTTTTGAACTGGTTTTTTCCCCCGCGCCACATGTACTTTTTGTCACTGTTACAGATTGAGCGCGTAACAGCGCGTTTTGGAGGATGAGATGCGTACGAAGATCACACTTGAGTGCACGGAGTGTAAGAACCGTAATTACAATACCACCAAGGAGAAAAAGAATCATCCCGACAGGATGGAGATAAAGAAGTATTGTCCTTTCTGCCGCAGGCATACTATGCACAAGGAGACCAAGTGACATGGCTGACAAGAATGAAAAGAAAGTCAGGTTTTTTGACGGAGTAAAGGCTGAGTTCGCAAAGATCACCTGGCCTACCCCCAAAGAGATAGCTAAGCAGACCTTTGCGGTCACGGTTATTTCCGTGGTGCTTGGCGCCCTGATCGCGGTACTCGATCTGGCGTTCCAGTACGGCGTCGATTTCCTTATAAAGCTGTAATAGGCTTTCATTTGCGAAGCCTTTCATCAGAAAGGCGCTGTTGTGCCCGTCCGGTCCGGTTTAAGGATGCGGATGGCGAGGGTCGTATGTGAAAATGAGACCGGGAACCTGTTTCCGGCATTTACAGGCGGGTCTTTTGAGGACCCGGCTCCTGACACTGGAGGATAACAGATGGATGAAGTAACTTCTGAAATAAAGGAAGAGATCACGGAAGCTGCGGAGAATATCGAAGAGCCGGTGCCTGAAGAGAATTCTGACGCTGCTGCGGCCGCGGATACGGAGGAAGCAGCGGGGGATCAGGAGGATGCGGGTCCCGAGTCAAAGGGCAAGTGGTACGTGGTACATACGTATTCCGGATATGAGAACAAGGTCAAGACGAATCTCTTGAAGGCTATAGAGAACAGCCATCTTGAGGATCAGATCTTTGAGGTCCGGGTTCCCATGCAAGATGTGGTGGAACTTAAGGACGGCGTGAGAAAGACCGTCAGCAAGAAGATGTTCCCCGGGTACGTCCTGATCAACATGATAATGAATGAAGACACATGGTATGTGGCCCGCAATACCCGCGGAGTGACCGGCTTTGTCGGTCCGGGGAGCAAGCCCGTGCCCCTTTCGGACGCCGAGATGAAGGCTTTGGGATTCCAGACCACCGGCACCATTTCGGTGGACTTCGGCGAAGGAGATACCATTTCCGTTGTGTCCGGCGTCTGGAGAGATACCATCGGCGTCGTGCAGCGCATGGATTACAGCAAACAGACCGTCACCATTAACGTGGAGATCTTCGGGCGCGATACGCCTGTTGAGATAAGCTTTGCGGAAGTAAAGTCCATGAAGTGACGATCACCGGGCTGACGGTCCGGGACTTAAGGCTTCGGACACAGGTTCCGGAGGCGCATCGTATAAATATGTTACAGGGTGGGAGCCGTCTTCAATAGGGAAGCGGCGATACTACCACAAAGTATACAGGAGGTGCCATAATGGCGAAAAAAGTAACAGGTTTTATTAAATTACAGATCCCGGCAGGCAAGGCAACACCCGCGCCCCCGGTAGGACCTGCTCTCGGACAGCACGGCGTCAACATCGTGCAGTTCACCAAGGCGTTCAACGCCCAGACAGCCAGCATGGGTGATGTGCTGATCCCGGTTGTCATCACGGTTTACGCCGACAGAAGCTTCACATTTATCACAAAGCAGCCCCCTGCGGCAGAGCTCATCAAGAAGGCCTGTGGTATACAGTCCGGTTCCGGCGAGCCCAACAAGACAAAGGTGGCTTCCATCAAGAAGGACAAGCTGAGAGAGCTTGCTGAGACCAAGATGCCCGATCTCAATGCGGCCAGCGTAGAGGCTGCCATGAGCATGCTGGCGGGTACCGCCAGGAGCATGGGCGTTACAGTGGAAGACTGAGGAAACTGAAAACCTTTTGTTTGAGGTGGGAGGCTCGACAGAGCTGTATGACCACAAGGAGGAATAGATATGAAACGTGGAAAGAAATATCAGGACGCTGCTAAGCTTGTAGAGAGAGGAAAGCTCTACGATCCTGCGGAGGCTCTTGCCCTCGTAAAGAAGGCGTCCGTGTCGAAGTTTGATGAGACCGTGGAACTGCATCTGAGGACCGGCTGCGACGGACGTCATGCCGATCAGCAGGTCAGAGGAGCGGTGGTCCTGCCTAACGGAACAGGAAAGACCGTCCGTGTGCTGGTGTTTGCAAAGGGCGACAAGATCGACGAAGCCACAGCGGCAGGCGCGGATTTCGTTGGAGGCGAGGAGCTGATCCCCAAGATCCAGAATGAGGGATGGCTGGATTTCGATGTGGTGGTCGCAACTCCCGACATGATGGGTGTTGTGGGACGTCTCGGTAAGGTCCTGGGACCTAAAGGCCTCATGCCCAACCCCAAGGCGGGAACCGTCACCCCCGATGTCACTAAGGCCATAAACGATATCAAAGCCGGTAAGATCGAGTACAGGCTGGATAAGGCCAATATCATCCATGTTCCCATCGGAAAGGTTTCATTTTCCGAGGATCAGCTGCTTGAGAACTATAACGCCCTTCTGGAGGCGGTGCTCAAAGCCCGTCCCTCCACTCTCAAGGGCCAGTACCTGAAGAGCGTGACCGTGGCTTCCACCATGGGTCCCGGCGTCAGGATCAACAATTCAAAGTATTGAGAAACAGCGGAACAGGATATACTGACGACAGGTCAGAGGCGGGCAGAGGGAATATCTGCCCGCCTTTTCAGAAGTATCTGGTTTTATTCCTGACAGTCTTCGGGTGTATTCTGGCCCTGGGACTCTGCGTTCTGTGGCTCAGGCCTGATCAGGGCCGTGATGAAGCCGCATCCGCCCCTCTTGTGGAGAACATTCAAAAAAACCAACCACCTGTTATTGAAAATAAAGAGCCGGCATCCGTGTCTGAGGAGACTGCCCTTACGTCTGAGGAACCGGTGATGGAAGAGGATCTGCCCGTCACCCTCACCTTTGGCGGGGATATACTGTTCGATCCCGGCTATGCGGTGATGAGTAAGATAAAGCAGAGGGGAGGGGGCATCGAAGGATCCGTTTCACCCGAACTTCTTGAGATCCTGAGAAGCTCCGACATTTCGGTGGTAAATAATGAATTTCCCTATTCCCGGAGAGGGCTTCCCACGGAGGGAAAGACCTTCACCTTCAGGGCTGATCCCGCGTCGGCGGGTTTGCTCCCGGAGATGGGCGTGGATCTGGTGACCCTGGCAAATAACCACGCTTACGATTACGGCCCGGAGGCTCTTACGGACACCTTTCAGGCGCTGACCGATCAGGGCGTCACCTATATAGGAGCGGGAGTGGATTCCGACGAAGCCTGGGCATCCGCCAGATATGAGATCCGGGGCAGCAGGATATCGCTTCTGTCCGCCACACAGATAGAGAGGCTTTCAAACCCCGATACCAGGGAGGCCACATCTTCCTCACCGGGGGTGTTCAGGTGCCTGGACGACAAAAAGCTGCTGGCAAGGATAAGGGAAGAACGGGATGAGGGCTATTTTGTCATAGTGTGCGTTCACTGGGGTACCGAAAATGAGGAACCCATCGACTGGCTCCAGCAAAAGCAGGCTCCGGAGCTGGCGGAAGCGGGGGCCGGTCTCATCATCGGATGTCACCCTCATATCCTGCAGGCCGTGGGGAAGATCGGGAACACGCCGGTATTTTACAGTCTGGGAAATTTTCTCTTCAACTCGAAGACTCTGGACAGCTGTCTGGTGCGGGTCGAGATAAAGGACGGCGCTCTTGTCAGCGCAAGGCTGATCCCCTGCATCCAGCAGGGCAGTTCCGTTTCCATGGCCGGGGATGGGGACAAAAACCGGATCATCGGTCACTTAAATCAACTCTCCGGCGGCGCATATCTTGACGGGGAAGGCTTTCTGATCCCCTGATCTATCCGGAGATTTCATTCCGACGATTTTTATGCTATAATGATTCCAAATGTGTGCAGAGAGCAAGGACGCTGAATATACCTGCATTTCCCGCGGAGCAGGGGATACCTTTGATCTGGGGCTCAGACTTGGACGCAGAGCCGCGGCCGGTGAGGTGTACGCTCTTTACGGGGATCTTGGGGCAGGGAAGACCGCTTTTGCTCAGGGCTTTGCAAAAGGCCTGGGTATAGACGAAGCGGTCACTTCTCCTACCTTTGTCATTTGTTGCGCTTATGAGGGAGGCCGTCTCCCCCTCTATCACTTCGACGCGTACAGGATAGCCGATGCGTCGGAGATGGAGGAGATAGGGTACGAGGAATTCTTTTACGGCGACGGGGTCTCTCTCGTGGAGTGGGCGGATCTGGTGGAGGAACTGCTTCCCCGGGACTGCATCAGGGTGTGGATCGAACGGGTATCAAACGATGACTTCGATGTCAGGAGGATCCGCATTTCGGGAGTGAGAGCAGAATGCTTACAATAGGTATCGAATCATCGGGACTTGTGGCCGGAGCCGCGATAATAAGGGACGGCCTGCTGGTGGCGGAATACAATGTCCAATACAAAAAGACCCATTCCCAGACGCTTCTGCCCATGCTTGAAGAGATATGCAGGATGACGGAGACCGATCCGGGGGACGCCGACTGTTTCGCCGTTTCCGCGGGACCGGGTTCATTTACGGGACTCAGGATAGGCTCGTCCACGGTCAAAGGGCTGGCCCTTGTGAAGGGAAAGCCTGTTGCGGAGATCCCTTCGGTGGAAGCCATAGCGGCAGGTCTCTGGGGATGCACCGGACTTGTGGTGCCCCTTATGGACGCCAGGAGGAACCAGGTTTATACGGGTATATATACCTTTGAGGGAGAGGGAGAGGACATGTCCATGAGGACAATAATGGATCAGTGCCCCATGGATATCGAAGAGCTCGCCCGGAAGCTAAATTCAATAGATGGTGTTATTTATTTTCTGGGAGACGGGGTACCCACCTATCTGGACAGGATAAGGGAGTTGATAAAGACTCCGTACCGTCTGGCTCCGGCGGGGATGAACCGCCAGAGGGCATCCAGCGTTGCGAGGCTGGGAGAGCAATACCTGAAGGAGGGCCGGGTGGTTCCGGGTGAAGCCCATAAGCCGCTTTACATGCGCCCGTCCCAGGCCGAGCGGGAGAGAGCGGAGAAGCAGGGCATACCCTCCGGGGGTATTTGAGGCCATGCGGATCGGGATACTTAAGGAAACCGATATAGAGGAAGTGCTTGAGCTTGAAAATGCATGCTTTGCCCATCCCTGGCCCAGAAGCGCTTTTGAGGAGATGCTCACGGGAGACACTGCGGAGTATTACGCCGCAAGAGACGAGGACGGAACCCTGATGGGGGGCGCCGCGCTGTTTTTCCTGAGCGGAGAGGGCGATATCACGAATGTGGCGGTCTTTGACAGATACAGGAACAGAGGGATAGCCACGGCGCTGCTTGAATATCTCATAGAGGACGGCAGGCGGAAAGGGATCCGGGAGTTTACTCTGGAGACCAGGGAGAGCAATCTGCCGGCCATAGCGGTGTACGAAAAGAACGGGTTTACCGTTGAGGGAAGGCGGCCGGGGTTCTACCGGGATCCGGTGGAGGACGCCCTGGTCATGTGGCTTAGGTAACGTTATGCGGCCCGTATGGGAAAAGATGCGTAGTGCTGTGTCCGCAGCGCCCCGGTTTATCGGGACTTGCGGTTCGGAAAGGTGAGAAATGCTCGAAGTATGTCTGCTGGGAACGGGAGGGATGATGCCTCTTCCAAACAGGTGGCTCACGTCGCTGCTCATGAGGTTTAACGGCGTAAGCATACTTGTGGATTGCGGAGAGGGAACCCAGATACCCTTAAGAAAATACGGATACAGCCCCAACCCCATAGATGTCATGTGCATCACTCATTTTCATGCGGATCACATAAGCGGGCTGCCGGGCATGCTGCTCGCCATGAAAAATGCCGAGAAGGAGACGCCCCTCACCATCATCGGACCCAAGGGACTCACCAACATCGTCAGGTCTCTCAGGGTCATAGCTCCGGCTCTGCCCTTTGACGTGAACTGCATGGAGATAGAGGGGAGCGAGGAGACCTTTTCTTTTCCGGGGTTCAGGCTTGAGGCTTTCAAGGTGAACCACAATGTCTTATGTTACGGTTACTCCATGGTGGTGGACCGCATAGGCAGGTTTGATGTCGAGAGGGCAAAGGCTCTGGGGCTGGATATAAAATTCTGGAATCCCCTTCAGAAGGGAAATGAGATCGTAACGGAGGACGGAAGAAAGATAACGCCTGATATGGTTCTCGGCCCTCCGAGAAAAGGACTCAGGGTCACTTACGCCACGGATTCCAGACCTACGGCTTCCATTGAGGAGCACGCCAGGGGGGCCGACCTCTTTATCTGCGAGGGAATGTACGGCGAGCCGGGCATGGAACAGGATGCCGTTGAAAAGAAACACATGACCTTTGCCGAGGCGGCGGAGATAGCCGTAAGGGCCTGCCCCGACGAGATGTGGCTTACCCATTACAGCCCGTCCTTCGTCCACCCGGAGAGGTTTGTGGATGAGGCCAGAAGGATATTTCCTGCGTCTGTCGCTGCGAAGGACGGCAGGAGCATTGACCTGAATTTTAAGGGAGACTGAGTATTTCAGATGGCGCAGGCTGCTGCGAAAAGTGAAAACAGGAGCGGAACAGGTCTTGTGAGGGTGATCATCGCAGGGCTTCTGATCGCTGCCATCTCCATCGGGTATTTTTACTACCTTTCGAACCGGCAGCGTTCCGATGAACACCGGGAGGAGGTGGCGGAGGCCAGCGTTCTGGCGGGACTTCTTTCGAAAAATATGGAGAATGATTACCCGCCCTCCCCTAAAGCAGTGGTGACCTATTTCGCCGAACTGGAGCAGTGCCTGTACAATGAAAAGCTTTCCCCTGAGGAGCTGTCACTGCTGGCAGAGAGGATGAGATACATGTTTGACGACGCCCTGAAGGAAGTGAACAGTCAGGAGCAGCTGGAAAGCCAGCTGAGAAACGAGATAGCGGTAAAGGACAGCGGCAATATCTCTATCTTTGCCTTTAAGGTGTCCGCCAGCGTTGACGTGTTTTACTTCAAAAAGGACGGCTACGAGTGCTCGCGGCTTTACTGCACCTACATGGAGAGAGTGGGGACCCAGATGGTGAATTCGAGATCCGTGTACGTGCTCAGAAAGGATCAGGACGGACACTGGAAGATATACGGATGGCAGCCGGTGCATGACGACGAGACGCCCGAAACCCAGTCTGCCGGTACACAGCCGCCCGGCGTGCAGCCCCCCGTTGTGCAACCTGTCGTTGTGGAGCCTGTGGTGCCGCCCGTCAGCACTCCTGATGCGGGTGACCCCAATGGCTGACGTGACTATCCTGGCGATAGAGACCTCCTGCGATGAGACCGCCGCTGCCGTTGTCAGAAACGGCAGGGAGGTGCTTTCGAATATCATCTATTCCCAGATCCCCCTTCACACGGTTTACGGGGGAGTGGTTCCCGAGATAGCTTCCAGAGCGCATATCGAGAAGATCGACCAGGTGATAAAGCAGGCTCTGGAGACCGCGTCCCTCGGCTTTGAAGACATGGACGCCGTCGCAGTCACAAACGGACCCGGCCTTGTGGGGGCTCTCCTGGTAGGAGTGGCGGAGGCAAAGGCCATTGCTTACGCCTCCGGAAAGCCTCTTGTGGGAGTGAATCATATTTCGGGACATATCAGCGCAAATTATATCGAAAACAGGGATCTTGAGCCTCCTTTTCTCTGCCTGGTGGTTTCCGGAGGTCACACTCATCTGGTGATGGTAAAGGATTACGGGGAGTACGATGTGATCGCCCGCACCAGGGATGATGCCGCCGGGGAGGCTTTCGACAAGGTGGCCCGGTCTCTCGGACTCGGCTATCCCGGAGGACCCAAGATCGACATGGCGGCCCGGGAGGGAAACCCTGATGCTGTCAGGTTCCCCAGGGCGAAGGTCGGTGATTCGGAACTGGATTTCAGCTTCAGCGGGATCAAGTCTTCGGTGCTGAACTATCTCAACTCTCTGGAAATGAAAAATGAACCCGTAAATAAGGCTGATGTGGCGGCATCTTTCCAGAAGACCGTTGTGGACGTCCTGTCCGTGAGGGCGGCGGAGGCGATGGAGATGACCGGGGTCAGGAGCTTTGCCATAGCCGGAGGCGTGGCCTCAAATTCAGCACTCAGAACTGCGATCTCCGAAGAGTGCAGGAAAAGAAACGTGCGTTTTTATATGCCTTCTCCCGGGCTGTGTACGGATAACGCGGCCATGATAGGGGCAGCCGCATATTATTCATTTATAAAGGGGTTCAGATCGGGACTGGATCTGAACGCGGTCCCGGGGCTGAAGCTCACATCCGTAAGCTCCCAAGGAGATGAATCGCATCCGGAAGGAATTTCCGGACCGGATTTACACGGAAAATGGAATGCTCAGGCCGGAAACGGAGGGAGTAAACCTCATGGCAGACCGCCGGGGGAGAAAATATGAGAACGGCTGCCGTAGTCCTGGCGGCGGGGAGCGGGACCAGGATGGGTTCGTCCGTGCCCAAACAGTTTATGGAAGTCGGAGGGTTTCCGGTCCTTTATTATACACTGAAGGCGTTTCAGGATTCCCCGGTGACGGATGAGATAACGATCGTCACCGCAAAGGGTGAGGAGGAGACCTGTAAAAATATAATCGGAAACTATCAATTTTCAAAGGTGACCTCCATTGTCCACGGCGGTCAAAAACGTGTTGATTCCGTATTTAACGGGCTTTGCAGCCTGAAAAACATAGATTATGTATTTATCCAGGATTCCGCCAGGATCTTTTTGAACGAGGATCTGATAGAGGGGACCCTTCAGGCGGCAAAGGAAAGCGGAGCCGCTCTTGCCGCAGCTCCGGTGCGTGATACCGTGAAGGTGTCCTCCGACGGTGAGTATGTGCTCTCATCTCCCGACAGATCTTCCCTGTGGATCGCCCAGACCCCCCAGACCTTCCGGGTCGATCTGATAATGTCATGCTTCCGGAAGTACAGGGAAGCGCTTAAAAAGGCGGATGCGGAGGGCTCCGCCATTGATGAAATAACAGATGATGTTTCTCTTGTGAGTCTTTTCTCCGATTCCGGGGTAAGGATAGTCAGATCCTCCTTCTGGAATATGAAGATCACCGAGCCTGAAGACATATGTGTGGCGGAGGCTCTCATGTCAACCACAAAATATTGTTGACGTATATATTTTCATAGTGTATCATGTGCATAGTTTGACAACGGGTCGGGGTCTCATCCGCGGATTTATTCTCAAGTGAGGCTCGGGCGGCTGCAGGACCCGGGAGGCTGAGCCCCCGGACGGACAGCAGCGTTGTCGTTGAGCAGGGGGCTTCCCCGGCTCGAATGTAGCAGGGATGAGAAAATTCCATATTGTCTGCCGAAGAACCGTGATCGTCACGCTTCGGTGATTCTCTTATTCAGAGTGGTGGAGATACATAGGATCTATGAAGCCACGGCAACCCCGTAAGGAAGGTGCCAACCTGAGCGAGCAATCGAGCAATAAGAGGATTTCGATCGTCCATTAGTCGGATCCGCTTATCACAAAAGCGGATCTTTTTTTTGAAGACTGACCGGTTTTCAAAACAGGAAAGGAGTCAAAATGGAAAAAAGGATCTTTACTTCGGAATCTGTGACGGAAGGACACCCCGACAAAGTATGCGATGCCATCTCTGATGCTATCCTGGACGCCTGCATGAGCCAGGATCCCATGAGCAGGGTCGCGTGCGAGACCATGTGCTGCACCGGATTTGTGGTGGTGACGGGTGAGATCACCACGAATTCATACGTGGATATCCAGAAGGTGGTCAGGGACACTGTCCGTGAGATCGGCTATGACAGGTCGGAATACGGATTCGACGCCAACACCTGCGCGGTGTTCACGGCGATCGACGAACAGTCCGCAGACATAGCCATGGGCGTGGACAAGGCTCTGGAGGCAAAGGAAAACAGGATGACCGAGGAGGAGATCGAGGCCATCGGAGCCGGAGACCAGGGAATGATGTTCGGTTACGCCACAAATGAGACCCCCGAATACATGCCTTATCCCATCGATCTTGCCCACAAGCTGGCAAAGAGGCTCACGGATGTGAGAAAGGACGGAACCCTCAAATATCTCCGTCCCGACGGCAAGAGCCAGGTTTCGGTAGAGTATGACGAGAACGGCAAGCCTGTCAGGCTTGAAGCCATAGTCATCTCCACCCAGCACGACGAGGACGTCACCCAGGAACAGATCCATAAGGATATAAGGGAATATGTGATAGATCCCGTGGTGTCCGCCGACATGATCGACGCCAACACGAAGATCTTCATCAATCCCACGGGCCGTTTCGTCATCGGCGGACCTCACGGCGATGCGGGTCTCACCGGGAGAAAGATAATAGTCGACACCTATGGCGGATACGCCAGGCACGGCGGCGGGGCCTTCTCCGGCAAGGACTGCACGAAGGTGGACCGTTCCGCCTGTTATGCCGCCAGGTATGTGGCGAAGAACATAGTCGCCGCAGGTCTTGCGGACAAGTGCGAGATACAGCTCTCCTACGCCATCGGCGTGGCTCAGCCCACCTCCATCAATGTGGACACCAACGGCACCGGAAAGGTATCCGATGAAAAGCTGGTGGAGATAGTCAGGGAGAATTTCGACCTGAGGCCTGCAGGCATCATAAAGATGCTGGATCTCAGGCGCCCCATCTACAAGCAGACTTCCGCCTACGGTCACTTCGGAAGGACCGATGTGGATCTTCCCTGGGAAAAGACGGACAAGGTGGATGTATTGAAGAAGTACCTCTGATCTGCAGGAGGTCTTCGGTCAAAGAAAAAGATTTCAGGCGGGCGGGGTCATCCCCGCCCGCTTCGTTCTCAGGTCACTTTTACATTATCCGCGCCGTACCGGGTCCTGAGCCTGTCCAAAAGCCCGTTTGAGATGGCGACGTCATATTCCCGGGGAAGCTTCTGTATCTTCTTCGTATCTCTTGCGTAAAGACAGACGCTGTTCCTTCCTCCGGCTATGCCCTGCAGGGATTCAAGGTAGATCATGATATTGGGTATATCCGCTTCTTTTTCGGTCTGGATCCACAGCTTCCTCGGAAGCTCATCAAAGGTCTTTATTTCCGTGAGTATCAGTTTTGAATCCCGGTCCGCTTCTCCCGATACACGTCCCGTGATCAGGACCTTTGCCTCCTCTTCAAGCTTGTCCCTGACCCTTTCATAATCCCTGGGGAAAACGATGACCTCCATATTGCCGTAGAGATCTTCCAGGGACAGCACGGCCATGATCTCATTTTTCTTTGTGTACTTGATCTTTTTTTCAACGATCATACCGCCCACGGTGACGGTGCCCCCGTCCGGGACCAGGGCGCATCCTGCATCCTCCATATATGCAAAATCCGTGGTCTTTGCGGTCTGGTATTTTTTCAGGAGATCCGCGTCGTCCTCAAGAGGGTGTCCGCTTACGTAGACTCCCATCACTTCCTTTTCGAAGGCCAGCTTTTCCTGAGCGGAGTATTCCCCCACATCGGGCATTTTAATAGAAAACACCTGTTTTTGTTCTTCCGGCATTATGTCGAAAAGGGTCATCTGCCCGGCGATGCCCGACTTTCTGTCCCTGGAAGCCTTGTCCATCATAAGCGGAAAGACCTCCATGCACTGCTTCCTGGTATAGCCGAATGAATCAAAAGCCCCCGCCTTTACAAAGCTCTCGATGGCCCGCCGGTTTATCTCGTGGTCCTTCAGATCCGCCATACGGTCTATGAAATCCTGAAGGCTTCTGAAATCGCCCCTTTCCCTGCGCTCCTTTTCTATGGCGGTGACGGCGGGAGTCCCCACTCCCTTGATGGCGCTGAGGCCGTATCTGATGGCGCCCTCCGAAACGGTGAAAAGCGCTCCGGAGCTGTTTATGTCGGGAGGGAGCAGGGGGATCTTCAGATTCCTGCACACCAGGATGTAATAAGCGGTCTTTCCCGGATTGTCGATAAATGAGGACATGAGGGCAGCCATGAACTCCACGGGGTAATAATATTTGAGCCAGGCTGTCTGGTAAGCCACTACGGCGTAGCAGGCTGCATGGGATTTGTTGAAGGCGTATTTGGCAAAATCCACCATGGAATCGTACAGGTCGTCCGCCACATTTGGGTCTATTCCCTTTCCGACGCATCCGGCGATGCCCTTTTCGGAGGAACCGTTAATAAATATCACGCGTTCTTCATTGATCACCTTCGGCTTCTTTTTACTCATGGCCCGGCGGATATTATCTGCCTGTCCCATGGAATAGCCCGCAAGAGTTCTGAAGATCTGCATAACCTGTTCCTGATACACGATGCAGCCGAAGGTGTTCTTCAGTATAGGCTCCAGCTCGGGACAGGAGTACCGGACGCTCTCGGGATGGGCCCTGCATTCCAGGTATCTGGGTATGAAATCCATGGGGCCGGGCCTGTAGAGAGAGATGCCCGCCGTGAGATCCTCAAGGCTTTCAGGCTTCATCTGCTTCATGAAAGACATCATGCCCGCCGATTCGAGCTGGAACACCCCTTCGGTCCTTCCGGTCCAGAGGGATCTGTACACTTCCGGGTCTTCAAAGTCTATGTGGTCTATGTCAAGTCTTCCTTCGGCGTCGATGCCGGGGAAGGTTTTTCCGTTATTTCCGTCACCGGAGCTTTTGCTCTGTCTGAAGCTTTCCTCAGCCATGGCTACGGCCTGCTGTATGACAGTCAGGGTCCTCAGCCCCAGAAAATCCATCTTCAGAAGCCCCAGCTCCTCCAGCGTGGTCATGGTATACTGGGTGGTCACTTCACCGTCCGAGCCTGTGGAGAGAGGCACATATCTGTCTGCCTCCTCCGGGCAGATCAGCACTCCGGCGGCGTGGATGGAGGTATGTCTGGGAAGTCCTTCAAGCCTCATGCACATGTCTATGAGGTGATGTACCTGCAGATCGCTGTCATAGAGCGATCTCAGTTCGGGGTTCACGGAGAGCGCCCTCTCCAGGGATATGTTCAGCTCATTGGGGATCATCTTGGCAATAGATGAAACGAAATTGTAGTTCATGTCCATGGCCCGTCCCACATCCCGTATGACGCCTTTGGCCAGAAGGGTTCCGAAGGTGACTATCTGCACAACCTTTTCCCTGCCGTATTTACGGGCAACGTAATCTATGACCTCCTGCCTGCGTTCAAAGGCGAAGTCCACATCGATATCGGGCATGGACACTCTCTCCGGATTCAGAAAGCGTTCGAAGAGGAGCCCGAAACGTACCGGGTCTATATTTGTGATCCCGAGACAGTAGGATACGAGAGAACCTGCTGCGGAACCACGGCCCGGCCCCACGGCGATGCCCACGCTCCTTGCGTATTTTATGTAGTCCCAGACTATGAGGAAATAATCCACAAAACCCATGGTCCGTATCACGGACAGTTCATAGGAGAGCCGGCTGAAAAGGGTGCCGTCGTCATCCGGATATCTCACGGCGAAGCCCTCGCTGCATAACCTGTTCAGATAGCCCCAGGAGTCGTATCCTTCAGGTACGTCGAAATGAGGCAGCTTTGTCTCGTGGAAGCGTATCTCCACATTGCATCTTTCGGCGATCCTGGCGGTGTTTTCCAGAGCGTCCGGAGCGTAAGGGAAAAGGGCGGCCATCTCTTCCTCGCTCTTCAGATAGAA
This sequence comes from Lachnospiraceae bacterium, assembly GCA_016288705.1. GTDB lineage: Bacteria > Bacillota > Clostridia > Lachnospirales > Lachnospiraceae > JAEELB01. The sequence continues at coordinate 46,161 of JAEELB010000262.1, read as the reverse complement.
CTGTCCTCCCTTGTACTGCATGCGGTCGGTGTCCGAGACCAGCTTCCCCGTCTGGATGCACAGCAGGATGTCGTGGGCTTCCGCGTCCTCCGCATAGGTATAGTGTACGTCATTTGTGCATACAAGACCGATCCCCGTCTCCCTTGCGATGGAGACCAGCACCGGATTGACCATCTTCTGTTCCGCCATGCCATGGTCCTGAAGCTCGAGGAAGAAGTTGTCCCGGCCGAAGAGCCCGGCGTAGTACAGGGCCGTCTCCTTTGCTTTGTCATTTTCCCCTTTGAGGATGAGAGAGGGGATCTCCCCTGCAAGGCAGGCGGAGAGGGCGATGAGCCCTTCGTGGTATTCCGTGAGGAGTTCCTTGTCCACACGGGGTTTATACCACAAACCCTCGGTAAAACCTTTGCTGACAAGCTTCATGAGGTTTTCGTAACCGGTGTTATTCTCCGCTATGAGCACCAGATGATCATAGCGGGAGACGCTTTCTCCTTTTGATCTGTCGAAACGCGAGCCGGGAGCCACATAGACCTCACAGCCTATAAGAGGACGGACGTCGTTTTTCAGACATTCCTTGTAGAAGTCGATGACTCCGTACATCGCGCCGTGATCGGTGATGGCTGCGGCGGTCATGCCGAGCTCTTTGACTCTCTTTACGTATTCCGTTATCTTGTTTGAACCGTCCAGCAGGCTGTACTGCGTATGGACGTGAAGGTGTACGAAACTCATGATACGCTCCTGTCACTGATATGATCCCTTCCGGCCTCTGCCGCTAAATTCAATATCATTATATACCTGCCGGCCCCCAAAAGCAAACATATATTCGAGTGAAGTCGAAAGCGCCCGGTTCCCGCAGGATTTGTAGATTATCCTATATTTTGCGATTTCGGGAGCTGCCGGGAGAGGTCCCAAACCCGAAAATGTAGGATAAGATCGAGGAAAAAGGTTAAATTATCCTAAATTATGCGATTTCGGGAGCTGCCGGGAGAGGTCCCAAACCCGAAAATGTAGGATAAGATCGAGGAAAATGATCAAATTATCCTAAATTTTGCGATTTCGGGAGCTGCCGGGAGAGGTCCCAAACCCGAAAATGGCGTTTTAGTCCTATCATTCGCCGACGGCAGACTTGAATCGCCACGTATTACAGGAGGAGAATGTCATAAAGGCATTTGGGCTGTAAATAGCCACGGTAAATCACAGGTGTCATATAGTATTGAGTGGCCAAACACGGGTTTGTTTTCACCGGCGCATTGTGTTATCATAATGCCGTTGGTCCCGCGGCCGGCTGTGGTCGTCATCAAAGCCCTGCATACCGGCAGGTACGGTGATCCCTTAGGACGGCAGGCGGTTGGATCGGGTTTCGATCCATAATACGGAAGGACGGATGAGTTATGTCGAAAAAGATCAAAACCATAGGAGTGCTCACAAGCGGCGGCGATGCGCCGGGAATGAACGCTGCGATCCGCGCAGTGGTCAGGAAGGCCCTCAGTAACGGCGTTGCGGTGAAGGGCATCAAGAAAGGCTATCTGGGACTCCTCAACGAGGAGATCTTCGATATGGATGTGGGGAGCGTGTCCGATATCATACAGATGGGAGGGACCATACTGGGGACCGCAAGGTGCACCGAATTTAAGAACCCCGAAGTTCAGGAAAAGGCTGCCCGGATATGCGCAAAGCACGGGATGGACGGGGTCATCGTGATAGGAGGGGACGGTTCATACAGGGGAGCCCAGGCTCTTTCCCACCACGGAGTAAATACCATCGGGATCCCCGGCACCATTGATCTGGATATATCGGGAACCGAATACACCATAGGCTTTGACACCGCTGTCAACACGGCCATGCAGGCCATAGACAGGGTCAGGGACACGTCTTCATCCCACGAGAGATGTTCCATCATCGAGGTCATGGGGAGAAATGCCGGCTATATCGCTCTGTGGTGCGGCATCGCCAGCGGCGCCGAGGATATCCTGATCCCCGAGAAGTACGATTTCCACGAACAGACTCTGATCAACAATATCATCAACAACCGGAAGCGGGGCAAAAAGCATCACATAATAATAAACGCCGAAGGGATCGGACACTCCACATCCATGGCCAGGAGGATAGAGGCGGCCACCGGAGTGGAGACCAGGGCCACTATTCTCGGATATATGCAGAGAGGCGGATCTCCTACCTGCAAGGACCGGTTCTACGGCTCCGTCATGGGGGCATATGCCTCCGATATCCTCTGCGGGGGCGCCACCAACAGAGTGGTGAGCATGGTGGACGGCAGGATCACGGATCTGGACATAGAGGAGGCCCTGGGGAGGAAAAAGAGCATTTCCGAGTATTATTTTGAAGTATCGAAGAAACTGAATTATTACGAATTTCCGAAAAAACAGAATCATTGATGATCACCAGTCTGTCCAATGATAAAATCAAACACGTTATCTCACTCAGGGATAAAAAGCGGGTGAGGGACGAGGAAAACCTTTTCATAACTGAGGGTAAAAAACTCTTTAAAGATGCTCCGGAGAATATGACTGTCGAAGTCTATTTGACCGGGGCATTTTTGCGGGATCTTTCAAATGATAACAGAAATGATCTTCTTGAAAAGCTGGAAAGTACGGGATTTGAAGAAGTGACTGATAAAGTCATGGCCAAAATGAGTGGCACCGTCACCCCCCAGGGGATAATGTGCGTAATGAAAAAACCGGAGTATTCCCTGGATGATCTGATCGGGGATGTTCCCCTCCTGGTGGTGCTGGAGAGGCTGCAGGATCCCGGAAATCTGGGCACCATAATGAGGTCCTCGGAAGGGGCAGGGGCAACGGGTGTTATCATGACCGGGGACTGCGTTGACCTGTTCGGGCCCAAGGCGGTGAGATCCACCATGGGCTCCGTTTTCCGCGTTCCCTTTTTGTACTCCCGGGATGTCATGAAAGATATCATCCGTTTGAAAAAAGCCGGCGTCAGGGTCTTCGGAACATCCCCGGAGGGCAGATCGGTCTACAGCAGATGCGATTACGGTGGAGGGACGGCTTTTATTATAGGAAATGAAAGCTCGGGGATGTCAGAGGAAGCGAAAAAAATATCGGATGATCTCATATCGATCCCCATGGGAGGAGAGCTTGAGAGTCTCAATGCCGGTGTGTCGGCTTCTATCTTATTATATGAAGCCCGCAGGCAGAGGACGGGGTGACGGTGCGGAGCCCATAGCCGGAAGACGGGAAAGTATCCATGTATGAGATCCGGAGGACAGGATGACGGTGCGAGGCACTTTATATGAAGCCCGCAGGCAGAGGACGGGGTGACGGTGCGGAACTCATAGCCGGAAGACGGGAAAGCATCCCCTGTATGAGATCCGGAGGAAGAGGATACGGCCTGTCCGCTTAAGAGAGTTCCCTCTGTCGGATGCAGATCACAAGAACAAAAAAACAAGCAAAATGGAGAAAAGTTGAGGAAATCGGAGATATATATAGTATGATGCAAAAATTCCTCGATATTTCTGTTTGCAAATATGAAATGCTGTGATACCATAAGTGCTGTTGGTTAGCACTCAAAACAGTTGAGTGCTAACAAGATAAAGACAAAGGAGGCAATCAATCATGAAATTAGTTCCATTGGCAGACAGAGTAGTCCTTAAGAAGCTTGAAGCCGAAGAAACCACAAAATCCGGCATCGTGATACCCGGAAAGGAAAAGGAACTGCCCCAGCAGGCAGAAGTAGTGGAAGTGGGCCCCGGCGGAATGATCGATGGCAATGAGATCAAGATGTGCGTGAAGAAGGGCCAGAAGGTCATTTATTCCAAATATTCAGGGACAGAGGTCGAGATCGACGAAGAGAAGTTCACCATAGTCAAGCAGAGTGACATTCTCGCGGTGCTCGAGTAAAGGAGGTTACGGATCATGGCAAAAGAAATCAAATTCGGGGCTGATGCAAGAACAGCCATCGTATCGGGAGTAAATCAGCTGGCAAATACCGTAGGAGTGACGCTTGGCCCCAAGGGCAGGAACGTGGTCCTCGACAAGAGCTACGGCGCTCCCCTTATCACAAATGACGGCGTGACTATCGCAAAGGAGATCGAACTCAAGGATCCCTTCGAAAATATGGGCGCTCAGCTGGTGAAGGAAGTGGCCACCAAGACAAATGATGTGGCGGGCGACGGCACCACCACCGCTACTGTCCTCGCTCAGGCGATGATCGACGAGGGAGTCAAGAACCTGGCAGCAGGCGCAAATCCCATGATCATGCGCAAGGGAATGAAGGGCGCCACCGATGAGGCGGTCTCAGCTATAGAAAAGATGAGCCAGCCCGTTTCGGGAAAGAATCACATGTCCAGAGTAGCAGCCATCTCCGCTTCAAGCGACGAAGTCGGTGAGATGGTGGCAGACGCCATCGAGAAGGTGGGCAAGGACGGAGTCATCACGGTTGAAGAGTCCAAGACCATGAAGACGGAACTGGATCTGGTGGAAGGCATGCAGTTCGACCGCGGTTATATCAGCGCATACATGTGCACCGATATGGAAAAGATGGAAGCCAACCTTGAAGAGCCCTACATTCTCATCACGGACAAGAAGATCAGCAATGTTCAGGAGATCCTGCCTCTTCTCGAGCAGGTCGTGCAGCAGGGCGCCCGTCTCCTCATAATCGCCGAGGACGTGGAGGGCGAGGCTCTCACCACCCTTATCGTGAACAAGCTCAGGGGCACCTTCAATGTTGTGGCAGTGAAGGCTCCCGGTTACGGCGACAGGAGAAAGGAAATGCTTCAGGATATCGCCATCCTCACCGGCGGACAGGTCATTTCCTCTGATCTCGGTCTAGAGCTCAAGGAAGCCACCATCGATCAGCTCGGAAGAGCGAAGAGCGTCAAGGTTCAGAAGGAAAATACCATCATCGTGGACGGTGAGGGCGACAAGAAGGCTCTTTCGGACCGCGTGGCCCAGATCAAGAGCCAGATCGATGAGACCAAATCGGACTTCGACCGCGAGAAGCTTCAGGAAAGGCTTGCGAAGCTGTCGGGCGGCGTAGGCGTCATACGTGTGGGCGCAGCTACCGAGACAGAGATGAAGGAAGCGAAACTCCGCATGGAGGACGCTCTTGCCGCAACCCGCGCGGCGGCCGAGGAAGGCATCATCTTCGGCGGCGGATCGGCCTATATCCACGCTGCAAAGGAAGTGGAAAAGTATGCATCAAAGCTTGAAGGCGACGAGAAGACCGGAGCAAACATTGTTCTCAAGGCTCTTGAGGCACCGCTCTTCAAGATAGCCGAAAACGCCGGCATCGAAGGCGCTGTGGTCGTAAACAAGGTAAAAGAGTCAAAGTCCGGCATAGGATACAACGCCCTTACCGGCGAGTATGTGGATATGATCAAGGACGGAATACTGGATCCCGCAAAGGTCACCAGGAGCGCTCTTCAGAACGCCACCTCCGTCGCTTCCACATTCCTCACCACGGAAGCGGTGGTTGCGGATATCAAGGAGCCCCAGCCTCCTATGCCTGCAGGCGGCGGAGCGGATATGTATTGATGCCTGAAGGCCGGTTCGGCCGGCTTTCAAACGGCACCGGAGAAAAATCGCGTTCCCTCTTGCAAATGCTTTCAGCCTGTGATATTATGTCGTGGCTGCCCGAAAGAGGGCGGATACGATTGACGGCACAGTGAAGGAGTTTGAAATGAGAGAAGATATTCATCCTAAATACTACCAGGCACAGGTGGTGTGCAACTGTGGGAATACGTTTACCGTAGGTTCCACAAAGCCTGAGATCCACGTTGAGATCTGTTCCAACTGCCATCCTTTCTATACCGGACAGCAGAAGGCTGTTCAGGCCAAGGGCCGTGTCGACAGATTCAACAAGAGATACGGGATCAAGAGCAACGCATAGTTTTATATGTCTGGCTTTCAGAGGAGTCCGGAGTTATCCCCGGACTCCTTTGCTTTACCATAACGGAGCGATATGTCGAAGATAGATAAAGAAAGAGTGTATTCGCATCTTGGAGGACAGGCGGTCCTCGAGGGTGTGATGATGAGAAATGCGAGGACCGGACGCTCGGCCGTGGCCGTGCGCCTTGAGGACGGGAGCATTACGGTAAATTCTTACGCCGCGGAACCGGAGGACAAAAAGAGCAGTCTTGCCCGGATTCCGGTGATCAGGGGCGTTCTGGCCTTTATCGATTCCATTGTGATGGGGATGAAGGCCATGAATATCGCAGTGGATCTGTACGCCGGCGAGGGTGAAGCTCCCGGGGGAGACATGGTACCCGGAGAAGGGGAGCTTTCAGCGGATACGGCGGAAGCGGCTCCTGAAGAGGATGCGGGATCGGCCTCCGGAGCGGAAGAGAGCGTGACTGGCCTCGAAGGATCCGGAGCGGAAGAGAGCGGGACCGCCCCCGAAGGATCCGAAGCGGAAGAGAGCGTGACCGCCCCCGAAGGATCCGGAGCGGAAGAGAGCGTGACCGCCCCCGAAGGATCCGGAGAGGAAGAGGGTGGGACCGCCCCTGAAGGATCCGGAGCGGAAGAGAGCGGGACTGCCCCCGAAGGATCCGAAGCGAAAGACAGCGTTGCTTCAGACGTGAAGCCCGCTGAGGAGGAAGAACTGCCCGAAGGCCTGGAGATACTTGAAGAATTCGAACCCCGCCCGGCAGAACCTCAGCCGGAGGAAAAGGGAAAATCCCCTGCAGGCCGTAAGGAACGGGGAAAACGCAAAGCCTCTTTAGACCGTAAGGAAGGTGATCCCAAAGCCAAAAAGGCCCGTAAGGAGCGGGATCCCGAAGCCGAAAAGGCCCGTAAGGAAGCCGGAGAGCAGGCCATGAGCGCCATAGTGACCGTTCTGGCCCTCGGGATCGGAGTATTCCTTTTCATCATCCTGCCCTTCCTGATAGTTTCCTTCCTGAAGGAATATATCCTGAATGAATCAATGCTTGCCATCATCGAAGGCGTTTTGAGAGTGGTGATCTTCGTGGTCTATATCCTGGCCATCTCCATGGTGGAGGATATAAGGCGCACCTTCGGATATCACGGCGCGGAGCACAAATGCATCAACTGTCTGGAAACGGGAAAGGAACTCACCGTGGAAAATGTGAGAGCCTGTCCCAAAGCCCACAGAAGGTGCGGCACCAGCTTCCTTATCCTGGTGATGCTGGTGAGCGTGGTGGTATTTTTCTTCATAAGGGTGGAGGATTACGTCCTGAGGATAGTGCTGAGGCTCCTGCTTATCCCCGTGATCGCGGGAATATCCTACGAGATCATAAAGCTGTCCTCAAGATCTGAGAATATATTCACCGCCGTTCTGTCCGCTCCGGGGCTCCTCCTTCAGAAACTCACGGTCAGGGAGCCTGATGACGAGATGATCAGAGCGGGCATAGCTTCGGTGGAGGCGGTCATAGACTGGAGAGAATTCCTGCAAGAGAATTTCGGAGACAGGAAGCAGGCTTCCCACTCTGGAAGCGGGGATACGGAGGAATCAAAAGATACTGAAAGTTCAATAACAGATGATATTAATAATAACGGATCATTCCCTGAGTACGACGGAACGGAGGAAAATGATGACCTTTCCGGGACCGTTCACGAGACAGAGAGTGAAGTCCCGGCGGCTTACGGGATCCGGGAGGAGGAATCCCCCGAAGAAAACGGCGGGATCCTCAGGGAGGCTGAAGAGATACTGAGAAAAGCCGGCGTGCCGGACCCCGAAAACGACGCCTTCATCCTTTTCAAGTTCATTACCGGGATGTCCAGGGAGGATCTGCTGGATTCCGGAGACAGTGGCGTATCCGAAAGGAACAGGAAGCTGTTCCGGGAGATGATCGGGCGCAGGGCCACCAGAGAGCCTCTGCAGCTGATCACCGAGGAAGCTCCCTTCATGGGCTTTGATTTCATCGTCAGGTCGGGGGTGCTGATCCCCAGGTTCGACACGGAGATCCTGGTGGAAGAGGCCATGAAGAATACGGGCAGCGGCGTGAGGATCCTGGACCTCTGTACCGGAACGGGGTGTATCCTCACATCCCTCCTCAGGTATTCCAACGATACCACTGGAGTCGGGGTGGATATTTCGGAAGAAGCCATCGCTCTTGCAAAAGATAATTCCGACGACCTGATCAGTGAAGGAAGGGTGGTCTGGGTCACAGGCGACCTGTTTGACGCGCTGGGGGAGGAGACCGGAGAGGATCTTTTCGAGATGATCACCGCAAATCCGCCGTATATCAGAAGCAGCGAGATACCCGGCCTGATGCCGGAAGTCAGGGATTACGAGCCCGAAGCCGCTCTTGACGGCGGCGAGGACGGGCTTGATATGTACCGGAGGATCATTCCCGGCGCCCTGGATCATCTCAAGCCCGGTGGGATGATCTTCCTTGAGATCGGATACGATCAGGCCGAACAGGTGAAACAACTCCTTGAAGAAAACGGTTACATTGATGTGTCCGTGACAAAGGATTATTCAGGCAACGACAGGGTGATCTGCGCCCGGAAAAAGGCTTTGTGATGCTGAACGAGATCATAAGGAAACGTCTGGAGGATATCGGACACAAGCTGGAAGACCTGGAGAGGGAACTGGCGGAGCCTGCTGCTGCCTCGGATCCGTCGAGGCTTTCTTCCCTCATGAAGGAGAGAAGCTCCATTTCCGAGGTGACTGAGCTCTACAGGCAGTATCTGGAAACGGAAAGATCCGCTTCCGAAGCCAGAGAGATCCTTGAGACCGAATCCGACCCCGAGCTTAAAGGGCTGGCGAAGGAAGAGATGGAATCCTCTTCAGAAAGGCTTCTGGATCTTGAACAAAAGATAAAGATACTGCTTCTCCCATCGGATCCCAACGATGACCGGAATGTGGTGATGGAAATAAGGGCGGGCACCGGCGGGGAGGAGGCCGCTCTCTTTGCCTCCGATCTCTACAGGATGTATTCCCGCTATATAGAGCGGAAGGGCTGGAGCAGCGAGCTCACGGAGCTGGAGGACACGGGAGTCGGCGGAATAAAAAACGTCAGTTTTCTTATTAAAGGGAAGGGCGCCTATTCCGTTCTTAAGTATGAAAGCGGCGTCCACAGGGTTCAGAGAGTGCCGGAAACCGAGTCCCAGGGGAGGATCCACACCTCCGCCGCCACGGTGGCGGTGATGCCTGAGGCAGAGCCGGTGGACGTGACGATAGACGAAAAGGATATCCGGATCGATGTGATGCGGGCCTCCGGGAACGGCGGTCAGTGCGTGAACACCACTGATTCCGCGGTCAGACTTACTCATTATCCCACGGGGATAGTCATTTACAGCCAGACGGAGAAATCACAGATACAGAACAAGGAAAAGGCTTTTGCCCTCCTCAGGACAAAACTGTATGCTCTTGAAACCCAGAAAGCCAGGGACAGGGAGTCCGCCGACAGGAAGAGCCAGGTGGGCTCGGGGGACAGATCCGAGAAGATCAGGACCTATAATTTCCCTCAGGGAAGGGTCACGGACCACAGGATCCACCTTACGGTCTACCGCATAGATGATGTGATGAACGGGGAACTGGAGTCTCTGCTGGATCCGGTTAGGCTGGCGGATCAGGCCCGCAGGCTCCTGGAATTCGATCAGTGAGAGGCCTGTCCCACGGTCTTACCTTTGACCAGGCTTCCCTCGATGACGATCTGCTGCGCCGGGGTAGTCTTCGGTGCTTCTATCAGCCTGATCAGGCTTTCCCCGCTTTTCTGTCCTATTGAGCGCGTGTCCTGAGAGATGGTAGTGAGGGGCGGGTCGAACCGGCTTGCCGCGACTATTCCGTCGTATCCGGCTATGGATACGTCGCCCGGTATCGACAGTCCCGCGTTTCTGGCGGCGCTGACGGCGCCGAAGGCTGCGTAATCGTCCGGGCACAGCACGCAGGTGGGCCTCAGATCCTCCGGCATCCTCATGAGTTCGAGCATTTCGATCCCCGTGGTATTCGAATCCCTGTAGGCAGCCTCTTTTACGTAGGCATCCGGGATCTCAAGCCCCAGTTCCTCGGCGGTCATGTAGAAGGACGTGAGCCTTTTGTTGGTGACGGCGGAATCGTGTCCGTGAATGTAGGCTATCTTCCTGTGCCCCATGGAATAGACATATTTAAAAAGCTCCCTCATGCCTCCGGCATTGTCGGAAAGCACCGAGGTCTTGTTGTCGAAGACGTGATCCACGGTCACGATGGGGATCTCGCTCTTCACCAGTTCTATCACCCGGGGATCGTAGAAATTCACGCAGGCTGCAAATATGCCGTCGAAACCCCTGTATCTGCAGTGCTCGATGTAGGACATGGCGCTGTCGCTCTTATTGTGAGCGTTGATAAAGGTCAGATCGTAGCCCTGTTCCTCCACCGTCTCCTTAAAGCTTTCCAGGATAAATGAATAATAATCGTGGGTGAGACCGCTGTGGGCTTCCTCCACAAAGAGGACTCCTATGTTGTAGGATCTGTGGGTTTTAAGGGACCTTGCCGCGGCGTTGGGCAGATATCCCATTTCCCGGGCGGCTTTTCTTATCTGTTCCTTGCGCTCGGCGCTTATGTCCGTTCTGTCCCCAAGGGCTTTGCTGACTGTTGCCACCGACACGCCGCAGTGCTCGGCTATTTCTTTCATCGAGACCATAGGGCGGTCCTCCTTAATCGTTTTCGACATTGATTATATCTCACTTTTTCAGAATAATCAAATGATAAAATTTATGCTTGATTTCATTTACATTCCCAATTATAATGTTTCCTGCGGTAAAAAAACGTGCTATGTCACTTAAACGATTAAGGAAAGACAGCCATATCTGGCAGAAAGGCCTGTACTATGAAATACGGATATTTCGATGACAAGAGGATGGAATATGTGATCCGCAATCCCAAAACGCCGCTTCCCTGGATCAACTATCTGGGCACGGAGGATTTCTTCTCTCTGAAATCAAACACCTGCGGTGGGTATTCATTCTACAGGGATGCAAAGCTCCTTCGTCTGACCCGGTATCGCTACAACAACATCCCTTCAGACAATAACGGCTGTTACTTTTATATCAAGGACGAGGATGTGGTGTGGAATCCCGGATGGCAGCCCGTTAAGACGGATCTTGACGAGTATATCTGCAGGTTCGGTCTAGGGTACGGCACCTTTAACGGCACGAAGAACAAAGTCAACGCCAAGGTTCTCAGCTTTGTCCCTCTGGGGGATAACTGCGAGGTAAACAGGCTGTCCATCAGGAACGACTCCGGTGTGGTAAAGGAACTGAAGGTGTTTTCATATGTGGAATTCTGTCTCTGGAATGCGGATGACGATATGAAGAATTTCCAGAGGAACCTGTCCACCGGGGAAGTGGAGGTGGAGGACTCCGTCATTTATCACAAGACGGAATACAGGGAAAGGAGAAATCATTACGCCTTCTTTTCCGTGAATACCCCCATGACTGCCTTCGATACCAGCAGGGACGCCTTCCTTGGCCCCTATAACGGCCCGGACAGACCGGATGCCGTGTTCGGGAACGGCTGCACAAATTCCAAAGCCAGCGGCTGGTCCCCCATCGGGGCGCATCAGGTGGATGTGAGGCTTCTGCCGGATGAGTCCATAGATCTGATCTACGTTCTGGGATACTGTGAAAATCCCGAGGAAAACAAGTGGGAAGCACCCGGGGTCATAAATAAGAGAGGCGCAAGGAATCTGGTGTCAAAGTACAGCACCGACGGTCAGGTGGACGTGGCTTTCAATGACCTCAGAAGATACTGGGAAGAACTGCTGGAAAGATATTCCGTGGACTGCAGGGATGAAAACGTAAGCAGCATGGTGAACATCTGGAACCAGTATCAGTGCATGGTGACCTTCAACATGTCCCGCAGCGCCTCTTATTACGAGTCGGGCATCGGAAGAGGGATGGGCTTCAGGGATTCCTGCCAGGATCTGCTGGGCTTCGTCCATCTGATCCCCGCCAAAGCAAGGGAGAGACTTATCGACATAGCCTCCACCCAGTTTGAGGACGGATCCGCTTATCACCAGTACCAGCCCCTGACAAAGCAGGGAAATTCGGATATCGGCAGCGGCTTTAATGACGATCCCCTGTGGCTCATCGCCGGTGCCAGCGCATATCTCAGGGAGACCGGGGATATGTCCATACTGAAGGAAACGGTTCCCTTCGATTGTGATATGGATAAAGCGGTGCCCCTCATGGAGCATCTCAAGAGGTCTTTTGATTTCACCGTCAATCACCTCGGTCCTCACGGTCTGCCATTGATAGGGAGGGCTGACTGGAACGATTGCCTGAACCTGAACTGTTTCTCCGCTCATCCCGGGGAGTCCTTCCAGACTTACGGCCCTTCGGAGGGACCTGTGGCGGAATCCGTGCTCATCGCCGGCATGTTCGTGAAGTACGGAAATGAGTACGCCGATATCTGCGATGCCGTGGGAGATCACGAGGAAGCGAAGAGAGCCAGGTTTGAAACCGAGAAGATGAGTGACGCCGTCATGAAGAACGGATGGGACGGAGAGTGGTTCCTTAGAGCTTACGACGCCGAAGGCAGAAAGGTGGGGTCAAAGGATTGCGAAGAGGGAAAGATATACATTGAGTCGAACGGCTTCTGCTCCCTTGCCGGGATAGGCGTGAGGGAAGGTCTGGCCCGGAAGGCTCTGGACAGCGTGAAGGAACGTCTGGATACCGAATACGGGATCATGCTGCTTCAGCCCCCCTATACCAGATACCATCTCGAACTCGGGGAGATATCTTCATATCCTCCGGGCTACAAGGAGAATGCGGGCATATTCTGCCACGTCAATCCCTGGGTGTCGATCGCCGAGACGGTGATCGGCAGGGGCAGCAGGGCTTTTGAGATATACAAAAAGACCTGTCCCAGGTTCCTGGAGGACAAGAGCGAGATACACAGGACAGAACCCTATGTGTACAGCCAGATGGTGGCCGGGAAGGACGCTCCTTCCTTTGGCGAAGCCAAGAACAGCTGGCTGACGGGAACTGCGGCCTGGACCTTCACAAACATAAGCCAGTACATTCTGGGCGTGTATCCTACCCTTAAGGGCCTCAGGATCGATCCCTGCATACCTTCGGACTTTGGAGATTACACGGTCAAAAGGATATACAGGGGAGCCAGATATATCATAAAAATAAAAAATCCCTCCAGGGTGGAAAAAGGCGTAAAATCTGTTATAGTAAACGGAGAGAAGATAGACGGCAATGTGATACCGCCTGCCGGGGTGAATGAAAGAGTGCTTGTGGAGGTTACCATGGGCTGACAGGTTCCTCAAACGGTATTTTCATAACGGGGCGCTCCCTGCCGTTTCTGTTTTGCGTGGATAAAAGATGATCATTCCGGTCAAGGGGGAGATGGAATGAACATTGAGCTTCAATGTTGTGCTTTATTTATATTATTTACGATCGCGGTCATGTTCCGCAGGGAGAAGAAACTTGACCTCATGAACCGTAAGCTCTTTGAGCACGCCATCAGCGCGTGCTTTGCGTGCCTTACTTTCGACATTCTGTCCATCGTTCTGATCAATATGTCCGTGCACAACGGATTCAGCCCCTTCATAACCGGGATAGTGTGCAGGCTTTACATCATGCTGCTGGTCATGCAGGGATATCTGGGATACGTATATGCGTACACCAGCATGCTCCCCAGGGACAAGACCTGGGCTAAAGTCGTAAGGATCATTTCACATTCGATCTTTGTGGTGGGAGAGATACTCATGCTGGTATTGCCCATCGGTTTTACGGCCGAGGGGCGCGTGGTCTATTCCTACGGCATGTCCACCATCGTCGCATATGTCCTTTCTTCGATTTACATCCTCTCCACCATCGTTACCACCATAGCTTACAGGAAGCAGATGCCCGGCAGGAGATTTACGGCCATGATCCTCTGGCAGGGTATATGGATGCTGGCCGCCATCATCCAGTTTTGCCAGCCCCAGATCCTGCTGGTGGGATTTGCGTCCGCCTTCGGCATGGTCATCCTTTATATCCAGTTGGAAAATCCCAGCGAGTATATCGACGGTTCCACGGGTCTTTTCACCACAAACGCCCTCTCGGCCTACGTCCATGACAAATACAGGTACGGCAAGCGCTTCTCCATGTTTACGGCCCAGATCCATTACCTGAACAACTACGTGGATTACGCCATGGAGCAGAATGCGGTGATGAGGACCGCGAGGGCTCTGGTCAATCTGGGGCCAGAACCCGCCTTCCGCATAGACGACGACACGTTCTGCGTCCTCTACGACGATAAGGACCGGATGTTTGACAAGGCCGCAAATATAAAAAGGCAAAAGGACGGCGTGAAGGACGTTCCGGCAAAGGGCACTTACCTCCTGATCCCCGACAGCATGGAAATGAGCGGGCCCGACGAATTCTTCCGCTTCCTTCATACGTACCTTGAGAGCGAAGAGGAGATAACCGTTGCAAATGAAGAGATGGTCCTGAAACTCCGGGAACAGAACGCCGTAAAGGAAATGATCGACGACGCGCTGATCTCGGACAGGGTGGAGGTCTTCTACCAGCCCTTCTACAATGTGAAGGAGTCGCGGTTTGACGAGGCGGAAGCCCTCGTGCGCATCAGACAGGAAGACGGAGAGATCGTTCCTCCCGGGGTGTTCATACCTGTGGCGGAGGAGACCGGACAGATCATTCCCCTTGGGTTCAGGGTCCTGGAGAAGGTGTGCGGGTTCCTTGCAAAGGGCGATGCCCAGAAGCTGGGCCTTGAACAGGTGGGGATCAACGTGTCGGCTGCCCAGTTCGATCACGATAACCCCGCGAACAGCGTAATGGAAAATATGGACCGGTATAAGATCGATCCCGGGCTTATCAATCTTGAGATCACGGAGACCGCCGCTGCGGAAAACCGTGAAGTCATGCTCATGAACATGGACAAGCTGAGAAGAAAGGGCATAGAGTTTTCCCTGGATGACTTCGGAACGGGACGTTCCAATATCGATTACTTCGTAAATATGCCCGTAAAGACTATCAAATTCGACTATTCCTTCACCCGGGGCTTCTTCGACAACGAAAAGATAAAGCATGTGCTGACGGGTATGGTGGATATGCTCCATAAGATGAATATGAGCGTCGTGGTGGAGGGCATAGAGACGGAAGAACAGATGCAGGTGATGAAGGACATGGGCGTAGAATACATACAGGGATTTTATTATTCCAGACCTGTTCCTGAGAAAGAGTTCCTGTCCTTCCTGGCGAGCAACAACGCCCACACGGCCTGACGGACCGCGCATTCCGCCGGACATCCTGCTCCCTTTGATCATTTCCCCGATTCGGGACAAATCAGTGCGGAAAACCGGCTCAAAAGCCTTGACATGCCGGTCCGGATAAAATATAATCTTACTTCGTGACGGAAGAGGGTTTCTGCTCCCCGGCAGAGCGCTTTTCCAGAGTTCGGATATCCCCTGCGGCCGGAGAGGACGGCCCGGACATCCGTTGTGTACGGCAGGGGCGGGGATGTCGTGTTACAACAGAAAGGAAAGGAAATGAACGGTACTTTTATTCCAGGCGAGGGCGCCATCGAGAAAAAGTGGTATGTCGTCGACGCCGAAGGCATGACGCTCGGCAGACTTGCATCAGGAGTCGCCGCAGTACTCAGAGGAAAGAACAAGCCTGAGTTTACCCCCTTCCTTGACACAGGAGACTATGTGATAGTCGTGAACGCGTCAAAGATCAAGGTTACAGGCAGGAAGCTGGAGCAGAAGGTGTATGTCAGACATACTCCCTATGTAGGCGGCTTCAAGCAGACCACCCTCAGGGAAATGATGGAAAAGAAGCCTGAGAGAGTGGTGGAAATGGCTGTAAAAGGAATGCTTCCCAAGAATTCTCTCGGAAGAAAGATGTTCAAGAAGCTCCATGTGTACGCGGGACCCGAGCATGAACAGGCTGCGCAGAAGCCTGAAGCGCTCGAGATCAGATCCTGAGACGGAGGTATCGAGGTAAATGGCTAAGAAAAACATTGAAAGATATTACGGCACCGGCAGGCGTAAGAGCGCCGTGGCCAGGGTGTTCCTGAGCCCCGGAAAGGGCGGCATCACCATCAACGGCAGAAGCCTTGAGGACTATTTCGGTGATGAAAACATAAGGAAGACTGTGACCGAGCCCCTTGAGGCAGTGGAAGCTTCCGGAAAGTATGACGCGTATATCACCGTTAAGGGCGGCGGTCTTTCGGGACAGGCAGGAGCCGTTAGGCACGGCATTGCCAGAGCCCTGAACGAGGCGGATCCGGATTACAGAGCGGTTCTCAAGAGCGACGGTTATCTGAGTAGAGACCCGAGAATGAAAGAAAGAAAGAAATACGGTCTCAAGGGAGCGAGAAGAGCGCCTCAGTTCTCAAAGAGGTGAGTTTTGGGCAGCAAATGCGTTTCCTTATATCCCACGGCAGTCATGCTGTGGGATATTTTTTTCTTTTTCGGTCATACAGGCGTCGATAGTCACCGGCTCCGGCCGGCAGGCGATCCCGGCGCAGAGGATCACATTTCAAAGGAGGATGAGATATGAACGGTATGAAGAGAATGATCCTGGCAGTCGTTCTGGCTTCAGCCATGATCGCGGCTTCTCTGCAGCCTGTTGCAGTCAGCGCTTCCGAAGGCGGGATCCGGAATGAAACGTCTTCCGCTGCCGAAGAGGAAGGGCAGATAAGAGACGACTTTCCTTCGGCTCAGGAAACCGCAGCCCCTGCTTCCGGTGCTGAAGAGGAGACCGGGACTGAGGCGGGTTCTCCGGATACTTCGGATACTCTCACTGAGGCAGCTGAAGCCCCGGTGGAAGCGGAAACCGCAGCCCCTGCTTCCGCAGACGGAGAGGATGAAGAATTGCTGCCTGCCGGTGATGACGGCTACTGGCATCTCGATGCAAACGGAGGAAAGTTCCCTGACGGAGAGACCACAAAATTCGCATATTATAACGAATATGGGTATATCGGCGGATACAGTGACGAATACAGGCCCGTGAGGGAGGGCTATGTGTTCCTCGGGTGGTTTGCCGAAGCCTCATGCGTTACCCTCCTGTCAGATGATGAGGATCCATACAGCAATTACTATGACATTTCCGTAGAAAAACTGCCTGCTCCCGGAACCACCATCTATGCCGGCTGGACCGACTCCTTCCACACCGTGACCTATGTGTTCGACGGGGTAAACGCTCCGTTCGATACGGGATACTATTGGCCGGATGGTGTTGACTACGGTGATAAGAAGAGGCTTAAAAAACTTGAGGTAAAGATACCCTCAGGGAAGAAACTCAGTTATTCCAACGGTATTTTCAAACCCGACTTCAATAAAGTCAGGAACACGGATTATCATTATTCCCTTGACGGCTGGTATGATGACCCCGGAAGGACATCCGATAAGATCAGTGATTCCGACCTTTACGATATGATCCCTGATTCCAATGTCACTTACTATGCCGGTTACAGAAAGAACAAATATGTCGTCACCCTGAAATCCTCTGACGGTGAGGCTTTCTTTGACCGTGAGTGCTACGATTATGAGGAAAAGAACCTGGGCTTTGTCTATGAGACCACTGCCTGCCGGGTGGATGCGACTGGTTATTCATCATTTTATCCTTCGAATATTGATGGCAGATATATAAAGCATAATAACCCCAGGATGAAGTTTAAAGGCTGGTTCAGGGATAAGAATTGCACCGTCCCCGTTTCAGATGATGGCAAACCAGTCACCGTCACCGACGATGTTGAGTTCTATGCCGGCTGGGAAAACGTATACAAGCTCCTGCTTCTGGATCCCAACGGCGGGTATTTCCTCAATGAGAAAAAGGATGCTGTCAGCAGGGATCCCCTGGGTTTTTCGATATGGACGGATGAAGAGATGTATTTCTCGGACTCCGGAACTATCCTGAACGAGGATCTTCACTTAAGATTCGCGGGCTGGGCCGAGACAAAGGACGCGAAAACTCCGAAATATCCGTATGAAGGGAATTATTTCACCCCCTACATATCGCTCAGCGCTACCTTGGATCCTTCAAAAGATACCACCCTTTACGCAGTATGGGAAGAAGACTTTTTCAAGGTGGTGACCTATGATGCCCGGGGCGGCGTGGTGACGACAGAATGGGAACGGGATGAAAAATTCGCGTCCCCGTACAGAGTACAGCAGGCCTGGAAAGACGGTGAGAGCGGCGGAAAGGTATATCCCGGCAATTTTGTGGCCGAACGGGACGGAAAGGTCTTCGCCGGATGGCACTATGATCAGGAATGCAAAAGACCTGCATCGGATTTTACGATATCACAGGATGTGACTCTCTACGCAAAGTGGATGGATATACACACAGTCACCTTCGATCTCGGAGCGGGAAAGGTGGACGGCGCTTCATCCTGCACTCTTGATGTCACCGATAATAAAAGCATAAGGCAGATGGGTCTTGACATGCCCGCCGATCCCGTGCCTGACGATCCGGGCAGCGCTTTTGCAGGCTGGTTCAGGGACCCTGCCCGTACAAAGGGCATCACCCGGTCCGGGATCATGGACCTTGCGGTGACCGATGATGTCACCTTCTATGCGGGATACGCTGATGCCTGCAGCGTGACCTTTAACGCCAACGGCGGAAGATTTGCATCCGTATCAGACAGCGATACCTGGACTGTCAGGGTTCCCGTGGGAGGCACCGTAAACGGGAGATATCCCACGGTCGTAAATGATAATGAGAGAAAGGTATTCGGCGGCTGGTTCACTGATCCCGGATGCACGAGAGAGGTGGAAAATGTCCATGACCTCACTGTCAATGGGGACATGACTCTGTTCGCCGGTTTTGCGGACTGCTACATAGTGACCTTCGACGCCAATCACAGCGGCGCAAAGCTGGACGGTTCCGAAGCCCCCGTGAAGGTGAAGGTCAGGAAGGGCGAACCCTTCAGATGCGGTGCCGACGGTTCCGAAGCGGATCTCATAGATAATGAACCCGAACTTGACTATTCCGCCGTGACGGACATGCTTCCCCGGCGTCAGAATTATTTCGATTATATCCTCTGGAATACGGAAAAAGACGGATCCGGAAAAGAATACACCTTTTATTCCTACGAGGATCACAAGAACCACTTCAGCAACAAGCCCACGGGATTTGTCCCCACCGGCGACATCACCCTCTATATAGTCTGGAATGAGGCGGTCTCCGTCACTTTTGACTCCAACGGCGTAGGCTATTTCCGTGAGGGAGAAGAGGAAGACAGGAAGTACGGAAAGCTTACAGAGGACAAGAAGTGCAGGGTGCTGATGGTTCCCAAGGGCATTCCATTCGGAAAGATATCCACTCCATGGCTGGATTCGGTTGATGGTTACTCCATTTATCCTGTATGGTACGACGACCCTCAGGGAAAGACCCGGCATGAATACGGCCCTGTCAACGAAAATATAAGGATATACGCCTACAACAGCTCCCGATCCTCCAACAGCGTCCGGATGAACGGAGAAACGGAAGAACCTGTTCCTGCTCCGGAGAAGGACCTGTTCACTCCCGCAGGCGACAGTGACTCCAATGTAACCTTCCACGCAGGAGATGGTTTTTTCGGATCTCCGGAAAAAAAGACGGACAGCGGAGTGAATGACAGTGACCACGCCCTGTCCTGCAAAATACCTGAGATAGACGATCCGGAACTCGGTTTCTCCGGCTGGTACTACGATGAAGAACTCACGAGACCTGTTCCCCGGGAGCGCCAATGGCTTGGAAGTTACGAATCGGTCTGTCTGGACCTTCCCTCGAGCGTAAAGGATCTTTACGCGGGGTACGACAGAGTCTTTACTGTCACGCTCAGCGCAAACGGAGGGTATTTTGACCTCGGTCCCGACAGGATAAAGGATCCCTCTGTGTCCATGAGAGAAGATACAGCCATTTCGGTGAAGAACCGTTACCTTCCGTACGGCGCAAGAATAAATGACATATCATTGAGAGTCAGGAGAGACGGAAACAAGATCTTCGACGGCTGGTACTACGACGCCGAAGGGACCCGGAAAGCCGTCCTTACCTGCCATACGGATAATGAAGTCTACGAATATTATGAGTACTTAAAGCCCGACAGGGATGTGACGCTCTATGCAAAGTGGGTCGATCATACGCTTCCCGACAGCATTTCCGTGACGCCCGATACAACTTCTCCCATCGCCCTGAAGGTGGGAGAGGAACTTCGGCTCAAAGCAACGGTAGAGCCTTCATCCGCCGCCGCCGGAAAACAGGTTCACTGGTATATCCGTGAAAACATGTTTGAAATATCGGAAAATAACTATCTCGGCTGGGAATATGCCGGAAAATTGACCGATGACGGCCTGGTGACCGCGCTCAGAAGGGGAGACATGAGCGTATATGCCGAACTAAACGGGGTTGTGTCCAAACAACTGTCCATAAGTGTCACGGATGACGGACAGTCAGACCCTGATGACCCCTATGTTGGGGAGAGATCCGGTCTCGACCCTGAACCCGAGGTGATAACCACCCCCGGTTCGGGCAAGGCGTCCATCTATCTGGTGAAGGGCCAGAGTTATGTGGCGGGAGCAGGAACCTGGACCAGCGACGACAAGTCCGTTGCATCCGTGGACAAGAAGGGAAAGATCACCGGAAAAGGAAAAGGAAAGACTGTTGTCAGAAATTCCGCGGCAGGCCTTGGAGGCATTTCCGAATACCAGGTCACCGTTTCCGAACCTTCGGTATACATCGGAAGTCAGGGGAATACGAAGGCTTCTCTCCTCATCGGATCCACTGTGCAGGCTTCCGTGGGCGGCCTGGGAGACGCTTCCGATCATTATCCCAGAGCCTGGACCACCTCAAACGGGGCGGTTGCCACGGTCGAAGACGGGCTGGTGACCGCAGTCGGCAAGGGCAGCGCAAAAATATCAGCTGTTATCGGTGGAAAATCCTATACCTGCTCGGTAAAGGTCGAAGAAGCCGTAACGGACAAGCAGACGAAGGATTTTGACGGTAAGACCGTCAGGCTTGTCCCCTTACAGACCATGGCTCTTAAATTCAATAACGCCTCCTTCACCTGCAAGGATTCTTCCTGGGAGAGCAGCCTGAGCATGAATGTGCTGAAGGACAAAAAGGACAGAGTCACAGGCTACGCCGACGGAGTGGTATATGTGACCAAGGCCGGGAAGCTTACGGCCATAGGAGCGGGATCCAGTGAACTCACAGGAACCGACAGGCAGGGACGGAAGGTCTCATTGAAAGTGGTGGTGTCCGAACCCGCAGAGAGGACGCTCTTCCTTGTTCCGGGAAAGAAAGCCACCATCGGTTATTACCAGGTGAAAAATAAGAACGCCACAGACTGGTCTTCCTCCAATACTGCGGTTTCCATGGGAGATAACGGGAAGGTTACCGCTGCGTCTTCGATCCCTCAGGGCGAGAGTCAGATGAGCCGGGTCACATGCACCTACAATCCATATTCCGACCCGCAGTACAAGACCTCAGGCTTCAAATTTACCACCTTGGTATATGTGGAGAATCCTGCCCTGACCGTGGACTCGAAGCTTAAGAACGATACGAAGCCCGGAAATTACGTTCTGGAACTTAACAGGGGAGAGAAGTATGACGGGCTTAAGGTCACCGGACTGGTGCAGCAGGCCATATTCATGAGCAGCAAGAAGAATGTGGCTTTCGTGGATGAGAACGGGATGGTGTACGCCAGGTCTTCCGGCAAAGCGAAGATCAGCATGAAGATAAAGGGCAGAGCCATCAACGTGAACGTCATTGTCAGATAAAACATACTGTCAGCGAAGAGAGATACATGCTTTGTCCCGGAAAAAAGAGAAACGTATTCGTGTGACTGCCATGCACGAAATGCAGGAAAAAGGCAATGTGATACGGGCCGCTGAAGCGGGGGATCATTTCTATATAGACTGGGGTCCGTGCGGCATTATCCGGAGAAGGGAGAGGGTGACAGGGAGTGGTTAGCACTCACCTCTTGACAGTGCTAACAATCCGTGATATACCATATATCAGTCACAAAAAACTTTCGGATCGTGAGCAGGAAAACGACTGCATCACAATATCCGAAAAAACAGCACCGGAAAGGAGGATGCCATGGATATAAACAGGTTTACCCGAAACTCTATGAAGGCGGTGGACGACACCCAGAAGATCGCCATTGAATACGGAAATCAGGAGATCGAGCAGGAGCATCTCCTGATGGCGCTACTGAATATCGAGGACTCACTTATCCTGAAGCTCATCATAAAGATGGGCATAAATGAGGAAGCCTTCAGGGAGAGGATCGAACAGGCCCTTGAAAAGAGGGTGAAGGTACAGGGAGGGAAGCCCTACATAGGGAACTACCTGAACAAGGCTCTCATCATGGCCGAGGATGAGATGAAGGCTATGGGCGACAGCTACGTCGCCGTTGAGCATCTGTTCCTCTCCCTCATAAGGAACCCCAACCGGGAGGTCAAGGAGATATTCAGGGAATACGGCATCACAAGGGAACGCTTTCTTGTGGCGTTGCAGTCTGTAAGGGGAAATGTCCCCGTAGACAACGACAACCCGGAGGGAAATTACGACGCTCTGTCGAAGTACGGCACCGAACTGGTGGAAAAGGCGAAGAACCAGAAGCTGGATCCCGTGATAGGCAGGGAGGACGAGATCAGGGCGGCCATCATGATCCTCTCCAGAAAGACAAAGAATAACCCGGTACTCATAGGGGAACCGGGAGTGGGAAAGACCGCAGTTGTGGAAGGTCTGGCCCAGAGGATCTCCACAGGGGATGTCCCCGGTTCCCTTAAGGACAAGAAGGTGTTCTCCCTCGACATGGGAGCCCTCATCGCGGGGGCTAAGTACCGGGGGGAATATGAGGAACGCCTGAAGGCAGTGCTGAATGAGGTGAGGGCTTCGGAGGGAAGGATACTCCTGTTCATAGACGAACTCCACACCATCGTGGGGGCGGGGAAGACCGAGGGCTCCATGGATGCAGGGAACATGCTGAAGCCCATGCTTGCCAGAGGCGAACTCCACTGCATAGGGGCCACTACCCTGGATGAGTACAGGAATTATATCGAAAAGGATCCCGCCCTGGCCCGCCGTTTCCAGCCGGTCATGGTGGATGAGCCGGCGGTGGATGAGACAATCTCGATACTCCGCGGCCTGAAGGAGCGTTACGAGACCTACCACGGGGTCAGGATCCTGGATAACGCCCTGGTAGCCGCCGCAGTGCTGTCAAACAGGTACATTTCCGACAGGTTCCTGCCGGACAAGGCCATAGATCTGGTGGATGAGGCCTGCGCCTCGGTGAAGACGGAGATGGATTCAAAGCCCGAAGAACTGGACGAGCTGGAGCGAAGGATCAGCATGCTCCAGACCGAGGAGGCGGCTCTTAAGAAGGAGGACGACTCTCTCTCCAAAGAACGGCTTAAGGATCTTCAGAAGGAGCTGTCCGAACTCAGGGATGACTTTGAGAGTAAAAATGCGGAATGGGAGAATGAAAAGTCTTTTATAGAGAAGCTGTCATCTCTCAGGGAGCAGATAGAAGCGGTCAGCAATGAGATCCAGATAGCCCAGAGGGAAGGAGATTACGAAAAAGCCGGCGAACTGCAGTACGGCAGGCTCCCTGCCCTCAGGAAGCAGCTGGAGATTGAGGAGAGCCAGATAGAAAAGCATAAGGTCTCTCTTGTGCACGAGAATGTATCCGACGAGGAGATAGCCAGGGTCGTGTCCAAGTGGACGGGGATCCCTCTTTCAAAGCTCACCGAGAGCGAGAGGAACAAGACACTGCACCTGCCGGAAGAACTTCACAAGAGGGTCATGGGACAGGACGACGCGGTGGAAAAGGTGTCACAGGCCATTATGAGATCCAGGGCCGGCATAAATGACCCCACGAAGCCCATAGGTTCCTTCATGTTCCTGGGACCTACCGGCGTTGGAAAGACGGAACTTGCAAAATCCCTTGCCAGGGCCCTTTTCGATGATGAAAAGAACATGGTGCGTCTGGATATGAGCGAGTATATGGAAAAGTATTCCGTGTCAAGGCTCATAGGTTCCCCTCCCGGCTACGTGGGATACGAGGAGGGAGGACAGCTGACGGAGGCTGTAAGGAGAAAGCCCTACAGCGTGGTGCTCTTCGATGAAGTGGAGAAGGCCCATCCCGACGTGTTCAACGTGCTCCTCCAGGTGCTGGACGACGGCAGGGTCACGGATTCCCAGGGCAGGACGGTGGATTTTAAGAACACCATCATCATCCTGACCTCCAACATAGGTGCCCAGAACCTGCTGAACGGCATCGATCAGAACGGGAATATCAGTGAAGAAGCGGAAAACAGCGTGATGAGCGAGCTGAGGGCCGGCTTCAGACCCGAATTCCTGAACAGGCTGGACGAGATCATAATGTTCACCCCTCTTACCAGGGAAAACATCGAATCCATAACCGACCTGATCGTGGGAGACCTGAACAGGAGACTGGCGGACCGCCAGCTTTCCGTCCGGCTCACCCCGGCGGCAAAGGATTACATCGCGGACAACGCCTACGATCCCGCATACGGAGCGAGGCCTCTGAAGAGGTACATCCAGAAGCATGTGGAGACTGAGGCGGCGAAGCTCATCCTCTCCGGAGAGATAAATGAAGGCGACACCATCCTGTTCGACGTTAAGGACGACGTTCTGACGGCGGCAAAAGAGTGAAAGCAGAGGGGCGGCCATCCGGTCCCGGCCGCCCCGTAAATAAAGACCGGACCTCCGGGACTTTGTGCCCGGGAAAGGAGTATATATGAAATACCCTTCATTCATAGGCGATCACTGTACCATAGCCCTGGCAGCCCCCTCTTTCGGGGCGGTGGAGGAACCCTACAGGACCCAGTTCTCCGAGGCGAAGAAGCTCTTTAAGTCTCTGGGCTACGACCTGCGGATAGGCCCCAATGTAAATAAGAACGACGGGATCGGGATATCCAGCACACCGGAAAACTGCGGCAGGGAGATCACCGCAGCCCTCACAAGCCCCAAAAACGACGCTGTCATTTCCGTTGGGGGAGGGGAACTCATGAATGAGATCCTGGATCATGTGGATTTTGAAAAGATCGCAGGGTCGGAACCCAAGTGGTTCATGGGATATTCGGACAACACGAATATCACTTACCTTCTGGCGACCCTCTGCGATCAGGCTTCGATCTACGGCCCCTGTTTTCCCGCCTTTGGAATGAAACCCGCCCATGAGAGCCTTACCGACGCCCTCATGCTCCTCAGAGGAGAAAAGCTTGTATTTACGGGGTACGGCAGATATGAAGCGGAAAGCCTGAAGGATGAGGAACATCCCCTGGCTCCCTACAACCTCACCGAGGACGCCAAATATGTCCTCTTTGACAGGAAGGGCAGGAGGGTGAAGGACGGAAGCGAACTCATGCTCTCGGGACGGCTTATGGGAGGGTGTCTGGATATCCTGGGCAACCTTACCGGAACCCCTTATGACAGGCAGGAGAGATTCAATCGCAGATACAGGGGGGACGGTATCCTCTGGTTCCTTGAGTCCTGCGATCTGACGGTGTTCGGAGTCAGGAGGACCCTGTGGAACCTTAAGGAAGCGGGCTGGTTCTCAAATGCCTCCGGCTTTCTCATCGGCCGCAGCTACAGGCCGGAGACCATTGGAAATCTGGATATATATGAGGCTGTGATGGGCGTTCTTGGGGACATGGGAGTGCCGGTGATCATGGATCTGGACATAGGTCATGTCCCTCCCAGGACCCCCATAATAAGCGGAGCATACGGAAATGTCCGGGTGTCTGCGGGCAAATGGGAGATCAGGTTCAGATAAGACCACAGGAAACACGGGGATCCGGAGCGGATCCCCTATTTCATCAGAACACTTGTTATGTATTCGTAGATGTCGGCTGAGGAGGATTCCCAGCCTGCGCAGATGTATTCCGCCGTTTCCTCATCCGGCAGGGTGAGGGAGATAGAGATCAGCTCTTCTCCGCGCTCTTTTGCCTTCAGCTCCGCCCTGTAGCCCGCAGGATCCCTGAAGAAGGAGGCTGAGGTTGAGATGCCCTGCTTCAGTGTCGAAAGAGTACCGTTCAGATATTCGTCCACATCCTTTTTCACATCTGCCGTGAGCCTTCCGGAGAAAAAAGACAGGGTGTTCTTTCCCTCATCCGTCAGGAAGATAAGGGTGCGGTTGAGGGTCTGTTCCTCGCGGATGAAACCCTGTTCCCTGAGTTCGGACAGGGATCTCACCAAAGGGAAATACGTGACGTATCCCCCGTTGAGCATAAAGTCCAGGATCATGGCTTTTGTAAGCGTCTGACCCGAATGGTCGAGGAGATACAGTATAGTCAGTTTGTAGACCAGAAGTGAATCGTCCTTCATTTGTTTTCGCTCACCGCCCTTGAGATATCGAAGATAAGTCCCGATCCGATAACGCCCGGTATTGAATTATTCCGACTCCAAAGGTCATCATCCGGGGCTGAAGCCAGGATGCCGGCGGCAGAGATCAGCATTTTTTCGGTGATCCTGCTCACTCCCTCAAAGAGAGCGCCCTTCATAAGGCCTGCCGATATGATGAAACCCAAAAACTGAAAGTCGGGATCCGGAGCTCCTGATACGCCGGGGAAGGCCCGGCGATCTTTGCCGGTCACTGACCCGAAAAGGTCGATCGCCACCGCTTCTTCCGTAAGCCTCCCGGGAAGGGAAGTTTCAATGAAGATACGGGCGCCTCTGACCGCCTCCGCGGAATTTTCAAAACACGCGTTATTATTTACTGAGAGGAGTATCTCTCTCTGGATCGAATTCAGCCCGCTCATCTCCGGGTTCAGGATGAGATCCCCGTCACAGACGGTTATATTCCCGAAACCGTACGCCGTGAGCAGCTTCGTCACCGCCGTTCCCAGTGAGCCGAAGCCGTCTACGACTATGGGGCAGCCGGCCCCGCCGTCCCCGGAAAGCTCCGGCTTATGTAGGAGAAAAGCGAGGGCGGCGGCTGCCTTTCCCCACCTTTCCCCGTTAAATGCCGGTATGTCCAGCGCCTTTGCAAGCCTTTCTTCAATATCATAGCACCGGGGAGCGGAGATGCTCTCCAGGTAAATGCCGCCGAAGGAGGGGGAAAGCTTTATGAGAAGATCCGTTATGTAGTCCGTATTCTGCGTGTCGGGGCAGATGGGCACGGCGTTCAGCCCCGTCAGATCCCCGAGGACAGACGACACTTCTTCCGCCACGGGAAGGGCGGCTGAGGGTCCCACATTCCCGAGCCCCGGGACAGAGCTTCCGTCCGTTGCCACCGCCAGGTTGTTCTGCTTTGAGGTCAGGCTGAAGATGCAGGCCTTGTCCTCCCGGATCTTTCTGCAGGCTTCCGCCTTTTTTCCGTATATATCCATCGGTCGAACGTCCATCCTCCTGTGCTCCGGCATCCCGGAGCTTCATGCTGCGCATTTCCGTCTGCCGGTATCCCGGAGCTTCATGCTGCGCATTTCCGTCTGCCGGCATCACGGAGCTTCATGTTGCGCGTTTCCGTCTGCCGGCATCCCCGGGCCCGGGATACTGAATGAAATCCCGGCACTCTCATGATAAAACGGTTCATGAGCCGTAAATTGCCTTGACAGACACAGAGCAATGATATAATATTTACGAAAAGGTCGCAAGAAATACTTCTTTAGCGGAATATTTCATTTCGAGATCCAGCAGTTTTTATTATTTACAGATTTGCAGATACCATTACGACAAAGGGAACCGGTGAATTTCATATATGGGAGGTTTTATGAGAGAAAAACTTGAAACCATCGCGCTTGCCGAGTTGAAAAAAATGGCAAAGGAGCGCGGTATCAAAGGCGTTTCCGCCATGAACAAGGCCCAGGTCATAGACTCGATACTTGCGGATGTGGAGGCGAACACGGAGACTACAGCGCCTGCAGCCGCCCCCGCGGCGGAACCGAAAGCGGCCGGGCCTGCCGGGGAGTCAAAGGAAGCAGCGCCCGTTCCGGAGAAAAAGAAAAGGGGAAGGCCCAGAAAAACGGCCGCTCCCGAGCCTGAGAAAGCCGCAAAGCCCGAGGAGCCGAAAAGCCGGCCCGACAGCGCGGAAGAGCAGAAGCCCGAGAAAAAGGCGGCTGCAAAGGCTGAAGCAAAGGCTGCTCCCAAGGCTGAAGCGAAGGTGGATGTAAAGTCCGAAGGGGGACAGGGACAGTATCAGGAGGGCCCCGTCAGGGAAAAGTATTCTTCCGATCTGGACAGCGGCCAGGCGGCCTGCGGGATCCTGGAGGTCATGCCCGACGGATACGGCTTCATCAGGTGTGAGAACTATCTTCCCGGGGAAAATGACGTATATGTGGCTCCCAGCCAGATCCGCCGGTTCAATCTGAAGACCGGGGATATACTGGAGGGAAACACCAGGATAAAGACCCAGCAGGAAAAGTTTTCCGCCCTTCTCTTTGTGAAGAGCGTGAACGGGTACGAGCCCGAAACCATAATGAGGAGGCCGGCCTTTGAGAATCTGACCCCCATCTTTCCCGACTCGAAGTTCAGGCTCGAAACTCCCAGGTCGTCGGTGGCCATGCGCATCATGGACCTCGTCTGTCCCGTGGGACGCGGGCAGAGGGGAATGATAGTGTCTCCCCCCAAGGCCGGAAAGACCACCCTCCTCAAGGAGGTGGCGAAATCCATCAAGATCACCGCTCCCTCCACCCATCTCATCATACTTCTGATAGATGAGAGGCCCGAGGAAGTCACGGACATAAAGGAAGCCCTGGAAGGCCCCAATGTGGAGATCATCTACTCTACCTTTGATGAGCTTCCGGAGCACCACAAAAGGGTGTCGGAGATGGTCATTGAGCGCGCGAAGCGTCTTGTGGAGCACGGCAGGGACGTGATGATCCTGCTGGATTCCATTACCAGACTTACGAGAGCGTACAATCTCACGGTTCCCCCTTCAGGAAGGACACTTTCCGGAGGACTGGACCCCGCGGCTCTGTACATGCCCAAGCGCTTCTTCGGCGCCGCCAGGAACATGAGGGAGGGCGGAAGCCTGACGGTACTGGCCACCGCTCTTATTGACACCGGAAGCAAAATGGACGACGTGGTCTATGAGGAATTCAAGGGCACCGGCAACATGGAGATAGTTCTGGACAGGAAGCTGTCAGAAAGACGCATCTTCCCGGCCATCGACATCCCCAAATCCAGCACCCGCCGCGAGGATCTGCTTCTGGAGCCGGATGAACTGGAGGCCATGTCCATCATGAGAAAGGGGATCAACGGCCTGAAGCCCGAGGAAGCAGTGGACCGCATCATAGACATGTTCACGAAGACCAGGACTAATGAGGACTTTGTAAGGACCATGAGGAGGATGAGGTACATCTGATCAACCCGTGAGATAAGAGGTCAACTTGACACGCCCTTGCCTTGTTTGGTAGAATTTAAAAATTATTTAACATTTTTGTAACATTTATTAACAGGGCATGATCATCGGGTTGTTTGGGAAAAAGGCGGTTGTTCCGCTGATATCAGTGACTATGCTTACCGTATCCTTCTCGGTGGGCTCCTTAGAGGTGTCTGCCAGAGAGAGTTACCTGAGTACCCTGAATGCGGGAGTGGCTCAGGTGCTGGACGGATGCGGTGACAATGATCCCGATGAGGTCTACGGACACCTTAGAGAACTGGCGGACGAGGTCCTGAAGGAGCAGGAAGGCGTCTATGATCCCGAGGAGAGGATCGTGATGGCCGATGTCAATGAAGCCGCCAACGTAAGGGTGGAGCCTGACGCTGATTCCGAGCTGGCGGGACTTCTTTACAAGGATTGCGGCGGACGCATACTCGAGCAGAAGGACGGCTGGACCAGGATCGAATCCGGGGAGCTGGTGGGCTGGATCAGGGACGATCTGCTGTTCTTTGACGAAGAGGCCGAGGAACTGGCCGAACAGGTGGGCTTCAGGACTGTGAGCGTGCTCTCGGACGCCCTTAGGGTCAGGAAGGAAGCTTCCGATCTGGCTGATGTGGAGGGCATAATCACCAAGGGCGACAGGATGGACATAGACGACAGCGTCCACGATGTGCCTCCCGGATGGGTCGCTATACAGTATGACGGCGATACCACGGGATACGTAAGATCCGAATATGTCAACGCCTCCTTCCGGGTCGACAGCGGCGAGACCAAAGCCGCCATAGAGGAACGGGAGAGGAAGGAAGAGGAAGAAAGAAAGAAAAAAGAGCTTCGCAAAAACAGGGGAGCGGTCATTGCAAATGCCGACGAGACCAGGCTTCTGGCTGCTCTCATCCAGTGTGAAGCCGGAGCATACAATTACGAAGGCTGTCTGGCCGTGGGCGCAGTGGTGATGAACAGGGTCAGGAGTCCCGCTTACCCCAACACCATAAGCGGAGTCATCTATGCGTCGGGTCAGTTTACCCCCGCCAGGAACGGCAGGATGAACGCCAGGTACGCCAGCAATATCTCGCCGGTGTGCGTGCAGGCGGCCACAGATGCCCTGAACGGCGGCACGAACGTTGGGGCGGCCACCCATTTCAGGCGCTGGAACGGCGTGACCCCGGGCATTTTGATAGCGAATCAGGTCTTTTATTGATCCGCATTTTCCATACATTACAGGAGGCGTGATGTCTGAATATCTTGTTTTCTGGTTTGGCGCGTTTTTGGCGCTTCTGGTCGTTGAACTGGTCACTCAGGGGCTGGCGACCATATGGTTTGCCCTGGGGAGCCTCGGCGCGATGCTCCTTGCCTGGCTTGGGTTTCCCCTCTATGCCCAGATCATCGCATTTCTGGCTATTTCCGCAGTGACGCTTTTATTTACGCGGCCCTTCGCCGTGAAGTATGTGAATAATAAAAGAGTAAGCACCAATGTGGATGCGCTGTTCGGCAGGGACGCCCGGGTGATCGAAAAGATCGATTCCCTCGACGGTACCGGCCGCGTCAGCGTGGGCGGGCAGGAGTGGCTTGCCGCCTGTGACGGCGATCAGGAGCCTGATGTGGGTGAGATCGTGGTCATTACGGGCGTTCGGGGCACGAAGCTCGTGGTTGAGAGGAAAGGAGAATAATGCCATGGAATTTTTGTTTGTGCTGATAGTACTCCTGGTGCTGATAACAGTATCATGCATCAAGATCGTTCCTCAGGCTCACGCCTACGTGATAGAGAGACTGGGGGCTTATCAGACCACCTGGGGCGTGGGTCTTCATTTTAAGGTTCCCATCATAGACAAGGTCGCGAAAAAAGTGGTGCTCAAGGAGCAGGTGGCGGATTATCCTCCCCAGCCCGTTATCACCAAGGACAACGTCACCATGCAGATCGACTCCGTCCTGTTTTACCAGATCACCGACCCCAAGCTCTACGCCTATGACATCGAGAACCCCATGCTGGCTCTTGCGAACCTCACGGCCACGACCCTGAGGAACATCATAGGCGACCTTGACCTGGATCAGACCCTTACCAGCCGCGAACTCATCAATTCAAAGATGAGGGAGGTGCTGGATATAGCGACGGATCCCTGGGGAATAAAGGTCAACAGGGTGGAACTGAAGAATATCATCCCGCCCGAGCAGATACGCGAGGCCATGGAGAAGCAGATGAAGGCCGAGCGCGACAAGAGAAAGGATATCCTTGAAGCCGAGGGTTCAAAGCAGAGCCAGATCCTGGTGGCGGAGGGAAAGAAGGAATCCGCAGTCCTTGAAGCCGAGGCAGCGAAGCAGGCCGCCATCCTCAAGGCAGAGGCCGACAAGCAGGCGCAGATCCTGAGCGCTGAGGCTGCGAAGCAGGCCGCCATCCTTAAGGCGCAGGGTGAGGCGGAGGCCATCCTGAAGATACAGCAGGCAAACGCCGAAGGCATAAAGATGGTAAAGGAAGCCGGCGCGGATCAGGCTGTCCTGACCATGAAGAGTCTGGACGCCTTCAAGGCCGCCGCAAACGGCAACGCCACAAAGATAATAATACCGTCGGAGATACAGGGAATAGCGGGGCTTGCGTCCTCGCTCTCGGGAGTGATCAAAGAAAATGACAGATCTTAAAGGCAGATCCTTTTTAAAACTGCTCGACTTTACGCCGGCAGAGATCAGCTACATGCTCGATACCGCCGCGTATTTCAAATCGGCGAAGAAGGGCGGCGTAGTCACGTCCTTCTTTCCCGGAAAGAATATAGTCCTCATATTTGAGAAGACCAGCACCAGGACCAGATGCGCCTTTGAAGTGGCGGCTCATGACCTCGGCCTGGGCACTACCTACCTGGATCCCGCGAGTTCCCAGATAGGAAAAAAAGAGAGCATGGAGGACACCGCAAAGGTGCTGGGCAGGATGTTTGACGGCATCGAATACAGGGGCTACGGCCAGAACATAGTGGAGACACTGGCGAAATACGCCGGCGTTCCCGTGTGGAACGGCCTCACGAATGAATTCCACCCCACCCAGATGCTGGCGGACGCTTTGACCATTAGGGAAAAGTTCGGCACCCTCCAGGGCATTCATCTGTCCTATTACGGAGACGCAAGGTTCAATACCGCCAATTCTCTCATGGTGCTCTGCGCCAAAATGGGCATGCACTGCAGGATATGCTCGGATCCCGGATTCTTCCCGGATGAAAAGCTGGTGGAGACCTGCCGGGAGATCGCCCTGGAGACCGGCGGGAGCATTGCCCTCATGAGCGATGTAAAGCAGGCCGCCAGAGGCGCGGACGTGATCTATACCGATGTATGGACCTCCATGGGAGAGCCGGAGGAGGTATGGGCGGAGAGGATCAGTAAGCTCTCCCCGTACCGGGTCACCTGGGAGATAATGGCGGAAGCGGGGAAAAAGTCCGTCTTCATGCACTGTCTCCCCGCCTTCCACGACCTCAACACCGAGATCGGGAGATGGGTGCACGACAGGTTCGGACTCGAAGAGATGGAGGTCACGGACGAAGTGTTCAGATCCCCCCAGTCGGTGGTGTTCGATGAAGCCGAAAACCGCATGCACACCATCAAGGCGGTGATGGCCCTCACCCTCGGCATGAACGGATGAAGCGGGATATGTCTGAAAACGTACCGCAGTACGAGGCCGATAACGGCTCCGGATGGCTGGATAAAAGATCCTTAAATGAAGCCGTGCTCTGCGGAGCCAGCGCCTATGACCTGAAGTATTATTTTAACCCTGAGTTTTCCGGCATCCCCCAGTCCATTCAGGATGAGCTGAGGATCATATGCGTCCTGTTCACCCAGGAGGCGGGGGGCGTGTTCCTCATTGCGTTCGATCCCGACGGGGAGGTGTCCCTGATAGCGGATTCGGATGAGGAGGATATCACCTATGATCACGTGTCTTCCTGTCTGCTCATGTCTGAGATCAGGAGAAAAAAGGCTGATATGCTCAGATCTCTCTCTCTCTACTACAGAGTGATGATCCTTAAGGAGGATCCTGCGCTGCTCCTGACTGAAGATGACTGATCAGGGTTTTTCCATAGGTAACGTAAATATTCCCGGCAAGGCGGTCCTGGCTCCCATGGCAGGGGTCACGGATCTGCCTTTCAGGGTCCTTTGCCGCCGGCAGGGCGCTTCCATGGTGTGCTGTGAAATGGTGAGCGCGAAGGCCCTTTATTACGGGAATAAAAAAACACATGAACTCTTAAGGATCTCCCCCGAAGAACATCCCGTTTCCCTTCAGATATTCGGTTCCGAGCCGGAGATAATGGGGGAGGCGGCGAAGATCCTGAACGACTGTCCCCTGGATATCCTGGATATCAATATGGGATGCCCCGTGCCCAAGGTGGTGAAAAACGGGGAGGGGTCGGCCCTCATGAAGGATCCGGTCCTCGCGGGCAGGATCATAGAGGCCGTGGTGAAGGCCTCCGACCGTCCTGTGACGGTGAAGATCAGGAAGGGATTTGACGAAGAGCACGTGAATGCGCCGGAGATAGCCAGGATCGCGGAATTGTCGGGGGCGTCGGCTGTGACAGTGCACGGCAGGACCAGAGAGCAGTATTATTCCGGCGAAGCTGACTGGGATGTGATCGCCGGGGCAGCGTCCTTATTATCCATTCCCGTGATAGGAAACGGGGATGTGACAGACGGCGAGAGCGCTGTCAGGATGATCCGGGATACCGGAGTCTCCGCGGTCATGGTCGGAAGGGCGGCCAGAGGAAACCCGTGGATATTCGGGGAGATCGGCTCCCGGCTTGAGGGTAAAGAGAGTCCCCCGGGACCCGATCTGGGGGAAATAAGAGAAATGGTGATCCGGCATGCGGAAATGCAGACGGAAATGTACGGCGAAGCCAGGGCTCTCAGGATGATGAGATCCCATGTGATGTGGTACTCGGCCCTGCTCTCACACGGTAAGGACATACGGAGGAGAGCGGGATCCCTGGAAACGATGGAGGAACTCAGGGAGCTTGCCGGGTCTTTTGAGATCTGAGGTTCAGTGCGGATATGGAAAAAGAATCATTTGAATACATCCTCCCCTGCCGCTTCGGCATAGAGAGCGTCCTGAAAAGGGAGGTGAACGATCTCGGATACACTACTCTGCCCGGGTCTGACGGCCGCGTCTCCTTCATAGGGGATGCTGAGGCGCTCTGCAGGGCTTCCGTAAATCTGAGGACCGCGGAGAGGATCCTCATCAATGTGGGGACCTTCAGGGCCGAGACCTACGATCAGCTCTTTGAAGGGACAAAGGCGCTTGAGATAGAGCGGTTTGTGCCGGAACACGGAGCCTTTACCATTGCGAAGGCCGGGACGGTCAGATCCCGCCTCTTCAGTCCCTCCGACATCCAGTCCATAGTGAAGAAGGCCATGGCGGTAAGGCTTTCTGAGAAATACCGGGTGAGCTGGCTGCCCGAGGATGGGGAGGAGTACTCCTTCAGGGTGTTCATAAAGGACGACATGGTCACTATCGGGCTTGATACCTCCGGCGCTTCCCTGCACAAGAGAGGCTACAGGCTCAGGAACGCTGCCGCCCCTCTTGCCGAGAATCTCGCCGCTGCGGTCATCATGCTCACTCCTTTTAAGGATTCCAGGATAATGGTGGATCCCTTTTGCGGCAGCGGCACGATACCCATAGAATGCGCCATGATAGCTGCAAGGAAGGCGCCGGGAGTGAACAGGAGCTTCCGGGCCGAAAAATGGGGCTTCATCGGAAAGGAACTCTGGGACAGGGCGAGGGAGGAGGCCAGAAGTCTGGAAAAATCCTCCATAGAAGCCGATATCCAGGGCTACGATATAGACGGCAGCGTCATTTCCGCTGCCCGTGAGAATGCCGAAAGAGCGGGAGTGGACTCCATGATCCATTTTCAGAGGAGACCGGTGGCGGAACTCAGCCACGGCGGATCCTTCGGCTTTATCATCACAAATCCTCCCTACGGCGAAAGGATAGGGGAAGAGGAGGAACTGAAGGAAATATACGCTTCTCTCGGCAGGGCATACAGGGCTCTCGACAGATGGTCGATGTACGTGTTATCATCATTTGACAGCGCCCAGAAATATATCGGGATCAGGCCGGGCAAAGTGAGGAAACTCTACAACGGCATGATCAAAGCCGAGCTGTACCAGTATGCGGGAGAAAAACCCGGAAAGAAGCGCCCGGCGTCAAAAGCGGCGCATGAGAGATGAAAGACAGAAATGAAAAGATAATGTTCAAAGCCTGCCTCTTTACGGTTTCGCTCTCTGCAGTGATGCTCCTGTTCTCGGTCATCCTCAGGGGGTATGAGAGGGAGGCCAGAGCGCAGGCCATAGTTGAGGCAAGCGAAAGGAGCGCTGCGCTGTCCTCAGAAGCGGCGGGAAATGACGGGGCCAAAACCTCCCCGGATGTGGCCGGGGGGCTGCTTTTGACGCTGAAGCAGACCGACAGCATGTATGTATGCGTGCCCCTTCCGGAAAATGTGACTTCCTCCGGCATCACTGCGGAAAATCATTACATGGACGGACAGCTGTGGCTCAGGATGCCGAATACGGATTTCCTGTTTTATTCCGGAAAGTCCATCACCGGGGATATAAGCAAGGTGCGGCAGGCAGCGGCCTTTCAGGACTCCAACGGGACCATTGTGAGGCTCGCCCTGGACAATATTTACGAATATGACCTGATCTCGGAAAATCAGAACCTGTATATACAGCTGGTAGCGCCCAGGGAAAAGTATGACAGGGTGATAGTGGTGGATCCCGCGGCCGGGGACGGAGGGGATGCGACCCTTGCCGTCGCGGAAAAGCTTTCCGGGCTGGTGGGGAATTCCAAGATCAGGATATACCAGACCAGGATGACGGGAGAGTCCTGCCCCCAGGAAAAGGTGGCGGCTCTGGCAAACGCCGTCAGAGCGGACATGCTCATCAGGATCTCTGTGGAAAATGCGGAGGATTCGGGTGAATACGGCACCTTCGCAAGGTATTCCGAGGATTATTACATCCCCGGCTTTTCGGGCGCAGACCTTGCCGACACACTTTTGAGGAACGTGGCGACGCAGCTCAGGACCGAGACCAGGGGCCTGGAGCAGGCCCGTAAGGAGGATATTGCCATACGAAAAGCCAGGGTCCCCGCTGCGGAGATCGTTCTGGGTTATATCTCAAACGCCCAGGAGAGAAAGCTTTTGTCAAGAGACGATTACCGGGAGAAGGCTGCCCGGGGGATATATGAGGCCGTAAATGCGGCCTACGAGATAAAGGGGAAAAAGTGAAAGTAGTACTTGCTTCCGGAAATAAGAACAAGCTGAGGGAGATCGGGGAGATATGGGGAGACAGTGTTGAGATCATCTCCCAGGCTTCTCTCGGCATCGAGGACGGCCCCGAGGAAAACGGGGAAGACTTCAGGGATAACGCCCTGATCAAGGCCCGGTTCGTAAAGGAAAGGACGGATCTGCCGGTGATCGCCGACGACTCCGGACTTGTGATCGATGCCCTCGGAGGGGAACCGGGAGTGCATTCCGCCAGATTTCTCGGGGAGGACACTCCTTATGACGTGAAAATGAAGGAGATCATAAGCAGGATGTCCGGAAAGACCGGGGTGTACAGGAGCGCAAGGTTTGTGTGCAGCGCAGTGTGCATTATGGATGACGGGACCGTGCTTGAAAGGACGGGGACGATCAACGGGTGCATAGGCTACGGGATGGCGGGATCCAACGGGTTCGGGTACGATCCCTTATTTTTCATAGATCCCTTCGATGCGGCGAGAGCCTTTGAGATATCGGGGATGGCCCGGGATGAGGCAGAGAGGCTTGCGCTGAGACTCGGTGAGGAAAATCTCGTTACCGGCGCTGTCAGGGCCGATCTTAAGGAATATGTATCCACCGCCCAGCTGCCCCCTGATGTCAAGGACGCGGTAAGCCACAGAGGAAGGGCCTTCAGATCTCTTTTGAGGGATATACTGGCCGCAGGTGTCCGGGGATCATGAAGATACTGGTGATAAGCGATACGCACGGAAGAGACACTTTGCTGGGCAGAGTCCTCTCGGAGATCGGCGGTGAACCGGACATGCTGGTGCACTGCGGCGATATCGAGGGGCATGAGGCGTTTTACAGGAAAGCGGTCAGGTGTCCCGTGAGGATGGTACCGGGAAATAACGATTATTTTTCCAACATGCCCAGGGAGATACAGTTTGAGGCGGGGCCCCACAGAGTGCTGCTGACCCACGGCCATTCCTACAGAGTCTCTCTCGGACTTGACTATCTGGTGGATGAGGCCCTGGCCAGGGGAGTGGATGTGGTGATGTTCGGGCACACCCACAGACCGCTGATAGAGGACTTTGGGGGACTGATGCTGATCAATCCCGGCAGTCTCACTTATCCGAGGCAGGAAAACCGCAGACCTTCATTTATTGTAATGGATACTGACGAAAACGGAAAAACGGAGTATAATATCCATTATCTGTGATACCATTGACCATGCGGCCGAATGGCGTGTAACGGAAAGGAGTGATTTGGGCTATGTCCGATGATGGCAGAAAGACTGTTCTGATAGTCGATGATGACCCCACTCAGCTGGCTATGATGAAGGAGTTCCTGGAGTCGAAGTACAAGGTAGTGCTTCTTCCCTCCGGAAGGGACGCCATAAATTACCTTATCAATCATAAGCCTGACGTGATACTTCTGGATTATCTGATGCCGTTGTATAACGGCGCTGCCGTGCTGAACATTATCCGCAGCAAGGAGAGTACCCGCAACATCCCGGTCTTTTTCCTGACGGGGCAGAGCGATGCATCCACGGTGATGGAGTGTCTTGCGATGAAGCCCGCCGGATATATCGTCAAGCCTGTGGGAAGGAAGGATCTGATAAAGAAACTGGAGGCGTGGTTCTATGAGCATGAATGATTATGTGGACAGAGAGGCCGGACTGAGCGTAACGGGCGGCGACGAATCCCTGCTCAGGGAGGTCATGAAGACTTACTGGAAGAATCTCGACAATGAGATGAACACCATCGAAGCAAATATGGGGACCGGCAACGAGGCGTATGTGATCGCGGTGCACGGTCTCAAGAGCACATCCAGAGCCATAGGCGCCCTGAAGCTTGGGGATATGGCCTACGAATGCGAGATGGCGGGCAGGAATGGGGAAATGGACAAGGTGCAGAGCCTGACTCCCCCTTTGCTGGAATACGCCCGCGGATTCAAGGCTGTGCTGGACAATGAGTTTTCCGGGGATAACGAATCCGATTCCGAAGGTCGTCAGATCACGGATGCCGAGGTACCTCATATCAAGCAGAGACTGAAGGACATCATCGCCGCTCTCGGCGAATATGATTGCGACCGGGCCGAAGAGATACTGGATGAACTCGATGAGTACGAGTTTGAAGGCGGCGCGGGTGACCTCTACGAGAATATGTCCGACGCCTTTGAAAGCTTTGATTATGACGGCTGCCGCGATGCGGCGGAGGCTCTGGGCGAGATACTGTAATACCTGTGTCTGACAACAGGGAAAAGCCTTTAATCTTTATTTCTGTGCGCGGACTTGTGGAGTTTGTGCTCCGCTCCGGAGATATAGACAACCGTTTCCCTCCCGGGGACGGGGACGCAATGCAGAAGGGCTCCCGCGTTCACAGGAAGCTTCAGGATGAAGCGGGAACCTCTTATCGCGCAGAAGTAAAGCTGCAATATGTCTGGCATGATCTCATGTATGATCTTGTGCTGGACGGCCGGGCAGACGGCATCATCACGGAAAAAAACGATGTCCGGTATGTTCTGTCGCTTCCGGACGGATCTTCGCAGGATCCCGCTCCGGATTCCGAGACCGTCACCATAGATGAGATAAAGGGGACCTACAGGGATCTGAAAAAGATGGCCCGTCCCCTGGATGTCCATCTCTCACAGGCCAAATGCTATGCGTTTATGTACGCGGAGCAGGAGGACCTTCCGTTTATCAGGATAAGGATGACATACTGTCATCTGGATTCCGAAGAAGTCAGATATTTTCACGAGGAATACACCCGCAAGGAGATAAGGGAGTGGTTCTCCTCGGTCATGGATGAGTACCGGAGATGGGCTCTGTTCAGGACGGAGTGGCTCCGCATAAGGGACAGCTCCATAGAAAAGCTGGAGTTTCCCTTTAAATACCGCCCCGGCCAGAAGGAACTGGTGAGCTGCGTCTGGAGGACCATCAGGAGCAGAAAGCGTCTGTTTCTGGAGGCTCCCACCGGTACCGGAAAGACCGTGTCAGTCCTCTATCCCTCCATAAGGGCCCTGGCGCTGAAAGAGGCTGAAAGGATATTCTACCTGACCGCAAAGACCGTCACCGCATCCGTCGCCGGGGATACTCTCGGAGTGCTCAGGGAGAGGGGCATGAGGGTAAAGAGCGTGGTCCTGACCGCCCGGGAGAAGGTCTGCTTCGAGGACCCGTCGGGCTGCAACCCTGAGAAGTGCAAATATGCGGAAGGGCATTACGACCGGGTAAATGACGCGATATACGATCTCCTCACCTCGGAGGATGATCTGTCAAGGGAGACTATACTGAAAGCCGCTCAGAAGCACAGGGTCTGCCCCTTCGAGCTGTCCCTGGATCTGTCCTTATTTTCCGATCTGGTGATATGCGATTACAATTATGTCTTCGATCCCCATGTAAGGCTCAGAAGGTTCTTTTCCGAGGGGCAGAAGACAGACAGCATTTTTCTTGTGGACGAGGCCCACAATCTGGTGGACAGGGGCCGGGAGATGTACTCTGCCTCCCTTTCCGAGAGTTTCTTCCGAGGCTTCCTGGCGTCGATGAAGAGCGGCCCCGTTTCGATAAAAAGGGGGATCGAAGCCTGCATTTCAGGACTTAAGACCATTGCCGGAGAGACAGGCAGGGACGGCTTTGCCGTATTGACCAGCCTGGATCCTTTTATTTCCCATGTGGACATCTTATCCATGAGGATATCCGAATATCTGGAGAAGAACAGACCCGGCAGGACTTCTTCGAAACGGGGCAAAAAACAGGATCCCGAACAGACTCAGAAGCAGTACGAGCGGAGGCGCAGGATCCTGGAACACTATTTTGTCATTTCACACTTCCTCATGATAAACGACATCCTTGATGACAAGTATGTCATATATTGTGAACGCACTGAACCGGGCGGCCGGATGCGTACCGGCGCGCAAAGCCGGGCATATGACGAACGCGCATCATCGGGCAGCGGGGGCGTCCCCAGCCCGACAGACGGAAATGACATAAGTGTCAATCTGCTGTGCGCCGATCCTTCCGTAAATCTGCGGAACTGCCTGGAGCTTGCCCGGAGCTCTGTTCTGTTCTCCGCCACCATGCTGCCCATTCAGTATTACAAGTCTCTGCTCGGGGGAACGGGCGAGGATTACGAGGTGTATGCCAGATCCGTGTTCAAAAGGGAGCAGTGCGGGTATTTCATCGGACAGGATGTGACAAGCAGGTATTCCATGCGAACACAGAGACAGTATGAGGCCATGGCTTCATATATATACGCCGCTACCTGCGTGAAAAAGGGTAATTACATTGTATTCTGCCCCTCCCACGCCTTTCTTTCCGAGGTGCTGACCAGCTTTAACGCCATTTACGGGGA
Organism: Lachnospiraceae bacterium; assembly: GCA_016288705.1. GTDB lineage: Bacteria > Bacillota > Clostridia > Lachnospirales > Lachnospiraceae > JAEELB01. Next base: position 5,384 of record JAEELB010000262.1, on the reverse strand, counting down.
TGTGTCCGGGGCGGATATAATTGTGCAGAAACAGGGAATGACGGAGGAGGAGCGGGAAGAGTTCCTCGGTTCCTTTACGGAGGAGAGGGAACGCACCCTCATAGCCTTCAGCGTGATGGGAGGGATATTCTCCGAGGGCATTGACCTCAGGGGTTCACGGTTGATAGGGGCCGTGATCATCGGGACGGGGATCCCCATGGTCACCAGAAAGAGCGAGCTTTTACGGGCATATTTTGACGGAGCGGGAAAACAGGGTTATGATTATGCTTACAGATTTCCCGGAATGAACAAGGTGCTCCAGGCGGCGGGAAGGGTGATCCGGACCACGGAAGACAGGGGAATAGTGCTGCTTCTGGATAACAGGTTCCTCGAAAGGCAGTATGTAAGGCTCTTTCCCAGGGAATGGGAGGGCTGGATCAGGACGGACAGCGGGAGTATCGCCGATGATGTGACGGATTTCTGGGACTGATCCGGGATCCTGATGGTCTGCATGACGACAGAGATCGGGAATACGGTCATTTTCGGGCCATGCCTGACGACAGAGACCGGGATACGGCCGCGCGCCGGAGTGACTGACACCAAGTCCGCGTAATACGGATGTTCCCGGGCCGTGCCTCACGAAAAAGACCGGAAATACGGCCATTTGCAGGAGACAGACCCAAAGCCCCCGGGTCCGGAAGGGGCATCCGGAGATAATAAAAGTGCCCAAAAGGGCACCTGACACCGGTGTCGTGTGGAAAACTCTGTGGAATTTGGGGATTTAGTATGCAAAAAACCTTTGTTTGGTTTACATAACATCAAAAAATGTTGACCGGATCACTCTAGTGACCGATGAGGTCAAAATTCGGTCCCTAGGGTGGGACAAATGCCGGAGTACAGATATCTGCGGCGTGTCAAAGCGGATAATTGAGACAGCCGGCTGCCGGTCACCGGCGTTTCAAAGAGGTAATAAAGAATGAACGACAGGGAGACAGGATACAGTGGAACAATATGATATTACGGGAATGAGCTGCGCTGCCTGTGCAGCCAGGATAGAGAAGGCGGTCAACAACCTGCCGGGGGTGACAGCCTGTTCAGTGAGTCTTCTCACCAACAGCATGGGAGTGGAAGGGACTGCCGGTCCCGAAGAGGTCATAAAGGCGGTCACTGACTCCGGATATGGAGCCAGTCTCAGAAATGACGCTGCCAAAGGGTCCGGTATGAGTCTTTCGGACCGGTACGCCGCCGAAGAAGAGGCGCTGAAGGATAAGGAAAGTCCGGTGCTTCTGAAAAGACTGCTGCTGTCCCTTTTCTTCCTTCTGATACTCATGTACTTTTCCATGGGGCACATGATGTTCGGGTTCCCGGTCCCGAAGCTCTTTGTGGGAAACAGCCTGGCCATCGCCATTCTGGAGATGCTCCTGGCCCTTATCGTCATGGCCATTAACGGAAAGTTCTTTTCAAACGGTTTCCGGGCCGCCCTTTCCGGAGCGCCGAACATGGATACTCTGGTGGCGCTGGGATCCGGGGTTTCATTTTTATATAGCCTGTGTAATTTATTCCTGATGACCGAGGTCGCCGGGCTTTGGGATCAGGAGCCCGTAAACCGCTACATGGGGCAGATGTATTTTGAATCCGCGGCAATGATCGTAACCCTCATCACCGTCGGTAAATATCTGGAAGCAAAGTCCAAAGGCAGGACCACCGACGCTCTCAGAGGGCTGCTGAAGCTTTCCCCGAAGACTGCCGTAGTGATCAGGGATGGGGTGGAGACGGAAGTGCCGGCCGACAGCCTTTCCGTCGGGGATATATTTGTGGTGAAGGCGGGCAGCCTGATCCCCGCCGACGGCGTTGTGGAAGAGGGAAACGCCGCAGTGAACGAGGCTTCCCTCACGGGAGAGAGCGTGCCGGTGGATAAGGGGCCGGGAGATCCCGTATCCTCCGCCACCATGAACGAGTCCGGCTTTCTGAAGTGCAGGGCCACGAGGGTCGGAAACGACACCACCCTGGCAAATATTATAAAGATGGTCTCCGAAGCAGCCGCCACCAAGGCGCCCATAGCCCGGACCGCAGACCGTATTGCCGGCGTATTTGTCCCCGGAGTGCTGGCCATCGCCCTTATTACCTTTGCGGCCTGGATGCTTGCGGGGGAGGGGACGGGCTTCGCCCTGTCCAGAGCCATATCGGTCCTGGTCATCAGCTGTCCCTGCGCCCTGGGGCTGGCCACGCCCGTGGCGATAATGGTCGGAAGCGGCGTGGGAGCAAAGAACGGGATACTGTTCAGGACGGCGGCATCCCTGGAGATGGCGGGAAGGATAGATACCGTGGTCCTGGACAAGACCGGCACCGTGACAAAGGGGGAGCCGGCAGTGACGGACATCATCACCGCCTCCGGGGTTACGGAAGAAGAACTCCTGAAATATGCCATGTCCCTTGAAAAAATGAGCGAGCATTCCTTTGGCACGGCCATTGCCAGAGAGGCCGAGGCCAGACAGATCGCGGGCTATGAAGCCACCGGCTTCGAGGCTTACTACGGCAGAGGGCTGAGAGCCGACGTGATGGGAAAGGAAGTCAAGGGCGGCAGCCTGAGTTATATGAAGGGCGAGACGGAGGTAAATAAGGACCTTGCAGAACGCGCCGGAGAGCTGTCGGAAAAGGGCAAAACGCCGCTTTTATTTTCGCTTGACGGAGAACTCCTGGGCATCATAGCCGTGGCTGACGAGATAAGGGAAGGGATGGCGGAAGCCCTGGGAGAGCTCGAAGGCATGGGAATAAAGACGGTGATGCTCACCGGAGACAATGAGAAGACAGCGAGAGCCATCGCCGAAGCCGCCGGGATCACTGAAGTGGTGGCGGGCGTCCTCCCCGACGGCAAGGAGAGAGTGATAAGGGAGCTGATGGAGAGCGGGAAGACCGCAATGATAGGCGACGGAATAAACGACGCCCCGGCTCTCACCAGAGCCGACCTGGGGATCGCCGTGGGAGCGGGAACGGATGTGGCCATGGAGGCTGCGGATATAGTTTTGGAAAAGAGCAGTCCCCGGGATATCCCCGCTGTTTTCAGGCTGGGGAGAAAGACTCTCAGAAATGTGCACGAGAACCTTTTTTGGGCTTTCTTTTACAATATCATATGTATCCCTCTGGCAGCAGGGGTTTACTACAGGTCCTTCGGGCTGTCGCTGAGCCCGATGGTGGGCGCGGCGGCCATGAGCCTGTCAAGCTTCTGCGTGGTCATGAACGCCCTGAGACTGAATCTCTTCGACATTTACGATCCGCGGCGTGACCGCAGGAAGGCGCATGCGGCGAGGGACAAGGGGAAGAACCCGGAGTCTCCGGAAGGAAATGACGATAAGGAAAATGCTGAAAAGGAGGACGCAAAGATGACTGTAGGGATCAAGGGCATGATGTGCGAACATTGCGAGGCCACGGTGAAGAAGGTTCTGGAGGCCATTCCTGAGGTTTCGGAAGCAGTAGTCAGCAGGGAGAAGGGAAATGCGGTGCTCACCCTTTCGGGAGATCCCGGGGAGGAAACCGTGAAAAAGGCCGTGACAGACGCAGGATATGAGGTGACTTCCGTAGAAAGGTGACGGGGCCGGTGTTTTCCGCCTGATCCGGGAAATGGCAGACGAAACGTCTTTATTTACGTGCGATCCGGGAATGGCGGATGCAGTTCCCGGCGGAGGTGGATTCTTTAGGCGGGAATATGCTATAATCATTTCCGCTGACGGGATTTATGCATGACATGCACCGCCAGCAATGTATGATATAACAATAAAAGGCACGGACGGCGGGGCAGAAATTGACGGATCCGTTACGTGCCCGGGACCGGAGGATGATAAATGAAAAAAGCGCTTATTACAGGTGTAACGGGACAGGACGGTTCTTTTCTGGCGGAATTTCTCCTCGAGAAGGGCTATGAGGTGCATGGCCTTATCAGGAGGTCCTCCACGGAATACAGGGAGAGGATAGATCATTTGGAAGGTAATCCTTCTTTCAAGCTTCACTACGGCGATCTGACCGATTCCGAAAGCCTGATCGGAGTCATAGGCAGGGTGAGACCCGACGAGATATATAATCTTGCGGCCCAGTCCCATGTCCAGGTGTCATTCGACGTGCCGGAATACTCCGCTGAGGCCGATGCGGTGGGAGTCCTCCGCGTACTTGAGGCGGTGAGGCTGCTGGGCCTGGCAGATACCTGCCGTATTTATCAGGCTTCCACTTCAGAGCTGTACGGAAAGGTTGAGGCTGTTCCCCAGAACGAGGACACGCCTTTCCACCCCTTCAGCCCCTATGCGGTGGCGAAGCTCTACGGATACTGGATCGTGAAGGAGTACCGGGAGGCGTATAACATGTTCTGCTGTTCCGGCATCCTGTTCAATCACGAATCCGAAAGGAGAGGGGAGACCTTTGTCACCAGGAAGATCACTCTGGCGGCTGCCCGCATCAGCCAGGGCAAGCAGGAAAAGCTGTACCTCGGAAACCTCTCTTCCGGAAGGGACTGGGGCTATGCAAAGGATTATGTGAAGTGCATGTGGCTGATCCTCCAGAATGACGTGCCCGAGGACTTTGTCATTGCCACGGGTGAACAGCACACTGTCCGTGAGTTCTGTCTCCTCGCCTTCAAATACGCCGGCATTGATCTGGAATTCACCGGAGAAGGCGTCGACGAGAAGGGCATAGACAGGAAGACGGGGAAGGTGCTCGTGGAAGTGAGCCCTGATTTTTACAGGCCCACGGACGTGGTGAATCTCCTTGGAGACCCCACAAAGGCAAAAGAAAAGCTTAAATGGGATCCCACCAGCACATCTTTTGAGGAACTGGTGCGGATCATGACGGAACACGATATGGAGAGGGTCAGGAGATCATAGAGGATCGCGGAGACGGAAATCATACAGGGAGCGCAGAACATGGAAAAGAACTCGAGAATATATGTGGCAGGACATCGTGGAATGGTGGGAGGCGCCATACTGAGGGAACTTAAGAAACAGGGATATGACAACCTCCTGACCGCGACCCACAGTGAACTCGATCTCACGAGACAGGATCAGGTCGAGGACTTTTTCAGAAAAGAAAAGCCGGAGTACGTATTTCTGGCGGCCGCAAGGGTCGGGGGCATCATGGCCAACAGCCTGTATCCGGCCGACTTCATGTATGAGAACATGATGATGGAAATGAACGTGATCCACGCCGCATTTGAAAACGGCGTGAAAAAGCTGGAATTTCTTGGGTCTTCCTGCATCTATCCCAGGCTCGCTCCCCAGCCCATGAAGGAGGATTGCCTGCTCACAAGCTCTCTCGAACAGACAAATGAGGCCTACGCTCTTGCCAAGATCTCCGGACTCAGGTATTGCTCATACCTTGTGCGGCAGTGCAAGGCGGACTACATTTCCGTAATGCCCACAAAT
>JAEELB010000261.1 GCA_016288705.1 Lachnospiraceae bacterium | reverse complement strand
TCTCGCAGTTCACCCTCTATGCGGACTGCAGGAAGGGGAACAGGCCTTCATTTGTCAAAGCGGGGGAACCTGAGGAGGCAAAGCGCCTCTATGAATATGTGGTCGAAAAATGCAGGGAAAGGGTCCCGAAGGTGGAAACCGGCGAATTCGGGGCAAAGATGCGGGTGAGCCTTGTGAACGAAGGTCCCTTCACGATCATTCTGGATTCCGATGAGATCGTCAGATAGCTCCCACTTCTCTCTGCCCCGGGAGGACAGCAGTGCTGCCGCCGGGCAGGGATCTCTCACCGTTTACGATCAATAAAAGACCGGGCCTTTGAATATCAGGGCCCGGTCCTTATTATCATGTCATGCGGTCCTCTCGCGGATCCGCATTTTCAGCCGTGGGTCTTCTGTATCGCCTCCCAGAGACCGTTGAGGTAGGCTACGCCGAGTGCCCTGTCGTACAGTCCGTAACCCGGCATGGCCTTTTCTCCCCAGATCATGCGGCCGTGATCCGGACGGATGGGGCCGTCAAATCCGATGTCGTACAGCGCGAGCATTATCTCATACATATCAAAGCTTCCGTCTGAGGAAAGATGTGCCGACTCCTCGAAATCTCCCGGAGAATTGAATTTAAGGTTCCTGACATGGGCGAAGTGTATCCTCCCCTTGAGGGATCGTATCATGTCCGGAAGGTCGTTTTCGGGGTTTGTGCCGTAGGAGCCGGCGCAGAAGGTCACGCCGTTATGCACATCATCCACCATGCCCGTCATCCTGAGGATATTGGCCTTGTTCGTGATGATCCTGGGAAGTCCGAAAACGCTCCAGGCAGGGTCGTCGGGGTGGATAGCCATCTTTATGTCGTATTCGTTGCACACGGGCATGATGCGTTCAAGGAAATACTTCAGATTGTCGAACAGCTTCTCTTCATCCACATCCCTGTATATCTCAAACAGTTCTTTTACATGGGCCATCCTTTCGGGTTCCCAGCCGGGCATGAGGATGCCGTCCGCTCCTGAATTGACCCTGTCGAACATCTCCTCGGGCACCAGAGCGTCCACCGCCTCCTGGTTGTAGGCAAAGACCGTCGATCCGTCGGGGCGAACCCTCGCCAGCTCCGACCTGGTCCAGTCGAATACGGGCATGAAATTGTAACACACCATATGCAGACCTGCTTCCCCGATGTTTTTCAGGGATTCGATATAATTATCGATATAGACGTCCCTGTCTGAAAGCCCCGCTTTGATCGAGTCGTGAACGTTGAGGCTCTCTATGCCGGAGAGGGAAAGCCCTGCGGCCTCTATTTCACTTTTGAGAGCAAGTATGTCCCTAAGCTGCCATACCTCTCCGGGGACCGATCCGTAAAGAGTTGAGATCACCCCGGTCACCCCCGGAACCTGGCGTATCTGCCAGAGCTTTACCGTGTCGTATTGATCGCCGAACCAACGCATAGTCATCTGCATGTCTGTATCACCTCCTGAATCGTTTGTCGGGTCTGATTATTCTTTCTTTCCTGATGCACCTGCTTCCGGAGCTGTCTGTCCAGGCCGGTTCAGTCCCGCCGTCGGATCTGTCTGCAGGGGCTGAGTCATCCGAAGCCGGTCATCATCCGGGAAGGAGTCCCGATATCAGTATGACCAGGATCAGGACCGGCAGTACATAGCGGAGATAGGGCAGGAGCTTTTTACTCAGCTTCATGCCCGTGCCGGTGTTCACTTCCTCAAAGAAATTGTCCGCGCCCCAGCCGAAACGCGTCACGCAGAAGATAAGGAAGCACAGGGCTCCGATGGGCAGCAGCAGATTGCTGACGATGAAATCCTCCGAATCCAGTATGTCCCTTCCGCCGATCAGATGCACATTTGAGAGGATGTTGTATCCCAGTACGCAGGGAACGCTGGCGATAAGCATGAATATGCAGTTCGTCCAGACCGATTTCTGGCGGCTCCAGCCCCAGTTGTCCATGGCGGGTCCCACCAGATTCTCGAAAACGGCGATGACCGTTGAAAAGCTGGCGAAGGTCATGAACAGGAAGAAGAGAGACCCCCAGATCCTTCCACCGGGCATTCCGATGAAGATGCCGGGGAGAGTGATGAAAATAAGGGAAGGACCGGCGCCGGGTTCGATGCCGAAGCTTGAGCAGGCGGGGAAAATGATAAGGCCGGCCATCAGAGCGACGAAAGTATCCAGCGCGCAGATCCTGACCGCTTCACCCGTGATCGAATGGTCTTTCGACATATAGCTTCCGAACACCTCCATCGAAGCGATGCCGAGGCTCAGGGTGAAGAAGGACTGGTTCATGGCGGCGGTGATCACTTTGCTGAGTCCCACTTCCCTCACATTTTCCAAATTGGGCATGAGGTAGAACATGATGCCTTCGCCTGAGTTTGAAAGAGTAAGGCTGCGAACGGACAGGATCACGATCAATGTCAGAAGACCCGTCATCATTATCTTATTCACAAGCTCAAGCCCGTTCTGTACGCCGAAGCTTAAGACCAGGAAACCGGCGACAACGATTATCACCATGAACAGACCCATCTCCAAAGGATTCGAAAGCATCGTTTCAAACACGGGCGGCACATCGTCGTTGGTCATATCCGAGAAGGTGCCGATCAGGAATTTCCAGAAATAAGCCAGCATCCAGCCCGCCACAGTCGTATAGTACATCATGAGGAGGTAATTGCCGATCAGGCATAACCAGCCGTGGATATGCCATTTCTGCCCCGGCTTTTCAAGGGCTTTATACGCCTGGACTATGGTCTTGCGGCTGTTTCGGCCCATGGCCAGCTCCACCGTCATGATGGGGACTCCCATGATGACCAGGAATAACAGATAAAACAGCACAAAGATGGCTCCGCCGTTCTGGCCTGTCACATAGGGGAACTTCCACACGTTCCCGATACCGATGGCGCATCCCGCGCTCACCAGCAGGAAACCTATCCTGCTTCCGAAACTCTCACGATCATTCTGTTCCATAATATCCTCCCTTTATACAGCGATACTTTTCCGACTGTCCTCATCTCGCAAAATCTTCAATATGATAACAGAGACTGCGTATTAGTTCAAGGCAGATGAAGGAGCCGTGAATTGCAGCTCCGCCTGCCCGGGCACATCCGCAATGATCAATGACCGGTGATGGCGCTGTATTTTACAAGGTCTTGAATGACTTACCTTTATGTAGTAGAATAGGCTCTGTGCAAAATCTGATACGGATACGACAGTACAAGGCGTGCTGCGCGGAAGTATCCCCGGGGAAGAGCCCGGGGAGTTGAGAACAAGAAGGAGGTTTCAGAATGGATTACACAGAGATAGTGAAGGTTACAGGCAGACAGATCCTTGATTCCCGCGGGAATCCCACTGTTCAGGCGGAAGTTACCCTTGCAGACGGTTCCGTGGGCGTGGGTATGTCCCCCAGCGGCGCTTCCACCGGTGAGTTTGAAGCTCTTGAACTCAGGGACGGAGACAAGTCAAATTATCTCGGAAAGAGCGTAAATAAGGCCGTCGCCAATGTGAACAGCGACATCGCCGACGCTATCATCGGAATGGACGCCACGGACACATACGCAGTGGATAAGGCCATGATCGACACCGACGGCACAAAGGACAAATCAAAACTCGGGGCAAATGCGATCCTTGCGGTTTCCATCGCGGCAGCAAGGGCGGCTTCGGTGAGCCTTGACCAGCCCCTTTACAGATTCCTCGGCGGCGTAGGCGGCAACAGGCTCCCTGTTCCCATGATGAACATACTGAACGGCGGCGCTCACGCCACAAACAGCGTTGACGTACAGGAATTCATGATCATGCCCGCAGGCGCGCCTTCATTTGCGGAAGGCCTCAGGTGGTGCTCCGAAGTGTATCACACCCTCGGATCTCTCCTCAAGAAGAAGGGCCTCGCCACAGGCGTAGGCGATGAGGGCGGATTCGCTCCCGACCTTGCCTCCACCGAAGAGACTCTTGATTACATCATGGAAGCCATCAAGCAGTCCGGCTATGAAGCGGGAAAGGATTTCGTGCTTGCCATGGACGCAGCTTCCAGTGAGTGGAAGGGCGGAGCAAAGGGCAAATATCATATGCCCAAGAGCGGAAAGGACTTCACTTCCGAGGAACTGGTAGCTTTCTGGACAAGCCTTGCCGATAAATATCCCATCTACTCCCTTGAGGACGGCCTTGACGAGGAGGACTGGGAAGGCTGGCAGATGCTGACAAAGGAACTGGGCGGAAAGGTCCAGCTGGTAGGAGACGACCTCTTCGTCACCAATACCGAAAGGCTTAAGAAGGGGATCGACATGGGCTGCGGCAATTCCATCCTCATCAAGCTCAATCAGATAGGTTCCGTGTCCGAGACCCTTGAGGCCATAAAGATGGCTCACAAGGCAGGCTACACCTCGATCTCCAGCCATCGTTCCGGTGAGACCGCCGATACCACCATCGCAGATCTCGCAGTCGCCATGAACACCTGCCAGATCAAGACCGGCGCCCCCTGCAGATCCGAGAGAGTAGCCAAGTACAACAGGCTCCTCCGCATCGAGGAAGAGCTGGGCTGCGCTGCCGTTTATCCCGGGTTTGGAGCATTCAACCTGAAAAGGTAAAGGGATCCATGCCTGAGATCACTGCAGGAAAAGATAATAAAGGCATCATGACCGCTTCCGACAGGATCCGCGAGTTATCGCGGTCCGACGGAAGCGGCCGTCTTTCTGCCGAACAGAAGAAAAAGATATTTCTGGACAGCGGCCGCATTGAAGACATCAGGGAGCATCAGACCCCCGAAGAGCTCTACGGGGAACTTATCGATCACATCAAACGGTATCATCCCTCGGACGATATTTCTCAGATAGAAAAGGCCTACAAGGTGGCCATGGAGGCTCATAAGAAGCAGAAGAGAAAGTCAGGCGAGCCCTTCGTGATCCACCCTCTGTGCGTGGCCATCATCCTCGCAAACCTGGAGCTGGACAAGGAGACCATCATTGCCGGACTTCTCCATGACGTTGTCGAGGATACGGACATCACCAATGAATACATAGAGCAGGAATTTGGCCATTATGTGGCCGTCATCGTGGAAGGCGTGACCAAGCTGGACAAGCTGAACCTGAACGGCGAAGTCCGGTTCTCCTCGGGAAAGAACGGCGAAGGGACCAATACCAGCCTGGATCTTCAGGCGGAGAACCTTCGCAGGATGTTCCTGGCCATGGCCAGAGACATCAGGGTGATCCTGGTGAAGCTGGCTGACCGTCTCCACAATATGAGGACATTGAAATACCAGCCTCCCGAAAAACAGAAGAAGATCGCCAGGGAGACTCTGGAGATATACTGCCCCATAGCCTCAAGGCTGGGCATATCCAGGATCAAGACGGAACTCGACGACCTGTCCCTCAAGTATCTGGATCCGGATGCGTATTATGACCTGGTGGAAAAGATCGCCACCAGAAGGAGCGACAGGGAGCGTTATATAAGCGACATAGTCGAAGAAGTGCGGGCGCATATAGTGAGCGCGGGTATCCAGGCGTCCATAGACGGCAGGATAAAGCATTTCTTCTCCATATACAAGAAAATGAAGAACCAGAACAAGACCATAGACCAGGTCTATGATCTGTTCGCCATAAGGATAATAGTCGATTCGGTCAGGGATTGTTACGCCTGTCTCGGTGTCATTCACGAGATGTACAGGCCTCTGCCCGGCAGGTTCAAGGATTACATAGCCATGCCGAAGCCCAACATGTATCAGTCCCTGCACACCACCGTGGTGGGCGAATCGGGCCAGCCTTTCGAGGTCCAGATCAGGACCTACGAGATGCACAAGGCTGCCGAATACGGCATTGCCGCCCACTGGAAGTACAAGGAGGCTTCCGACGGAAAGAAGCCCGATGTACAGGAGCAGGAGAAGCTTGCCTGGCTGAGCCAGCTCCTCGAATGGCAGAGGGATATGTCCGACAGCGAGGAATTCATGCATTTCCTCAAGAGCGATCTGGATCTGTTCGCCGGAAACGTATATTGCTTCACTCCCACGGGCGAAGTGAAGAACCTGCCTGCAGGCTCTACCCCCGTGGACTTTGCCTATGCGATACATTCCGCTGTGGGGAACCGCATGATAGGCGCAAGGGTAAACGGCAGGATAGTGGGCATTGATTACGTCCTGAACAACGGAGACAGGGTGGAGATCATTACCAGCCAGAACAGCCGCGGGCCTTCCCTTGACTGGCTTTCCATAGTCAAGAGCTCCCAGGCCAGGAGCAAGATCAATCAGTGGTTCAAGGCCGAGAACAAATCCGAGGACATAGCAAGAGGAAAAGAAGCCATCATCACGTACCTGAAGACCCACAACATCGATCAGGCAAACGTGCTCACCGAAGAGTACAAGGCCAGGGTCACCGCCAGGTACAATTATCCCAACTGGGACGGTGTGCTGGCCGCCATAGGACGGGGAGGTCTCAAGGAAGGCCAGGTGATCAACAGGCTGGAGGAATACTATGCAGCCGATCACAGAAAGCGCATGACGGATGCGGAGATCATGGCTCAGATAGGGGAGAATTCCCTTCGTCAGGAGAACAGGCCCGCAAAGAAACGTCATACCGGGAAAGTGGCCGTAAAGGGCGTCCGGGACGTGGCCGTCAGGTTCTCCAAATGCTGCTCCCCGGTGCCGGGAGACGAGATAGCGGGATTCGTCACCAGAGGGAGAGGCGTGACCATCCACAGGACCGACTGCGTAAACATGATAAATATCCCCCAGGAGGACAGGATGAGACTGATCCCCGCCACCTGGGTCATGGATGATGCTTCGGAGGAGGGAGACGAGAAGTACACCTCCGAGATCGTCATCGTCGCCAACAACAGGAGCGGCCTGATCGCCGATATTTCCCGGACTCTCACGGAGAGAGACGTGGATATCGTATATCTGAACACAAGGGTAAACAGACAGGGCGTGGCTACCATAACCCTTATGTTCGGCGTCCACAACAAAAACGAGCTGAGATCCCTTGTGGGCAAGCTCCAGAGCATAGAATCCGTGATAAGCATAGAGAGGACCAATGGCTGATATTCAGGGATCGAAGATAATAGTGCGCTCAGTGGCGGTCGGCGCCATAATGACCAACTGTTACTGCATCAGAAGAGAGGATTCCCGGGACTCCGTTATAGTGGACCCCGGAGCTGCGGGGAAGGAGATCTACGGCCTCCTGTCCGAAAAAGGACTCTCCTGCAAAGCCATACTCATCACCCACGCCCACTTCGACCACATAGGCGGGCTGGATGCGCTGAAGGAACTGAGCGGCGCTGAGGTAATGGCGTGCGAAAAGGAAAAGAGCCTGTTCGGCGACCCTAAGCTGAGCATGCTCTCCGATGTGGGAATGAAGTGCGAGGCCGGGGTGGACCGCTGGCTTAAGGACGGTGAGGTCATAGATGCGGCGGGCATCAGCTTTACCGTGATGGAAACTCCGGGCCACACCGAGGGCAGCTGCTGCTTTTATTGCCCCGAAGGAAGCTTCCTCATTTCAGGCGATACCATGTTCTGCGGTTCCTGCGGCAGAACGGATTTTCCCACGGGAAATGACCGCGACATGCATCGGTCTTTAATGAAACTCCTCGAACTCCCCGGGGAAACTGCCGTATATCCGGGCCACGATTCCCCCACTACCATAGGCAGGGAAAGAAAAACCTGGTCATGATCAGGACCATACTCTCCCAGGTAAAGCAGTATGCCCTTGCGTCTGTCGTCACCCCCCTGTGGATGATAGGGGAGATGATAATGGAGATGCTGATCCCCATCATGATGGCGAACATCATCGACAGGGGAATATCCGCGGGCGATATGTCGGCGGTTATGAAGTACGGCTTCTGTATGATTCTTATGGCTGCTCTCGGACTTCTGTGCGGCGTGATGGGCGCTGTGTTCGGCGCCAGGGCGTCAACGGGTCTTGCCTGCAATCTGAGAGACGCCATGTATCTCAATATCCAGAAGTTCTCATTTTCAAATATAGATAAATACAGCACCGCAGGTCTTGTGACCCGTATGACCACCGACGTGACCAACGTGCAGAACGCTTATCAGATGGTCCTCCGGATATGCTTCAGGGCTCCCGTGACCCTGGTCACGGCTCTTTTCATGGCCTTTTCGATAAACGCAAGGCTGTCCTCGGTTTTCCTGGTGGCAGTGGCTGTGCTGGCTGTTGCGCTGCTGCTGATAATGAGCAGGACCATAGGCCTCTTCCAGATGGGCTTCAGAAAGTATGACGACCTGAACGAAGAGGTGGAGGAGGACGTGACCGCCATCAGGACGGTGAAGGCCTTTGTCCGTGAGGAGTACGTAAATAACTCCTTTAAGAGGGCTGCGGACAATATTTATTCTTTGTTCGTAAAGGCGGAATTGGGGCTTGCCTTTAACGCCCCCATAATGATGATCTGCATTTACGGATGCATCCTGTCCCTGTCCTGGATGGGGGCGAAGATGATAGTTTCCGACGAACTCACCACGGGACAGCTCACCAGTCTCTTTTCCTACGTGCTGAGCATAATGATGTCCCTGATGATGCTTTCCATGATCTTTGTGATGATCACCATGTCCCTGGCCAGCGCCAGGAGGGTTTCGGAGATAATAAACGAGGAACCCTCCATGAAGGATCCCGAAGATCCCGTGACTGTGGTAAAGGACGGCTCCGTTGATTTTGAAAAGGTGAGCTTCGCCTACCAGAAGGGCTCGGGAAACAACGTGCTCTCCGATGTGAGCTTCCATGCGGACAGCGGTGAGTCAATAGGGATAATAGGACCTACCGGATCCTCCAAATCCAGCCTTGTGGCGCTTATCAGCAGGCTCTACGATGTGACGGAGGGTTCCGTGAAGGTTGGGGGTACAGACGTCAGGGATTACAGCATGAAGGCCCTCCGGAGCAGAGTGTCGGTGGTGCTTCAGAACAATGTCCTCTTTTCCGGCACGGTCCTTGAAAACCTTCGCTGGGGGAACCCCGGCGCCACGGAGGAGGAGTGCAGGGAAGCCTGCAGGATCGCCTGCGCGGATGAGTTCATCGATAAGATGGAGGATGGATACGAAACCCATATCGAGCAGGGAGGCACCAACGTGTCCGGCGGCCAGAGACAGAGGCTTTGCATAGCAAGGGCTCTGGTGGGCAAGCCCGCTGTTCTCATCCTGGACGATTCCACTTCGGCCGTGGATACCGCCACGGACCAGAAGATAAGGGAGGGCTTCAGCCAAAGGATACCGGGGACGACGACCTTTATCATCGCCCAGAGACTGTCTTCGGTGAAGAATTGCGACAGGATAATGCTCCTTGAGGAGGGTCGGATATCCGATATCGGATCCCATGATGAGCTCATGGAGAGATGCGCGGTCTACAGGGAGATCTACGAGAGCCAGACCGCGGGATCCGGCGACTTTGACATAGTGTGAGGACCGGTTTATCCCGGAGCGCCGGGACAGGGACCGGAATGGAAGAAAATGAGTGAAAAGGTAAGAGAAGTAAAGATGGGCGGCCCCCGGGGAAGGATGTTGGGCCCCAGGCCCAAGCTCAAGGATCCCGGAGCCATAGTGAAGAGGCTGTTAAAGCTGGTATTGCAGCATTACAGCCTGAATCTGGTCCTGGTCTTTATCTGCACCATCGTGGCGGCCCTTGCAAATGTGCGGGGTACTCTGTTCCTGAGGACCCTTATCGACGACTATATCACCCCTCTGGCTGAAACCGCCGCAAATGGGGGGACTCCCGATTTTGCCCCGCTTCTGTCTGCCATAGGTTTTATTGCCGTCATATACGTCATCGGGGCGGCGGCTTCATTCCTGAACCAGGTCCTGATGGTGTTTGTGGGACAGGGGACCATGAGGAATATCAGGAAGATGATGTTCAGCCATATGCAGACCCTGCCCATCTCTTATTTCGACACCCATTCCCACGGAGACATCATGTCCATGTACACAAATGACGTGGACACTCTGAGGCAGACCATAGGAATGGCCATGCCGCAGCTCTTGAACAGCCTTGTGTCGGTCACCGCCACCTTCGTATCCATGCTGATGCTGGACGTGCCCCTCACCGTCCTCTCGTGCGTGATGGTGTTCCTGACCATGGTCCTGTCCACAAGGCTGGCGAAGGTCTCGTCAAGGTATTATGTGGCGCAGCAGTCGGACCTGGGCAGCCTGAACGGCTACATCGAGGAACATCTCTCCGGACAGAAGGTGGTCAAGGTGTTCTGCAGGGAGGAGGCCTGCATCTCCGAATTCCGCGAGAGGAATGACCGGCTGAGAGACAGCGCCAACAGGGGAAACAGATACGCAAACATGCTTGGCCCCATCACCATGCAGATGGGGAATGTGAGTTTTGCGGTGGTGGCAGTGGCAGGAGCCGCCCTTTCCATTAACGGTTTCACCGGACTCACCATAGGTACCCTGGTGTCCTTCATGACCCTGAACAAAAGCTTCAACATGCCTATTTCACAGATATCCACCCAGTTTAATTCGATAATCATGTCCCTTGCGGGAGCCGACAGGATCTTCAGGCTGATGGACGAAAAGCCGGAGACGGACGAGGGCTACGTGACCCTGGTGAACAGCAGGGAAGGGGAGGACGGGGAGTGCAGGGAATGCCCCGAACACACGGGACACTGGGCCTGGAAGCATCCTCACCAGTCCGATGGCACCGTCTCCTACGTGCCGCTGGCGGGCAAGGTGACCCTCGACGACGTGGACTTCGGTTACACCGACGACAGGATGGTCCTGCACAACATCAAAATGTACGCAAAGCCCGGGCAGAAGATAGCCTTCGTGGGCTCCACCGGCGCGGGGAAGACCACCATAACCAACCTCATCAACCGTTTCTACGACATTCAGGACGGGAAGATCAGATACGACGACATTAATATCAATAAGATCAAAAAAGCCGACCTCAGGCGCTCTCTGGGCATAGTCCTGCAGGATACCCACCTGTTCAGGGGGACGGTGATGGATAATATCCGGTTCGGAAAGCTGGACGCCACGGATGAGGAATGCATCGCCGCGGCGAGGCTTGCCAACGCCGACGGTTTTATCAGAAGACTGCCCCAGGGCTATGACACCCTGCTCAGCCACGACGGGGGAAATCTCTCCCAGGGCCAGAGACAGCTCCTGGCCATCGCCCGGGCGGCGGTGGCGGATCCTCCCGTGCTGATACTTGACGAGGCCACAAGCTCCATAGACACCCATACCGAGAGACTCGTTCAGGAGGGGATGGACAGGATCATGTCCGGACGCACCACCTTTGTCATTGCCCACAGGCTTTCCACCGTGAAGAACAGCGACTGCATAATGGTGCTTGAAAACGGACGGATCATCGAAAGAGGCACCCATGATGAACTGATAGCCGGTAAGGGGCGCTATTACCAGCTGTATACCGGAAACGCCATAGCTTCCTGAAAGGGGCGTATTTGTCGCCATGATACGTATAGACAGCACGGAACCGCGTTTGACATATGAGATTCACGCCATAGCGTCTTCATTCTATCCCGGGGAGGAAGTGAAGATAGTCACCCCCGAGAGCAACGTGAGAGACCGGGTACTCAGGGCTCTTTCCCCCACAGCATCCATAGACATAAATGAAAATGAAAGCTCTGTCAGGTTTGCTCCGGGTACGGCTCCCTACGCCGGAGGCCCCGGCTGGAAGGACAAAAGCCCGAAAGACGATATCAAGAGGTTTATCTACACTGCATTTTCCAAAGAGACGGGGACGACCCTGCCATGGGGCGTGCTTACAGGGGTAAGACCCGTAAAGCCTGCCCTTTCCATGCTGGAAGAGGGAAGGACCGGGGAAGAGATAGAGGATAAGTATATCTCGGAATATTATGTAAACCGAGACAAGGCCGCTCTTATTTATGATATTGCGGTGCGTGAACATGAGATTCTCGAAAAACTTATGTCACCCTACAGCCTGTACATAGGCATCCCATTCTGTCCCACCACCTGCATGTACTGTTCCTTTGCCTCATATCCCATAGGCGCCTACCGGGAGATGGTGGACGGTTATATCGACCGGGTCATAGAGGAACTTGAGGATATACCCGGTATCTTCGGAGATAACAGGCCCGATACGGTCTACATCGGGGGAGGGACTCCCACTTCCCTTTCGGCTGCCCAGCTCGACAGGCTCATGTCCGAGGTGGACAGGATCTTCGATACGGGATCCCTCCTGGAGTATACGGTTGAGGCGGGGAGGCCCGATACCGTTACAGAAGACCGTCTCACTGTCCTCAAAGAGCACGGTGTAAGCCGCATTTCCATCAATCCCCAGAGCATGAACGAAAAGACTCTGGGCTTCATCGGCAGAAGCCACAGCCCTGCGGATGTGGAGCGGGCTTTTCACCTGGCAAGGGAGCTCGGTTTTGACAATATAAACGCGGATATCATCCTGGGCCTTCCGGGAGAGGGAAGGGCGGAGGTCCTGAACACAATGGAAAAGATGGCGTCCCTTTCACCCGAATCCCTGACCGTTCACGCTCTTGCGGTGAAGAATGCCGCAAGGATGAGAAAGTGGATCGCGGAACACGGGGCGGATTCCACCGTCATAGAGGAAGGAGTCCCGGAGCTTGTGATGGAAAAGGCTGCCGGAATGGGGCTCAGCCCTTATTATCTTTACAGACAGAAACACATGACGGGGAACCTTGAAAATACAGGCTACGCCCGGGAGGGCAGATACGGGATATACAACGTGCTGATGATGGAAGAGAGACAATCCATAGCCGCTGCCGGAGCAGGCACCGTTTCAAAACGGGTGGGCCCCGGCAGGGACATAAAGCGTTCCGTCAATGTGAAGGAACTGAAAGAATATATGGACAGATATCAGGAAATGATAAGCCGCAGGAGGGAAGTATTTGCTCCCCTCAGGAATTAGCGGTATTGACTGACAGCTTTTCCGCGGCGTTCTGCGCCTCCACGTCGGAGGACATCCTGTTCATGGCGTCCACAACTTCCTTAGCCATGTCGGTGGAGTAGGGAGAAGCCTCTGAAAAGGCGTTTTCCAGCGCTTTTTCTGTATTCTCGGCCTTCCTTTCGGTGGCGTCCATCCTGGAGAGTTCTTTTGAATTCTCCTCGGCTTCCTTCATTCCCTCTTCGCGGGTCTGTTCTCTGGCTTCTATTTCTTTTTCGTAGGCATTCTGTGTGATCACACCGTCCCTGACCATCTGCTGAAGACGGCTCTCGCTGATGCCGGCAAAGGAATTGACGCTCTGGGCTTCGGCTTTCTCGGCGGCCTTCTCGGCTTCCTCACGCTGTTCCTCTCTGAGCTCCTCTCTCTTTTCCGCGCTTTCTTCGGCCTTTTCGTTCTGGAGCTCGATGGTCTCCTTCTCTTCCTCTTCAGCGTTTCCCGTCTTCATGAAGACGCCGTCGTCAAGGTTCCCTTTGGACTCGCTGCTGACGCGGACGGTATCGCCGTCATCGGACATATAGACCAGATCGCCGGGCTTTTTTTCGGGCTCGTTCTGAAGAGCCTCTTTTTCTTTTGCTTTCTGGGCGTCCTGAGCCTTCTCCTGGGTCTTTACGGCTTCCTTCTGAGCATCCGCTCTGGTCCTCTGGACTTCGCTCCTGTTCTGTATCTGGTTTGCGTTATTTACATTGTTCATCATATTTACGTTTGCCATTTCTGCCTCCTTTCGAAAGCTCCCTGACAGGGATGACTTTATATATCCTCCCGGGGTCTGAATGACGGCCCCTGAGTATCATCGGTGCTTTAACCTCATACCTTACTGTATTGTACAATATTTCGGCAGTGAAGGAAAGAGGGGAGAGGTCACATTTTGAAAAGGGTTCCGATGATCCCTCTTCCCAGAGACGCTCCCACGTTTCCTCCCAGGGTCTTTCCGAACTTGCCGAAGGATTTGCCGACGCTCTTTCCGACCTCGCGGCCCACCGTGCCGGCGACGGAGTTCCCCACGGACTTGGCTGCACGCTTCTTTGCGTTTGCGGCTTTCCGCTCTTCCATCTCCTGCTTCCTGAGGGCGGCGGCCTCCTCTTTCTCTCTGGCCTTCTGCGCGGCGGCTTCCTCCTTTGCCAGCCGCTTTTCCTCTTCAGCGGCTTCGGCTTCTTCCCGGGCCCTCTCCTCGGCCTCGATCCCCATTCTTTCCAGGAATTCGTAAGCGGAGTCGGGATCGACGGCGCTTTCATACTTGGAGTAGAGCAGGCTTTCCTTTATCAGGGTATCTCTCTCCTGATCTGTGATGCCGCCCATGCGGCTCTGTGGAGGCAGTATCATGGCCCTCTCCACTATGGTGGGAGTGCCGCTCTCGTCAAGCATGGACACCACGGCTTCTCCCGTGGCCAGTTCCTCAATGGCGGTCTCCGTATCGAAGGAAGGATTCTCCCTGTAGGACTGGGCTGCAGCCTTCACCGCCTTTCTGTCGGCGGGGGTGTAAGCCCTGAGAGCGTGCTGGATCTTATTTCCCAGCTGTGAAAGGACATCGTCCGGTATGTCCGCCGGAGACTGGGTTATGAAGTACACGCCGACTCCTTTGGAACGGACCAGCCGGACGATCTGGGTGATCTTTTCCAAAAGGGCCTTCGATGAGTTTTTGAACAGGAGGTGGGCTTCGTCGAAGAAGAATACGATCTTCGGACGGCTCAGATCCCCTACCTCCGGAAGGATCTCGTAGAGCTCCGAAAGCATCCAGAGGAGGAAGGTGGAGTAGAGGGTCCCGTCCGAAACCAGATCCCTGCAGTCGAGGATATTGATCACTCCCTTCCCGTCTCTCGCCGAGAGCCAGTCCCTTATGTTCAGAGCGGTCTCACCGAAGAACAGATCTCCCCCCTTTGTCTCAAGGGACGCCAGAGCGCGCAGGATGACTCCTATGGAGGCTTTGGAGATGTTTCCGTACTGCTGGGAATACTGGGCGGCGTTATCCCCCACGTAATTCAGCATGGATCTGAGATCCTTTGTATCCACCAGCAGGAGCCCCTCTTCGTCCGCGATCTTGAACACCACGGAGAGGATGTCCGACTGTATCTGGTTCAGCTCGAATATCCTTGACAGCAGGAGGGGTCCCATCTCGGAGATGGTGGTCCTGAGGGGGATCCCGCTTTTCTGGAAGATGTCAAAGTATTCCGAAGGGTAGGATCTGTAAGAAAATCCGGCTTCCGAGAGTCCGAATTTTGAGACTCTTTCCTCAACCTTCTCATTTGCCTCTCCCTGAAAAGCCATTCCGGAGAGGTCGCCTTTCACGTCGGCCAGAAATACCGGCACTCCCAGATCCGAAAAGCCTTCCGCCAGAATCTTCAGTGACACGGTCTTTCCGGTGCCGGTGGCGCCTGCGATCAGACCGTGCCTGTTGGCCATTCCCGGCAGCAGTACGATATCCTTTCCTGCCTCAGTCTTTCCTACGAGTATCTTTCCTTCGCTTACCATATGATCCTCCTCCGAGATTGATCGGGACGCTTCGAAACGGAGCGCCTCTAAAATGTGTCAACGCCGCAGAACGCCGTGAGATCCTGCTCCGGGAAATCCTGCAGAGCAGTCACAGAGACGGTGCCTCTCACCTTCCGTCCGGTAATGACAACGGATCGGGGCCCCTGACCGTCCATGCGGTACTTAGATCAAAGTATATATTGTCCCCCCGCGTAAATCAATGCCGCGGACATCTCTCCTCCGAACCGAAAGCCCGACGGTATTTCCGGATGGGACTGTCACCGGACCGCCTGTTCCCTTTGCGCAGGGCCGGTATCGGTCTGTCAGGAAGCGGCCTGCGTCTTCCTGCCCGGCGTAAACAGCAGCTTCAGTATTACCGGAGTCACTACCGAGGAAATGATGATCAGCAGTATCACCGCGGCAAAGTAGACCGAATCGATGACTCCCGCGTCAAGCCCCTTCTGGGCTACGATAAGAGCCACCTCGCCCCTGGTCATCATGCCCACTCCGATGATGAGCGAATCGGCCCAGCTGAAACGGCATATCTTTGCGGCCAGGCCGCAGCCTATCACCTTTGTGATAAGAGCCATCAGGATGAAGAGTACGCTGAACAGAATGATGGCCGGGGTCATTTTCGACAGGTTCGTCTTCAGGCCTATGCATGCGAAGAAGATGGGGGAGAATATCATATATCCGCTGATATCTATCTTCCTCTCCACGTACGAGGCGTCTTTTATGTTGCAGAGAACGATCCCCGCCACATAAGCGCCGGTGACGTCAGCAATGCCGAACCAGGTCTCCGCCGCATAGGACAGGAACAGGCAGAGAGCGAGGCTGTAGATGGGGATCCTCTGGGTATGAGGATTTCTTTCGTCCAGAAAGCACATGAGCTTATACAGTAAGAAACCCACTACGAGAGCGCAGACGAAAAACAGCGCTATCATGAGAAGCACCTTTCCGATGCTTCCGCTTCCCGTAGCCGCGCCCTGAACGCAGGTCAGTACTATGATGCCTATGACATCGTCTATCACCGCCGCACCCACGATGGCAGTTCCCACTTCGGTATTCAGTTTCCCCATTTCCTGAAGGGCGGCCACGGTGATGGAAACGCTGGTGGCTGTTATTATCGTGCCCATAAAAAGGGCACTGTAGAATCCGGGGTCTGGGGGCGCGGAAAAACCGTTGAACAGGAAGTAGACCAGCATGCCTCCTCCGAGAGGCACAATGACTCCGATGGTCGCTATCAGGAGAGCCTTCGGCCCCGATCTGATGAGCTCCTTCAGGTCGGTGCCGAGGCCTGCGGAAAACATGAGGAGAATGACTCCCAGTTCGGAAAAGACTTCGATGGTATCAGTTACCTGCACCACGTTCAGAAGAGCCGGCCCCAAAAGAAGGCCCGCTACGATCTCGCCCACGACCTGCGGCGCGCCCAGGCGCTTGGCCACAAGTCCCAGGGCCTTTGCCGACAGTATCAGGATAGCCAGATCGAGCAAAAATCGATAATCCATTGTTCTTGCCGCTCCTTTCTTTTTTTCAATGATATCATCAAACCCCGCAGAACCGCAACACCGGAGTCACTGCTCACAGCCGGTTTTGAGATGACGTTGAAACACTGACCGCGCCCGCTCCTGTTGTGAAAGATTCCCGTTTTTGCTATAATGAGGGCACCCGCAGCTGCATTGTTTTGCACGATTCACGGCGATCGTACAGGACTTGGATCGGACAGAGCGGTAATAACATGAAATAGGAACGCTGCCGTAAAGGTGAAGAAAAAATAAATAATGCCAAGTGAACTGTAAAGGAGTATAATTTAAATGTTGCGGTTTTTTTCGTGGAAGATCAGGAAAGGAATAATGTGATGCAATCGAGGACTCATACTTGCGGAGAATTGAGAGAACAGGACGCCGGGAAGGAGGTAACCCTCTGCGGATGGTACGAGAATCTGCGGAGAGTGTCCAAAAATCTGGGTTTTCTCGTGCTCAGGGATTTCTACGGGAAGACACAGCTGGTGATAGAGACGGAGGAGATGATGGATCTGGTATCCTCCGTAAATAAGGAATCCACCATTTCCGTAAAGGGGAAGGTCAGGGTCAGATCCGCCAAAAACCCCGAGATGGAGACCGGTGACATAGAGGTTGTGCCGGAAAGCCTGGAGATACTGGGGAAATGCTTCCATGAGAGCCTTCCCTTTGAGATCAATGCTTCGAAAGAGGCGGATGAGAATACAAGGCTTAAATACAGGTATCTGGATCTGAGGAATCCGGAGGTGAAGCAGAAGATGGTGCTGAGGAGCAGGATAGTGGCCGAACTCCGTAAGCGCATGACGGATCAGGGGTTCACGGAGATCACCACGCCCATACTCACCTGTTCTTCTCCTGAGGGAGCAAGAGACTATCTGGTCCCCTCCAGAAATCACCCCGGTAAATTCTACGCCCTTCCCCAGGCGCCTCAGCAGTTTAAGCAGATACTCATGGCGGGGGGATTCGACAGGTATTTCCAGATCGCGCCCTGCTTCAGGGATGAGGACGCGAGAGCGGACAGATCCCCGGGTGAATTTTACCAGCTGGATATGGAAATGGCCTTTGCCGATCAGGAGGATGTGTTCAGCGTCATCGAGCAGGTGATACCTCCGGTGTTCAGCGAATACGGGATTTACAAGCGGGCTTCGGAAGCCCCATTTGTGCGAATCCCGTATCTGGAAGCTCTGGAAAGATACGGTACGGACAAGCCCGATCTCAGGATAGACCTGGAGGTCAGGGACGTGACGGAATGCGTGAAGGGACTCGGCTTCCAGCCCTTCGATGACGCGGAGAAGGTGAAGGCCGTGAAAGCGGACGGCTATTCCGGTTCCAGAAAGGTCACGGACAGGATGTGCGCCGATATCGAGACCGAGTCGGGCGGAAAAGCCTATTGGGCAAGACTGCAGGCCGACGGCACTTTTGCGGGTGGAGTGGCAAAATTCCTTAACGAGGATCCGTCAAAGCTGGTATCGGCTCTTGAACTCAAAGCGGAGGATTTCGTGATGTTCTCCGCCGGCGACAGCCGGATGGCCGTAAAGACCGCAGGAGTGATGCGGAGAATGCTGGGCATGGCGGCGGAAGGGCATTTCGACAGGGAAAGGTATGATTTCTGCTGGATCGTGGACTTCCCCATGTATGAGATAGGGGAGGAATCCGGGGAGATAGAATTCTGCCATAATCCTTTCTCCATGCCGCAGGGAGGACTTGAAGCCCTTAAGACTCAGGATCCGCTTTCAGTTCTTGCCTGGCAGTACGATCTGGTGTGCAACGGTGTCGAGCTTTCCAGCGGCGCTGTCAGAAACCATGACCCCGAGATAATGATAAAGGCCTTTGAGATAGCCGGACTGAATGAAGAAAACGTAAAGAGCAAGTTCCCGGCCATGTACAGCGCCTTTACCTACGGAGCCCCGCCTCACGCGGGCATCGCTCCGGGAGTGGACCGGATGATAATGCTGATCACGGGGGACGAATCCATCAGGGAGGTAATCCCGTTCCCCATGAACAAGACCGCTCAGGACCTGATGATGGGAGCGCCTTCAGAGGTATCCGAAGCGCAGCTCATGGAAGATCATATAAAGGTGGTGCTGCCTGATGCTTAAACTGAAGCCTGTAACGGGCATGAGGGATATCATGCCCGGAGAAATGATAATAAGAGACTGGTGTACGGCGAAGATAAAGGAGACCTACAGGAAATACGGCTTTACTCCCATCGACACCCCTTCCGTGGAGAGCTACGAGAACCTTCACTCAAAGGAGGGGGGAGACAACGAGAAGCTGATCTTCGGCATCCTGAAAAGGGGAGAAAAATTAAACCTTTCGGAGGCAAAGACCGAGGCCGATGTGTCCGATTCCGGGCTCCGCTACGACCTGACGGTGCCTCTGGTAAGGTATTATTCCTGTCACAGGGAGGAACTGCCTTCACCCTTCAAGGCGCTTCAGATAGGAAACGTGTGGAGAGCCGACAGACCCCAGCGGGGCAGGTTCCGCCAGTTCACCCAGTGCGACATAGATATACTCGGCGATCCCACAAACTTTGCGGAGACGGAGCTCATACTCGCCACCTCGGAAGCCCTTTGCAATCTCGGATTGTCAGGGTTTTCCGTGAGGATCAACGACAGAAGGCTTTTGAAAGCCACGGCTCTCTGGGCGGGATTTCCGGAGGAGTCCCTGGAACAGGTCTTTATTACCCTTGACAAGATGGACAAGGCGGGAGAGGAGAACATCCCCGGAATGCTGGAGGAAGAGGGCTTTGACAGGAACGCTGCGGACAAATGGATGAAGCTGTATTCGGATGCCCGTTCGGACAGCGATCCTCTGGGGCTGATCGAGAGAGAGACGGGGGATCTCGGGAAGGACGCCGGGATCGAAAACCTGAGGGAAATAATGGATTGCGTTAAGGCGGCCGGGACCGGGTCGTTTATCCTGGACTTTGATCTCTCGCTGGTGAGAGGGATGTCCTATTATACGGGGACCATTTTTGAGATCGCCATGCCTGAATACGGCGGCTCCTGCGGCGGCGGCGGAAGATACGACGAGATGGTGAGCCGTTTTTCGGGGCAGAGCGTTCCCGCCTGCGGTTTTTCCATCGGATTTGAGAGGATCATAATGCTCCTCATGGAGAAGGGTTTCAGGGTGCCCGGCAGCGGGACGCATGAAGCCTGGCTGATAGAAAAGGGAATCTCCCCCGAAAGGCTGTCGGAGATCATGAAGGAAGCCGCCGTGAAGCGCTCGGAAGGCTGCACCGTGCTCACAACGGTCATGAAGAAAAATAAAAAATTCCAGAAGGAACAGCTTTCGGCCCTGGGATACGAAGAGATAAGGGAGATATTCAGGGACAGATGACCAACTGAAGAAGCTGTTACCCCGGACCGTCGATATCTGCGGAGACTTATCACAAAAGGAGAGAGAACATGCCTGATCTTGACCATCTGGCAAGGACATTTGCAACTGAAAGAAATAATGAAAATTTTAACGCTCTGATGACTGTGATGGAGAGGGCGCTGGTGTTCGTGCCCGCTCTCAGACCGGAGGGTCTCACCGACGAAGAGATCGCGGAGGCGAAAAAGGGAAAGAATATCCCCATAAAGAACGGATCCAAGCTTTCTCCTCTGGTGCTGGTGAAGTCCGACGGGACCAAGGCAATGCCGGTATTCACGTCGAAGGCCTCCATCCCTCCGGATAAGGCCAAGATGTCCCCGGTCCTTTTGAACATTCCCTTTGAAGCCTGCGTTGACATGGCGGTAAAGCACCCTGACAACATGATGGAGCTTGTGATCAATCCCTTTACCGACGCAATAGGGCTTAACCGCAAATTTATAGAGATCCAGTCACAGAGATATGAAAACCTGAAAAAGCAGAGACAGGCCGCTCAGAATCCCACGCCTGAGCAGATATTTGCCGGACTTCACGTGAAGGTTGGGATGGACATCCTGCCGAGATCGCTCTTTGCGGATCCGGAGGGGACCATGAGCAGGATCAAAGCCGAGAAGAACAGGGCTCTTCACCGCATGTATCTGGAGGCCGCGGGAAAGGGAAGGGGGATACCCTACGGAGAAGACGATTTTTCCGTGATGTCCCTGTCCATAACCGATGATCTTGAGATCACCAGGATAGATCTGCCTGAAAAGCACCAGCTCATCGGCTGTCCCGTGAGCCTGTTCATCACTGTGAAGGATGGATCCGAGATCGGATATTATGTGATACAGAAGGCAGAAGGGAAAAAGGTGATCGCGCAGGTCGACTCAGGCCTGAACAGGACTGTTATAGAGGACGCGCCCGAAAACGGAACGGAGCTTGAGACCATCATGTCTCTGGCGCTTCCCCAGTAAGCCCTTAGGACCCGCAGGCTGCGGGTGTATCGCAGACATAAGCCGTAACTCTGAAACAGGCTGTGCATCGGGGGGGTGAAAATGGCGGAAAAGCAGAAAAAACGAATACCCATACGCAGAAGGATCCGCTCCGGGTTTCTGATCCCTGCCGTGATCGCTATCGTTGCTGCAAGCGTGATAAGCGCCGTATGCATGCGCATTATAAAGAACGAGACCGAGAGAGTCCTAACTGAAAGCCTTGAGGATAATATCACCGATCTGGTGGATCAGAAGGCTTCCATGACCGATCTGGAACTCGAGCATTACGAGAATTATATCAAACTCGTTTCGGAACATATTTCCGAAATGTATCAGAAAAGGGATGAACTGGTCAAAACCGGTCATTATCTGCCCCCGCCTCTTTATTCCACTCCCGAAGGTGCCTACGCGCTCACCGGCGGTATCAGGTCGAGAGATTATCTCGTGAACAACAGGCCCGCCGGGGCGGCTGAAGAGGACATGTACTTTTTCAGTCACATCGACGATATCTGGGCTCCCATAGCCCTTGAGAACCAGAAACTGATCTCAACCATATATCTTGGGGCCAAAAGCGGGTTCATGGCCTCCTACGACAGATATTCCCGCCTTTCCGCGGTTCCCGAGGATGATTATTTTGTTTACGATTACGGCGAATCCGAATGGTACCAAAGGGGACTCAATGAGGACGGCCCGTTTTTCACCGGAGTATATAATGATTCCCAGGGGCGGGGACTCGCCATCACCATCGCCTCTCCCTATCGCGATCAGAATGGTGTGGTGCAGGGCGTGGAAGCGGCGGATTTTGAAATAAACGCTCTGTATGACAATCTGATCTCCATAGACATTGGGGAGGAGGGCCTGTCCTTCGCCATCGGTTCCGACGGAAAGATCATATCCCCGTACTCCGACAGAAACACAAAGGATATAAGCGATTATCTGACCGAAGAAGAGATCGCCCTTGTGACCGGGGGCTCAAAAGGACTTCTGGAAAAGGACGACGCTTTCTATGTGTACGCTCCTATCGAGCGGGTGGGCTGGACGCTGTGCGTTTACGTCCCCAAGGCTGTCGTCCTCCGGAATGTGAGCGACATGGACCGGACCATTTCCTATTCGATCCTTCTGCTCGCTCTGGGCGCCTCCCTGATCGTTTTCATAGTGAGCATAGCGGCCAACATGGTGACCGATTCCATCAGCCAGCCCATGGAGCTTCTTAAGAAGGATATGGATATCATTGCCGAAGGGGGCCTGGATCACAGATCCGTTCCCATGAGGAATGATGAGATCGGAGACATGTCGCTGGAACTGAACGCCATGGTCGATCATCTGAGGACCACTATGGCGGATCTTGCGGAAAGCCGTCAGCAGATGGAAGACGCAAATATAGAGCTCCAGCATGCGGCCCGCATGAAGACGGATTTCCTTGCAAATATGTCCCATGAGATACGAACTCCCATGAACGCCGTCATAGGGCTGGCGGAGATAGCGCTGAGGGAGGAGCTCCCCGCAGCCGCTTCCGATGCATTGATACAGATCCAGAAGTCGGGGAGAAATCTGCTGAACATAATCAATGACATCCTGGATTATTCCAAGATCGAGTCCGGAAAAATGGAGATAATCCCCGAAACCTATGAACCCGTAAGCGAACTGAACGATCTTTCCAATATCCTTTCCACAAGGGTGGGAAATAAGGACATAGAACTGTTCGTCACCTGTGATGCGAACACTCCCCACGCACTGTACGGAGACGCCATGCGCATCAGACAGGTGCTCATCAATCTCGCCAACAACGCCATCAAATTTACCGATGAGGGAAGCGTGAACGTGAGTCTGAGCTGCGAGGATATCGGAAACGACAAGGTCATACTTACTTACCATATCAAGGATACGGGCAGAGGCATAAAGCCGGAGGACAAAGAAAAACTGTTCTCCAGCTTTACCCAGGTGGATTCCAGGAGGAACCGCACGGTGGAGGGCACCGGACTGGGGCTTGCCATTTCCCAAAGACTTGTAAAGGCCATGGGCGGAGATATCGGATTTGACAGTATTTACGGCGTGGGTTCGGATTTCTGGTTCACCATTCCCCAGGAGGTGATCAAAAAGGAGAGCGACCTGGTGGTGACAAATGCGGACAAAAAGCGGGCCGTGATCTTCGACAACGGGGAGAGCAGGCTCGCATGCTACAAGGAAGAGATGAAGAAACTGAAGGTCGAGATGGTGACTATCGAAAGCTTTGATGATTATTCACCTTCTGACAGGAAGGATTACCTTTTCACCGAGTACGGCCGTTATAACGAGACAATGAAGGTGTTTTTAAAACTGCACCCGGAGGTCTGCGGATCCATACTCGTGGATTACAACTCGGATTTTAAGCCTGAACCCGTGAACCTTCGCACCATGAGGAGACCCGTTTCCACCCTCGGGATAGTGAGGGCCCTGAACGACAATTCGGAGACGGGCAGAAGGGAAGAGGGCGAGGATGTATTCAGCATCGGATTCACCGCCCCCGATGCGAAGATACTTGTGGTGGATGACAATGAGATCAACAACATCGTGACGGAGGGGCTTCTGGCCCCCATCCATCTGCAGATAGACTGCGTGCTGAGCGGGCAGGCGGCAATAGAAAAGGTGAGCGCGGAGCATTACGATATCGTGTTCATGGATCATATGATGCCCGGACTGGACGGAGTGGATACCACGAAGATAATAAGGGAACTCCTTCCGGACAAAAAGGATCTGGTGATCATCGCCCTGTCAGCCAATGTGATGGAAAGCGCAAGACAGACCTTCCTTGAGGCGGGGATGAACGATTTTGTGGCAAAGCCCGTCGAGATCAGGGAGATAGTCACGAAGCTTAAAAAATGGCTTCCCCCGGAAAAGATCATCAAGGGAAGCGTGGATGACACCTCATTTACACAGGAGGTCGAGTCCCCGGTGCTGGATTACTCCGGACTCGACAGCAATTCCGCCATCAAGGCCATGGGGTCGTCGTCCCTGTATCTGAAGATAGTGGAGGAGTACTACAGGTCCGGGGAGGAAAAGCGCTCTTCCATTCTGAAGGCTTACGAAGACGGCGATATCAAGGACTTCACTATAAAAGTCCACGCCCTTAAGAGCAGTTCCAGGCAGATAGGGGCGTATGAACTCGGGGACATGGCTGAGGAACTGGAAAAAGCCGGAAACGCCGGAGACACGGTACGGATCGGGGAAAGACTCGGGGCCGCCATGGACCGTTTCGGGGCTCTCCTGAACGACCTCTCCGGATTCTACGGGGACGACACATCAGACGAAGAAAAGCCTCCGATTACGGGAGAGGTCCTGAAGGAACAGTTTGAGAAACTGAATGAAGCCTGTGAGAACCTTGATATGGACGCCATGGAGGAAGCGGGCGAAATACTGAAAAAGTATTCCTGGCCCGACAGCATAAAGGAAGATATGGGGAAACTCATACACGCCATCGACAGCGTGGATTCTGAAGCCTGTGAGGAACTGATGGGAAAGATCAGCCTGTGAGGAGGTCTTTATTTGTCTGAGGCCGGAGGGGCGCTTTCCTTTTCGGGCAGTGTGATAAGGACTATCTGGATACGGTTCTGCTTTACTCCCTGTGCCTCGAGGATGGTCCCGTCGTCCAGGGTTATCTTTTCCCGGTCTCTGGGTATCCTTTCCAGCTTTTCTATCATGAGCCCGCCTACCGAATCGTAGTCTTCCGAATCGAAGTCCGTGCCCAGGTTATCATTTACGTCGTCAAGCTTCATGTTTCCCTGTACCGCGTATTTATTTTCGTTGATCTGCTGGATCAGATCGTTTTCGTCCTCATCGTATTCGTCCCTGATGTCGCCGACGATCTCTTCGACCAGATCTTCCATGGTGATCATTCCCACGGTCCCGCCGTACTCCGACTGGACGAAGGCAACGCTCTCGGTCCTGCGCCTGAGCTCGCGCATGAGATCCGAGGTCTTTTTGTATTCATAAGTGTAATAAGCGGGTCTCATGATGCTGCGGATGGAGAAACGGTCGCTTTTCTCCACGTAGATGAAATCCTTTATGTTCACGATGCCTATCATGTTGTCCGGGTTGTCCTCCTCATAAACAGGGAGGCGGGTAAACATGTTTTCCCTGAAGACCTCCATCACTTCCTCGTAGCCCGAATCGGAGGAAACGGTCGTCATGTCGATCCTGGGGATCATGATATCCTTGGCCACGGCGTCGGAGAAGTCAAAGACGTTATTGATCATCTTTCTCTCGCCTTCCTCTATGGCGCCGCCCTCGTGCCCAACATCCACGTACGTCCTGAGTTCGTCTTCGGTTATCACGTCGCTGCCCTTGTCGTACGGGATGTTCATGGCTTTCATTATGCCTCTTGCGATGAAGTTCACGGCGAATACAAGAGGCGACAGGACTACCATGAGAAATTCTATGGCTTTGCCGTATGAAAGAGCCAGCTTTTCACTGGAGGAGGTGCCGCGGTTTTTCGGCACTATCTCGCCGAAGATGATTATGATGAAGGTGAGGATGGCTGTGGCTATGGACACTCCCGCATTTCCGAAGAGCTCCATGGCCAGGGTGGCGGAGAGAGCGGTGGCGGAGAGGTTCACGATATTATTGCCCACAAGGATGGTCCCCAGCATTTTTCTGTAGTGGGTGAGGATCCGAAGAACCCTGGCCGCAGCTTTGTCGCCGTCCTCCGCCATGGTCCTGAGCTTCACTTTATTTGCGGTGGTGAAGGCGGATTCGGCTGACGAAAAAAAGCCCGAAAGCATGATAAGCGCCAGGAGAATGCCTCCTTCAAGTATTATGGTCTGAGTGTTCATGATGTTTTCTTTCTCATTTCCGGTCGATCGACCATGGTCCGGTCATCGTACCTTTATGGCCCGGGCCTGCGGACGCCGTATCTCTTTTCATGCCTGATCGGGGATACGCCGTATTTCTTCCGGCGCCTGATCGGAGGCCCGTCGTACACGCCCCGGTCCTGAGCGGAGGCCGGTCGTACACGCCCCGGTCCTGAGCGGGGGACCATCGTACACGTCTCGGTCCTGAACGGAGGTCGGTCGTATCCGTTCTGTGCCTGAACGGAGTTCTGCCGTATCCCTTCCTATGCCTGAACGGAGGTCGGTCGTACACGCCCCGGTCATGAGCGGAGGACCATCGTACACGTCTCGATCCCGAGCGAAGGCCCGCAGTATCCCTCCGGATCCGGACCAAATTGTTCATGGTGATATCTTTCGGCTCATTGTAGCATATATTGACTGCCTATGGAAATCTGCATCACTATACCTGCTCCCTTGTCGGCTTTATTTGCTTCCGCGTTCCTTCACGATCTGTCGGCTTCATTGCTTTTGCTCCTACCTGCCGATCCATGCGATAATCTCCACCCGCAAGTATGCCCCTTGACTTCGCTCCCGCTCCCATGCCGGAGCGAAATGTCAACAACTGATATATCGTGCCTAAGGCAATTTACACCAATTTTAGGAATTAACAGTTTCATTTCGCCGCTGATATGCGCTTGCGGCATTTTTCGACGAAGTGAATTTTTTTTTCGTCGTTATTGCCTTCCAGCCAAATTAGGCGGCGAAAAATACCTCGGCCGCAGGCCGAGGGCTCTCTGCTTTTTCGTCGAAAATACGCATTTTAGGGATAAATCGACGATAAGTTCGTCGATTTACCCTTGAATGACTCGATTTCGACGAAATATCCCGACAGTGGTAGCATCAGACCTTGTTCAATTTCGCCGCTGATATGCGTTTGCGGCATTTTTCGGCGAAAAAAAATAAGCGGTCGTCGCTGATATGCGCTTGCGGCATTTTTCGGCGAAAAAAAATAAGCGGTCGTCGCTGATATGCGCTTGCGGCATTTTTCGACGAAAACAGCGAGGCGAGGGCGAGTTTTTGCGCAGCCCGGTTCAATATGGAACTCTTCCGTATGCCGGGACGATTTATCGTCCCGAATCGGCAGGACCTGCGCGGAAAGGCCGTCCCGGTCCTGTTTTGCCAGGGAAGTGATTCGGAGATCTATGATCCCGCGGCATATTTCCCTTAAACGCGAGTGTCTGCTATAATGAAACAGACTATCGTGAGTCAGATTTAGTGGAACTGAAGGATTTGTGAATGAGTCATCATTTGGGAGGCATTGATTTAAGTAATGTATCATGATCTTTGGGGAGCGCTGTCGGCCGGATTTCTTTTGGACCTGCTGTTCGGAAGTCCGGAGTTTCTGAATCTTCCGGAAAAATGGATCAGGAAACTCCTTTCAGTCCTTGAAAGCAGGTTGTATAAGGACGACGATGATGAAAAAAAGAAATCGCTCCGAGGCCTGCAGGCAATGGGGGCGTTGATCGCATCGGTGGTGCTTATAGTGGCGGCGGTTCTCCTGGTGACATATTATGTAAACCGATGGCTTTTCATTGCGGTGGAAAGCGTCATGTTCTGGGGGATCCTGTCCGTGGGAAGACCGGGCAGGGCAGGGATCAGTATCTACCGCGCCCTTAAGGACGACAATACCGAGGATGCGAGAGCTCTTTTTGAAGCAATGTCAGGACAGGAATGCTTTGGGCTTGACCGGAAGCGTATCATCTCGGGAACTGCAACTTATCTCTCCGCAAATACGGCCCTGGGCGCAGCTGCTCCGCTGTTCTGGATGGCAGTCGGGGGACCGGCGGCCGGGTGGCTGGTTAAAACGCTTTCTATCCTGGACCGGATCGCCATGAGAGACAGGGAGAGGTATCAAGTCTTTGGGAAAACCTGGGCTGTATTTTATGATGTTGTATATTACGTGCCGGTGAGACTTGCGGTACTGGTCATGGTGGCGGTTTCCGGATTTACTGGGCTTGATATAAAAGGCGCCGTAAAGATCTACAGAAGAGATCGGAAGAAGGGGGAGAGGATAAACAGCTGCCGGTGTGAAAGTGTATGCGCAGGCGCTCTTGGAATAAAGCTCATGGGACCGTCACGCTATGGGGATGTGATCATAGAGAGCCCCTTCGTCGGAGACTCTTTGAGAATCCCCGAAAATAAAGACATCAAACAATCAAGGGGACTTATGCTGGAAACGGCCTTCATCCTGTATCTGATCTTTTCTCTCTGCCTGTTCATTATCAGCAGATCGTAGATTATGTTAACCGTAGTAGTCGGCAAATGAAGGGAATACATGTGCCCACAAAGCACTGTTGCTTTTGCAAAATATAGTTATGTAAATCAATAATGACTTATAATTCTCCAAATGCCGACAAAATGTAGTGATTCTAGTGTTTTTTGCTTTCGAGAAATAATATTATGTAAACAAAAAATGCACCCGTTAAATCGGACACCGGTATTTAGGCCATTCCCGTTTTTCGGACAGTACCTTAGTGGTGAAACTCCATCCGGTGCAGCGCCGGCTCATTGCCGGATCGAGCCGGGGAATTCCTGCTCGATTTTTTGGCACAACCGATAAAATTGCTGATTTCGC
The DNA here is from genome assembly GCA_016288705.1 of Lachnospiraceae bacterium. Lineage (GTDB taxonomy): Bacteria > Bacillota > Clostridia > Lachnospirales > Lachnospiraceae > JAEELB01. The sequence goes on along the minus strand of JAEELB010000261.1, from coordinate 16,674 downwards.
CAAATCTATCGGGTCGAGCCGCCGCCTGAGCCGGCTGTCCACCCGATAAAACTGAGCATTTCGTCAGATTTATCGGGTCGAGCCGTTGCTCTGGCCCGCCTTCCACCCGATAAAACCGCGAATTTCGTCAAATTTATCGGGTCGAGCCGTTGCTCTGGCCCGCCGTCCACCCGATAAAACTGCACATTTCGTCAAATTTATCGGGTCGAGCTGTCGCTCTGACCCGCCGTCCACCCGATAAAATCACGTATTTCGCCAAATATATCGGGTCGGGCCGCCTTCGCTGCGCTCTTCCTTACTGAGACGTCCTGACGAGGGGCGATGATAGGAAGGAGTACTCCCACAATGACCTCTCCCAATGGGATTTGTTGAAGTTGTCAACGGAGGAGTACTTTCCGGCATTCAAAATCCAAGGCGGAATAGGGAACGATTACTTGTCATATATAATATTATGTCAACCTATATTAATGCGCTGTCTTTAAATTTTTTAATCGATATGGGTACTGTTGCTATTAATTGATATGTTATGTAAATTAAAATAGAATAATACCTTAAATATAAGTAAGTTAGACGCTGTTTAATAGAAATTATGTAAACTAAAGTATTATAAACCCTTGAATATAAACTTCAAAAGGGAATATGAGCTGAAGTTTATTACGTTATGTAAACTAATATATTCACAGCACTATAAATATACATATTATTATGGGGGTAATTACGATTTATAGATACTGTTATGTAAATTATAAGTACAGTATACTCCGTAAATATCAAAAGCTGATAGGGTGGAATTTCTGTGATGATTATGTTATGTAAATTAATATATTGACTGTTTATTTAATTATTGGGAGAGAACATGGTGATTCTACTGTATGTGAGTAATATTATGTAAATCATACTTTCGTAATATATTTAAATACGAAAGAAGAAATGATTGATAAAGACTAATTATGTAAACTGAATTGGTATTATGATCTTGCAGGCAAGAAATCTTTACATAGTACAAGAATAGTTATGTAAACAATCCTATCAATCTGGTTTGAAATATTAAGGATTAACAAGATATTCATTATGTATTTGATGTAGTTATGTAAACTTTTTTGCTCGTTGTGCCTGAGCAGTCAGCAGCAGGGAGTCTTTACGGATTCAATTCTACACTTATGTAAACTATAATGGAAATCTCACAGACATTCTGTAAAATAATTATCAAAATGCAAAAAAATTATGTAAACAATTTTCTTCAGTTGCTTACAATGCACAGACGATTGTGCTATTATCATCAAGGATTGATTTTTTAATTATAACAATATGTGGGATGAATGGTTGAACAGGACAGATATGGACTATTCTGATGATAAAAGATCTGGAACCGGCCGGGAACGCAGTGTGTCCGGGGAATATCGCCATGCCGGACGAACTGCGAAAAAAAGAGGAGCAGGGGAGCCCGGGCAGGCAGGTAGAACCTCGAAAGATAGAGAAATTGCCGAACGCCGTGAACACAGAGAGCGTGTCCAAAATCCCGAAAGCGAAAGGCCTGCAGCCCGCGGTGAAAGAAGGGACCGCGGCCGGTATCCTGAAGATGGAAGAACTGCCGAACGCCGTGAACACAGAGAGCGTGTCCAAAATCCCGAAAGCGGAAGGCCTACAGCCCGCGGTGAAAGAAGGGACCGCGGCCAATACCTCGAAGACGGAAGATCCCGACACTATCGCAGATACAGAGAGTCCGAAAGATACGGGGATGATGAATACAGACCCCGGAGAAACGCGCGCAGAAGGCGTAAAAGAGCCGGGGGGAGCCGCCTGTGGATCCCTCTTCTGGTGACGGTTCTTTGTTTCGCATGCGTTTTGGCTTTCTTTCTTCACTCCGGACATTCTGGTAAAAGCAAGACCGACAGTTCACCCGCCTGGGAGGATATCGGCGAGGGAGGCGGCCTGCTTTCGGGCCGCGACGGCATGCAGGAATCTCCCGCTGACGGTGGAAGCGCCTCTCTTCTGAACGATGGGAAGGTCGAAGCCGGTGGGGATCCGGGAGACGGAAGCGGAGGCGGATCCTCCGGCGCGCCGGGAGATGGGGATAAGCAGGAGCTTTCGGATAAGACTGAGGATGAAGGAACTCCGGAGGACTCCGGGAACTCGGAAGCTGTCCCAATAGCCGTTGAGGATCTCGCCGCAGCAAGGGTCTCTTCGGGGGAAATAACACTCTCCTGGCCCGATGATCACGACGAAAGGGCGGGGGAGTATATAGTGATGAGGAAACCGGCCGCCGCAGCCGACTCTGAATGGCGGGAAGTAGGCAGACTGTCTTCGGACGGAAAGGCCGGGAACGGCAGGGATTCTTTCAGCGATAAACTCACAAGCCCTGCGCCCCAGCAGTATCTTTACCGGGTTGATATGGAGATGTCCGGTGAAAACGGTTACACGGCTTCTGAAGGAGACGAGGTCCTCCGTAGCAACGTCCTTATCTGTCTGGATCCCGGGCATTATTCAGGGAAAAATGCGGTAAATACTCCCGACTCCTACGGTTATGAGGAAAACATCGCAACCCTAGGGACCGGCATCAGGCTTCGGGATCTGTTGGAAGAGAAGTACGGGATAGCGTCGGTCATGACCAGGGATTCGGAGCACATCAGCATCGGCGGTTTTTCCGATAAGAATCTGGATTCCTCGCACATAAGCCTTCGGGGCAAAAGCGCCGCGGGCAGCGATTATTTCATTTCCCTTCACACGAATTCAAACAGGGACAATATAAACGGTTATCCCACCTTCAACCAGCCTATAGCCATAAATAAACCCATAGTCCTGGTGAGTCTTTATTCTCTCGGAAATGAGACCGCGATCTCCATTGCAAATGCCATTGGCACAAATCTGAGCCGGTTATACGAGAAAGAAGGTCTGAGCACCGTCTCCGGGTTTGATACCGCAGCGCCAAACGCCGCAAAAGAGTGGAGCATGGACTATAACGACGGTCTGAACATGAGAGGGGCTGTATGCGTCCGTCACGGAGAAAATGGGGAGTATTACGGCGTGCTGAGGGGAGCGACCGAGGCCGGGGTTCCGGGGCTCATCGTTGAGCACGGACACCACACCACAACCGAGATACGGAGGGCCGCAATGGAGGGAGACCTCCTTTCCGAGTGGGCTTCCGCAGACGCGGCGGGTATCGCGGCGGGCCTGGGCTTTGTCGCGGCAGAATAAAACCGCATGCGCCGGCAAATGACGCGGCGGGTATCGTGGCGGGCCCGGATTTTGTCGACGCCGAATGAAACCGAAAAAACTCCGGATGATCGGGATTGCGATCATCCGGAGTTCAGCTTTTCGGATAAATGATATATGTGCCGGGGTTCCGGGGGTGTCCGGCGTGATCCGGTCAACTGCCTGTTTTACGTGTGAACGCGACAGGGATCAGCGCTTCAAATCCCGCAATATCTCAAGCATGGAATCGGAGGTCGTGATCACCTTTGAGTTGGCCTGGAAGCCTCTCTGGGTGGTGATCATATCCGTAAATTCCTCGGATATCTCCACGTTTGACATTTCGAGGTAGCCGCTCCGTATGGAGCCTCCGCTCGCCGTGATGTCTTCGCCTGTTCCGTCAAACTCTCCTGAGTTCAGTGAAGGGACGTAGAGGTTGTCTCCGGCTTTTTCAAGACCCGCGGGATTCTTGAACCGGGCAGTTGCTATCTGTCCCAGGATCTTTTTTTCTCCGTTGGTGTAATTTGCGGTGATGATCCCTGATGTGGAGATGGAAAGTCCCGACATTGCGCCTTTGGCTCTTCCCGCTCCGTTGCCCTCGGCGTCTCCGCCGTAGCCCGCCACGGTGGATATTCCGTCGTTGCTGAGCATGGTCACATCCCTGAAATCTATCCTGAGAGAATTACCGCTGCCCAGAGTGGCGCCGCCGGGCAGGGACAGGCCGGCGAAGTTCACTGTGGCTCCGGTGGTCCCGGAAGAACCGATGTACTGGAACTTGCCGTTTGAGGTGTCAAAACTGAGTACCGTGTAATCGGAGTTCCCGCCCATGGAGGAGGGGTCGATCTTGGCGATCTCCTTCCCGTCGCCGTCCAGAAGCTTCCAGTCGTGGGCGGCGAAGAATCCCTGATTTGCGGAGCGTCCGTCGGAAGGATCGTAGGATTCGAGATTGCTTATGCTGAATACCACCGAATATCTGTCGCCGTTGCTGGCGTAGAGCGGGACCGATACGGTCTTGCCGGCTTTGTTTGCCAGGTTTGAGTCCGTGCGGTCGACCATTCCCGTTATCCTTCCAGAAGCGGTTGCCTGAGCATCGCTGGTGAGGTTTTCCGGCTTCATTATCTGAAGGTTCTGTACGGCTCCCTTTGCAACCTCGCCTCCGTTGGCTACCCATCCCTGAACCAGATAGCCGTTGGCGTTCATGACGAGATTTCCGGCGCTGTCGATATTGAAGGAGCCGTCTCTGGTGAAGAAGCGCTGATTGCCGTTATTCACAATGAAGAAATTGTCGCCGTTGATCATCAGATCGAAGGGGTTGTTCGTCATCTGGGCGGAACCCTGCTTCGTGATGGCGGCCGTAATGCTGCCGGTCATCGTTCCGAGACCGATCTGCCGGGCGTTTGTGCCGCCTTTAACGGCGTTCGCCCCGGTGGAAGACTGTACCTTCTGGTACAGCAGATCCGTGAATGACATGGATTGTGTCTTGTAGGCTGTGGTGTTGACATTGGCGATGTTGTTGCCGATGACATCCATCCTGGTCTGATGGGTACGCAGTCCGGCCACGCCGGAATAAAGAGATCGCATCATAACTGGTATCTGCCCTCCGTATAATATGACTTTTCATATTTATCGGAATATTTTGGTGATAATTAACCCCTGCCTCCCTTACCTTGCCAATAAAATCAATATATGGTATGATTACGCCGTTATGAGAGCAATAAAGTGTGCCGTAGCATACCTGCTTATGACAGTTCTGATCTGCGGGTCTTTCGTTTCCTATGCCCGGGAGGGCGCGGAGTCTGACGGACCGGCTTATTCGCTGACTTTTGATGATTCCCTGTCCGCAAATGTGTTCCGACCCGTTATTTCCTACTTTGAGGGGAATGGTCTACCCGACAGACAGAGAGAACTCTGGATCGAGGACGGCCTGACCCTGGATGAGGTCGTTTCACTTCTTCCCGAAGAGATACCGGCTGTCATGACTGACGGAGAACAGGTGATGATCCCCGTAGAATGGGAATCCGACGTGGAGTACGACCCTGAGGCAAATCATTTCTATATGTTCACGGCGCTGTGGGATACGGAGACGTACGGCGATGCGCCGGCTCCTGGCAAGAGGATCCCCCACATCTTTGTGATAATCGACCGGGAAGAGGAGGATTACACTCCCTACGCCGCCGGAGGAAGCGCTACGGGAAATGAGAAGGCGTGCTTTGATTACTTCGTGGAAACCATGAAGCTTTCCCCTGCGGCGGCCTGCGGCATACTTGCCAATATCCGTGCAGAATCCAACTTTAATACCGGCGCCGTCGGTGATCAGGGAACCAGCTACGGGATCTGCCAGTGGCATAATTCCCGCTGGACCGCCCTCAACAGTTTTTGCGAGAAGAACCAACTGGATCCCTCTTCCCTGGAGGGACAGCTCAGGTATCTGCGCCATGAGCTGGAGACCGGATATAAAAAGAAAGTGCTGGATCCCATCCGGAGCTATGACGATTCCGCCCAGGGAGCCTATGATTCCGCCTATTGCTTCTGCGTTTACTTTGAGGTGCCTGCCAACAAGGAGATCAGAGGCGATTCAAGAGGCGTCTACGCAAGGGACGTCTATTGGCCGAAATACGGCGGCTACGGAGTTAAGACCACCCGGACGGTCTCGCTGAAGCAGGTCAGGAAGGCAAATATCTTTCTGAGTGATGCGAAAGCCCTTTATGACGTGGAAAGTCCCGCGGAAGTCAGGGATGTGAGCGCCGTATATGACGGCGAGGCCGGTTTCGCTGTTTCGTCCTGGGACCCCGAGAGCGGGCTTCTCACCCTGTCGGCCGACAGGCTCTGGGCCGGAAATCTGTCCTCATTTACAAAGAAGGTCAGGCTCAGATTCGAATTTGAGGATGAAAATAACCTCCCTGTGGAGAAGACCGTTACCGTGGGCACCGCTTCAAAAGCGCCGGTGAGCCTTAAGGCGGGTAAGGCGGTGATCTACGAGGGGTGGTCCGCGCTTGTGTCCCTGTACGAGAAGAACACCGGCAACGCGTTTGATATCTCGGGCGATGATATATCCGTGTTCCCTTCAAAGCCCGGCCTGACCGTGGAAAAGTCGGATGACAGGCTCCTCCTCACCATCGGGAAGGGCGAGAAGAAGTGGAGCGGCAAACTGAATGTCATAGGATCCGGCTGGACGAAGCCGGTACAGGTCTCCCTCACCGTGAAGAGGGCCGTGATCCCCAAGAAGCCGCTTCTGGATGCCGGATCCGTCACTCTTTATTCGGCCGCCCGGGAAGATACCGGGATAGTGAGGGTGATCACCCCCGGTGATATCTCCGGTCTCAGGGTGTCCGGGACAAACAGGAGATCTTCGGAGGCCATTAATGACGGGCTGATCGGCTTTGTCCCCGTGCCTGACCGCGGCGAGGTTCACGTCTCTCTGTCGGAGGATGCGGAACAGAGACTTGTGAAGGGCACATATTCCTTCAGTCTGATCTACGGGGATTATGAAAAGCCCGCAGCTCTTTCCGTTAGGGTGGTAAAGGACGCCGTTTCGGTCAAATACAAGGCTGACGGAGCCATAGACCTCACCAGGAGGTCCTCTTCCATCGTGACCTTTACTCCTCAGGTGAAAAGACCTTACGGAGCGAAGGTCTTGAACGTGTCGGTTGACTCCATAGAGTGCCCCGGGGTTCAGAAGGAGGAAGAGGGGGAGACTGACCTGAGGAGCGGATTCAGGTTTGTTGAGATCCAGGATAACGGAACCTTTTCTCTCAGGTACGCCTACGGCTCCGATGATCTCCACGTGGGGAAATACAGGGTGAAACTCAGCGGATATCTGGACGACCGGGCGGCAACCCCTTTTACATCCGAGGTACTTATTACCGTAAAACAATCACTGCCTGCGGCGAAGATCGAGCCTTCGGAGATAAACACCGTTCCTTCTGCCCTTGAAAGCGGCCTCACCGTTTCCGTCACCGGAAACGGGAAAAAATGCCAGGATCTGAGAGTGGTCAGAGATTCCGTGAATATTTCCGCAGGCGGGGACGAAGGGCGCTTTGTCTATGAAGACGGAAGGATCACTTCCACCGAAAGGCTTTCGTCCGGCGAACAGTACAGGATCCGGATGAAATACAGGTATTACGGACAGGACGACAGAACCCCGGACCGTATTGCCGTTGTCAGGATAGTCCTTCAGTAGGGCAGTCAAATGAAGCGCCGGCGCTGCGCTTAAACAGGGAGGGTAAAGCATTGGAGGAGGAGACCATTATCAATCTCGACCCGGATCTGGAAAGATTTCTGGACGAAAAAAAGATCGCGCAGAAGATCCTGATCCTGAGCCGGATGAGGGAGAAGCTTGACGACAGGATGATCGATACCATGGCGGACTCCCTCGATATCGAGGTCAGGAAGGGGGATCTGGACTCAAGATACCGGGAGCTTTGTTCCTGCCTCGACACTCTGGGCAGATTTGAGACGGACAGACTCAGATGAAACTTATTTCATTTGCCGTTCCAAGCTACAATTCGGAGGCGTATCTCAGGAAATGCGTGGACTCCCTGATCCCGGGAGGGGAAGAGGTGGAGATCCTCATCGTTGACGACGGGTCCACCGATTCGACCCCTCAGATCGCAGACCAATACGAGAGGGATCACCCGGGGATGATAAGGGCTATCCACAAGGAAAACGGCGGCCACGGATCTGCGGTGAACGCCGGTATCGAGAATGCGACGGGCCTGTTTTTCAAGGTCGTGGACAGCGACGACTGGGTAAATCCCCAATCTTATGCCGAAATACTTGAAAGACTGAAAGAACTGGTGGAGAAGGGCACCATTCCCGACGCCTTCATCAGCAATTTCGTGTATGAAAAAGAAGGCGTAAAGAAAAAGAAGGTAATGAGGTTCAAGCGCTCGTTTCCCGTGGACAGGGTGTTCGGCTGGAACGAGGCCGGAGCCCTTCACAGAGGTCATTATATCCTCATGCATTCGGTGATGTACAGGACGCAGCTACTCAGGGAATGCGGGCTCAAACTCCCGGAACACACCTTTTACGTGGACAATATCTATGTCTACGAACCCCTTATCTTTGTTAACAGCCTGTATTACATGGATACCAATTTCTACCGGTATTACATCGGCAGGGCGGATCAGAGCGTAAATGAAGAGGTCATGATCGGCAGGATCGATCAGCAGCTGTTCGTGAACCGGAGGATGATCGATTTTTACTGCAGCCACAGACCGCAGATCCAGAGGGTCAGACAACTGTCAAGGTACATGTTCCTCTATCTGGAGGTCATAACCTGCATTTCCGAAATACTCCTGATCAAGTCAGGGACCGGGGAAAATCTGAAAAAAAGGGACGAACTGCTTGAGTACATAAAGAAAAGAGACTTTCTGCTGTATCTGAGGCTGAGGTACAACGCCACCGGAGAATACCTGAACCTTCCCGGAAAGGGCGGGAGAAGGCTGGCGGTGGGCGGGTACAGCCTGCTGAAACGGATCTATAATTTCAACTGAGACCGTCTGCCCGGACCGCAGTTTCCCGGGAACCACAGATGTAAAAGCCGGGGCGTCAGATGGACCTGACCCCGGCGTTTTTCGTGCGCCGGACCGGTAACGGGCAAAGGCCGGCACGTCAGATATATACTCTTCTTAACTGAAGTCGACTCTTCCCAGATGCCCCGCGGGAACGGGTGCAGCGACCTCGTTCTTGCGGTATACGTAAATATAGACCAGCATGGACATGAGCAGCGCTGCGGACACATCCATTACGGAATGCTGTTTCAAAAACGTGGTGGACAGGATCACCAGTGTGGCCATCACGATCCAGAAAAACCTCCAGATCCTGTGATTGTTAAGAGTCCTGGTGTTCACTGCCGCAAAGGCGCAGGCCATGGAGTTATACACATGTATGCTGGGGAACACGTTTGTGGAGGTGTCGCCCCTGTAGAGCATGGCTGTCAGGTGAGTGAAGACATTGTCCCTGGGCATCACAGCGGGGCGCAGGTTCAGTCCGTTGGGGATCAGCGCAGACACTATCAGGAACACGGACATCCCTGTAAACATGAACAGGCAAGCGTTCTGATAGCCTTCCCTGTCGTAGAGGTAGAGCCAGGCAAAGGTCAGAAACACGAATCCGAACCAGAGCAGATAGGGGATGATGAATATCTCCGAAAAAGGGATGAAGTCATCGAGCGGAGCGTGAATGAGCCACATTTCTTCGCGGCTGTAGGACCTGGATTCCAGAAGCCTGAAGAAAGTGATGTACATTATAAAGAAGACAACGCCGGGAACGGCGTCCCCCCAGAACTCCCATATTCCGTTTTTCTCTGTCTGTCTCATAGGTCCCTTGCCGGTCCTGCTCCTTTTACTCCTCTGAAAGCACCAAAAACGTATCGGTGAGTATATTATCATAATTATTACAAATGTAAAGAGCGAAATTAACAATTTTGAAATATAATTTGCATTCCTGTAATAATTGTCGTATAGTTTTTCTGTTACATTTTCCGGAATCATACAGACAGGAGATAACAAAATCATTATGAAAAAAAGAATTGAAAAAGCACTTCTGATCGTTTCTGTGTCCGCCCTTCTGATGTCCGGGTGCGGCGGGGCGGCCCCTGCGACCGACAATGCGGCGGAACCCACTTTGACCATAGAGACTATCACCCCTCCTCCTGTGGTGGAGAGCACGGAGGCAGCGGTGGAAGAGTCTACGGAACCTGTGGACGCCGTGCCGGAAGGAATGTACAGGAGCGAGCTTACCAATGAACCCATAGATCTGGCGCTCAAGGATCAGAGGCCCGTGGCTGTCATGGTGGACAATGAGAAGACCGCACTCCAGCACTTCGGCACCGCCGAGGCGGATGTTATATATGAGATAATGAACAGCACCAAGAACGACAGGATCACCAGGCTTATGGTCCTCGTAAAGGACTGGGAGAAGATCACGCAGCTCGGCAGCATCAGGAGCACGCGTCCCACCAACATACTTCTCGCCGCGGAATGGAATGCGGTCCTTGTACACGACGGCGGTCCCTTCTATATCAATGAGTATTTTTCAAGAGATTATGCAGCTCACTTTTCCGGCGGTTTTTCCAGAGTCTCCAACGGGAAGGCCAGGGAGTTCACCGAGTACGTGATGACCGGCGATCTGGACGAAAAGTTTGCTGCCTCCAGTTATACCACCACATATAACGAGTACAGGGTTGACGGCGGTTCTCATTTCCGCTTTGCAGAAAACGGAGCCGAGGTCAATCTGGAGGAGCGCTACGACACGGTTTCACCTGCCACTCAGGTATCGCTTCCCTTCAAGCACAACGGATCGCAGCTCAAGTATAATGAGAGCACGAAGACCTATGATTATTACGAGTACGGCACCGCCCACCTGGATGCCGAGGACAATGAGCAGCTGACCTTCAAGAACGTGTTCATCCAGTGCTGCTCCTTCACCCAGCTGGATGTCAACGGATATCTGGTGTACAACTGCGTTGACAATAATAAAGAGGGCTGGTATCTGACCAACGGAAAGGCGGTCAAGGTCACCTGGACAAAGCCCGACGAGACCGGAGTTACCAGATTCTACGACGGCTCGGGAGAAGAGATAGAGATCAATACCGGAAAGACATATATCACCATGGTTCCGGAGGACGGCTGGTCTTCACTTTCCATCAGCTGATCCATGAAGAGAGTTTATTCCTCCGGGGGATACATGAATGTTCCCCCGGATTCTGATGCGGGCGGGAGATCCGGAGACCGGTTCGGCATTTCCGGAGGACAGCGCGCAGCCGGACAGGGAAGAGTCCCCGTCAGCGGGTATGTGAAGCTTGATGCCGACGCGGACAGGGTGAACAGCGGGGCTGACAGGCGCAGGCGCGTGGATCTTCTCAAACGGCTGATCGTAGTCGCTGTCATTCTTGCATTCATCATGCCCACTATCATCAGCCTGCTGGTCTTAAGAAGTCTGAAGGTCTCTGTCGGCCGCCTCGAAGAAGAGATATCGGAACTGTCAGAGGCGGTTGAGAGGCTTGATGCGGGCGATACCGTAGGCATGAATGAAAACAGGCGGGTCAGCGTCGACGGAACCTACGTGGGAGAGCCCATAACGTGGAGCGAGGGGACTGTAAATTCCTACGGCAGCCGTATCGACAACGGGAAAAAGAAGGTATGCCTCACATTTGACGACGGTCCCAGCAGCAATACCGGCCGCGTTCTGGACATTCTGAAGGAATATGACGTAAAGGCCACTTTTTTTGTGCTGGGGAAGGAGGGGCCTGGCTACGCGGATCTGTACAGACGGATCACGGATGAAGGGCATACCATAGGGATGCATTCCTACAGCCACCGCTATGATGAGATCTACGGCTCTCTGGACAATTTCAAGGCCGATCTGGAAAAGATCCAGGATCTGATCTACGATTACACCGGAGTGTGGCCCGTGTATTACAGGTTTCCCGGGGGAAGCTCAAACAGAGTCAACAGGATCCCCATGGAGGGGCCCATATCTTTTCTAAATGAGGAGAATATAGTATACTACGACTGGAATGTGGCTGCCGGGGATGCCGATACAGTCCCGGTGAGTAAGCAGCAGATAGTGGACAGGTGCATTTCCGGGATAAACCGGGTTCCCCACGAGGCGGTGGTGCTCTTTCATGACTCGGAAGGCAAGAGATCCACTGTGGAGGCTCTTCCGGAGATAATCGAACAGGTTTTGGCCATGCCTGACACGGAGATAGTTCCCATTACGGAGGATACGATCCCCATCAGACATGTGAAGGTCACAGGTGAAAACGAAGATATGGAGGAACAGTGATGGGTTTTTTTAATGACCTGAAGAACGACATATCCCAGGCTGTTGATGAGATCGCGGGGGACGTGGTCCGTGATAAGTCTGAGGATAACGGCACCGGACAGGGGAAGGCGCTGTTTGAGGAACTCAGGGAAGAGATAGATTCCGGAGTGCCCTCTGACGAACCGGGTGATCAGGGCGTCGATCTCGACAGTCTGCTGGACAAGATAGAATCCGGCCCAGTGTCTGCGGAGGCAGGGGAGGAAGAGCTTTCCGGAGGATCGATCGGGGCAGAGGATGTATCCTATCAGCAGGAGACCCTTGTTTTTCCCGAGGAAAAGGAAGAGACGGTGTCCTTCGGTGAGGATGCGGAGACCCTTGAACCTGCGGAGGATCTGGAGCCTGAAGCCGAGGCGGAGCCCGAGCCGGAGGAAGACTTTTCCGCAGAGGCAGGATCTGCGGCTGAGCCTGAGTTCCCGGCGGAGGAAGAACCTGCGGCGGATGAGTCCCTTACCGGGAGCGATATGACAGCCGGAGAGGAGGATATAGTTACAACCGAACCCGTGAGGGAGGATCTGCCGGAACCTGAGTTTGTGATCGGATCCGTGTTCAAAGTGGATGCTGCGGCCGAAGAGGTGACAGAGGTCGAACCCGTTACGGAAGGTGAGTTTGATACCGATCCGGAGGTAGATCCGGAGACTCTGGCAGAGATAGAATCCGTTCTCGAAGCTGTGGAAGGGTCTGAAAGCGGACAGGAGTCCGGGGAGACTTTTGTGCCCAACGACTCGCCCCTTGTGTTCGAAGGGGAGGAGTTTTCCGCAGAGACCGGAGCTGATGCGGGAGTTGCGGATGCGGAGTCATTTGAGACCGGTGACGTGACGGAGGAAGCAGCAGTTCCCGCCGGGGAGGAGACTCCGGCTGACGGGGCTGAAGGCGCTGACGGGATCCCCGCTTCCGACATTGTTTCGGACGCAGAGATACCTGCGGCGATTGTAGATGGAACTGAAGATGATAATAATAAAAACGAGGAGGACACACCGTTGAGCCAGGAAGAGGAAAAGATCGAAGACATCCAGAATGCGGAAGGACTTGTTCCTTCAGACGAGACAGCAGTCATCACCGAGGGAATGTCCATTACCGGTGATATCAAATCGGGGGGATCCCTTGATCTGACCGGTTTGGTACAGGGGAATATCGATATTCTCGGCAAGCTCTCCATAACCGGTACCATCGAGGGCAATTCCAGAGCTGCGGAGATATATGCGGAAAACGCCAAGGTCACCGGCGAACTCAGGAGTTCCGGAGCGGTGAAGATCGGGCAGAGTTCTGTGATCATCGGCGATGTATACGCGTCAAGCGCGGTCATCGCGGGCGCAGTCAAGGGAGACATGGATGTCCACGGGCCTGTCATACTTGACAGCTCTGCAATAGTGATGGGCAATATCAAATCCAAGTCCGTCCAGATCAATAACGGCGCCGTGATAGAGGGTATGTGCTCTCAGACATACGCTGATGTGAGCCCCACTTCCTTCTTTGAGAAGTTTGGAAGCAAGAAGTGAAAGACGGAGAGAGCAGGAGATACGTATTAAAGCTTTCCGGCGAGGCTCTGGCAGGCTCGAAGCACACCGGCTTTGACGAGGAGACGGTACGCGGAGTGGCGAGACAGATAAAGGCTCTTTGGGATACTGGAGCCCAGATTTCCATCGTCACCGGCGGCGGGAATTTCTGGAGAGGCAGGAGCAGCGGAGACATGGACAGGGTGATGGCCGATGAGATAGGAATGCTGGCCACCGTCATGAACTGTATCTATGTGTCCGATATGTGCAGGTCCTTCGGGCTTGATACCGATATTTACACTCCTTTTTCCTGCGGCGGGATCACCGAACTGTTTTCAAAGGACAGGGTCATCAGGAGCCTTGAGGCGGGACGTGTCGTATTTTTCGCGGGAGGCACGGGGCATCCTTATTTTTCGACCGATACGGGAGTGGTGCTGAGGGCGGTGGAGATAGACGCGGACTGTGTGCTTCTTGCGAAGTCCATAGACGGCGTGTATGACAGCGACCCCAGGGAAAATAAGGACGCAAAGAGATATGACGAGATCTCCATAGACGAGGTCATAGAGAAGAATCTGGGCGTGGTGGACATAACGGCATCCGTGATGGCCAGGGATAACAGGATGCCCATGTATGTATTTCTGCTGGACGATAAAAACAGTATACTCGATGCGGTGCAGGGACGTTCATCCGGCACCCGCATTACGGTTTAGTATCTATCATTTCGGAGGCGGAGTATGGACGACAGGATCAGGGTCTACGAAGAAAAGATGCAGAAGACAAAGGAACATCTGAAGAACGATCTCGCCCAGATAAGGGCAGGGAGAGCGAATCCCCATGTTCTCGATAAGATCACCGTGGATTATTACGGTACTCCCACCCCCCTTCAGGGAGTGGGCAATATCACGATCCCCGAAGCCAGGGTGATCCAGATCGCCCCCTGGGACAAGAACATGCTTAAGGCGGTGGAAAAGGCTATCCTTGCTTCCGATGTGGGGATCACTCCCACAAATGACGGCAAGATGATAAGGCTCGTTTTTCCGGAACTGACCGAGGAGCGCAGAAAAGAGCTTTCCAAGGAAGTCAAGAAAAAGGGCGAAGAGGCGAAGGTGGCAGTCAGGAATATCAGAAGGGACGGAGTGGATTACATCAAAAAGCTCAAGGGATCCGAGGTGTCCGAGGATGAGGTCGCGGATCTTGAGGATGAACTCCAAAAGACCACTGACGGTTACATAAGCGAGATAGACAAGATCGTTGATGAAAAGACAAAGGATGTGATGACTGTCTGAGAGCGGCGGTCATACCGGAGATCTTTTTGGGGACAGGAGAGCAGAACTCCTGTCCCCTCTGACTACAAAAAGACCGGTCATAAGGAGTGAGTATGGAAGCAGGAGTGCCTGAGCATGTAGCCATAATAATGGACGGAAACGGCCGGTGGGCGAAGAGAAGGGGGATGCCCCGGACTTTCGGCCATAAGGAGGGCGCAAAGACCGTCGAGAAGATCTGCAGGGACGCCGATGAGATCGGGATCCGCTATCTGACTCTGTATGCTTTTTCCACCGAGAACTGGAGCAGGCCGGAAAAAGAGGTGAGCGCCCTCATGAAGCTGTTCCTCAAGTACCTGGATATATGCTACAAAAACGCCATGAAAGAGGATATGTGCTGCCGGATCATAGGCGACAAGACCGGGCTCTCGGAGGAACTTAACGAAAGCATCAGAAAACTGGAGACGGACACGGCGGATCACAAGGGGCTCCATCTTCAGCTGGCCATTAATTACGGGGCAAGGGATGAGATCACCCGTCTGGTGAAAAGGGTCGCGGAAGATGCGGCAAAAGGAACTCTCAGCCCGGATGACATCGACGAAGCCTTTATTTCCGGGCATCTCGATACGGCGGGCATTCCGGATCCCGATCTTCTGATCAGGACCTGCGGCGAGCAGAGGATATCAAATTACCTTCTGTGGCAGTGCGCCTATACCGAGTTTTATTATACCGATGTGGCCTGGCCCGACTTCAACAGGGAAGAGCTTGTGAAGGCTGTGGAGGCGTACAGGACGAGAGACCGCAGATATGGCAAGGTCTGAATAGATATCGGACAATATTCGGAGGGATCGATTTGCTTAAGACAAGAGTGCTGAGCGCGATACTGCTGGTGGCAGCGGCGCTTTTTCTGATCATAACAGGCGGGGCGGTACTGCTGGCAGCAGGTACTGTCATAGGGTGCATTGCCTACAGGGAGCTCCTCAAGGCGTGTTTTTCGGGGGGAGAGGATGAACTTCCCGTGATACCGGAATACGCCGGTTATGCGCTTATCGTCTTCTGGCACGTGCTGATATGGCTCGACCCCGAAAAGCCTGCGCTGTTGGTGTTTTTGGCTGTTTCCGTCATTATTTTCCTGGCCATATATGTGTTCTCCTTCCCGAAACTGAGGGACAGGCAGATCATGTCTTCTTTTTTCTGCCTGCTGTACGGACCCTTCCTGCTTTCTTTTGTGAGCCTTACGAGGAACGCCCCCATGGGTGACGTGACTGTATGGCTCATTTTCATCAGCTCATCCATCTGCGATGTGGGGGGCTACGCTTTTGGGATGCTTTTTGGAAAGCACAAGCTCTGTCCCACCCTTTCCCCAAAAAAGACGGTTGAAGGCGCTGTCGGCGGAGTTTTGGCCGCCGCTCTCGGAGGGTTTCTGTACGCGCTTTGGGTGTCCTCAAGGGGCATAGCGGGAAGCGAGATCCTGTATCTGTTCCCGATCTTCTGCGGAGTCTGTTCGATCCCTTCGATGATAGGAGACCTGGCGGCCTCTGCCATAAAGAGAGACCATATAATAAAGGATTACGGGACCATCATCCCCGGGCACGGAGGGGTTATGGACAGGTTTGACAGCGTGCTCTTCACTGCGCCCGCTGTTTACGTCATGACCGTGATCTGGCTTGGAGGATTCAGATGAGAAAGATATCCGTCATAGGTTCCACGGGATCTATCGGGACCCAGACTCTTGACATCGCCGGACGGGAGAGTGACAGGATAAAGGTTACCTCCCTGGCGGCCGGCAGCAACGTAAAACTCATGGAGGAACAGGTCAGAAGGTTTTCTCCGGCCTTTGTCTCCATGGGAAATGAGGACGCGGCAAAGGATCTGAGAGACAGGATCCGTGATACGGACAC
>JAEELB010000260.1 GCA_016288705.1 Lachnospiraceae bacterium | reverse complement strand
TCTATCATCCGGTCAAGCTCCTCAGCCTGCCTGTGCACCGTATCCCAGGTGCCCTCCCTGTCGTACCAGAGAGCGTCCAGATCCTCCTTCGTCTCACCCTGCTGCTCAACCCAGGTGTAATACTTGAGGTTGTGCACCCTCTTCCTTTCGGCGTAGGTGAGTTCCATCATGTTGTCCGTCTTCAGGGCCAGCATGTGCACGGCATGGTCCTTTTCGGCCTCTGTCACCGTGTAGGCGCCGTGTGCCTCCTGCATCTCGTCGATCCTTGACAGGTACATCGCCGCCGAATCCGTCAGTACCGTGACCACCACATCCCTCTCATTGAACTCGTAATACTTAGCCATCTTTATGCAGCACATGACGTTCGCGATACCTGATATCCCGAGCCAGGGAAGCATGGAAATAAGACCCCCGGACACTCCCGCAGACTTCAGATATTCCTGTCCTTCAGGTAGGTTGAAGAGCCTGAGTATCCTCAAAGGTTCCTCGTCGTCGATGGCTATGGCCATGTCGGTATTTCTCACGTTATGTATCCAGGGTATGTGCTTGTCGCCTATGCCCTCGATCCTGTGGCTTCCGAAGCCGTTATTGAGGATGGTGGGACACTGGACGGATTCGCCCACTGCCAGCTTCATTTCCGGATACTTTTCCTTCAGCAGATCGCCGGCGGACATGGTCCCGGCAGAGCCGGAGGTAAAGCAGGCGCCGGAAAGCCGCTGTCCGGGCTTTTTGACCGCTTCAAACAGATCCGAGAGGGCGTTGCCCGTAACATTGTAGTGCCACAGCGGGTTCCCCATCTCGGCGAACTGATTGAAGATCATCATGTCGTCCTGGGCCTTCAATTCATTTGTCTTGTCAAATATCTCCTTGACGTTCGACTCGCCGCCGGGAGTGGCTATTATTTCCGCGCCTATGCTCTCAAGCCAGTCGAAGCGCTCCCTTGACATCTCCTCGGGAAGGATGGCTACCCCGCGGCAGGACAGAAGCTTTGAATTAAATGCGCCTCCCCTGCAGTAATTCCCTGTTGAAGGCCATACCGCGTGGTGATAGGTGCTGTCAAACTGACCGGTGACAAGCCTGGGGATCAGACAGCCGAAGGACGCTCCCACCTTGTGGCAGCCGGTAGGAAACCATTTGCCTGCCATGGCCAGGATCCTGCAGGGAACCCCGGAGATCTCCGGAGGGATCTCAACGTAATTCGGATATTCCCTGAACAGACCGCCCTTCTCCTTCGCCTCATTCTTCCATGTGATCCTGAACAGGTTAAGCGGGTTCACATCCCAAAGGCCCACATCTTTGAGGCCGTCCTTTATCTTTTCGGGGATGGTGGAGGGATCCTTCATCTGTGAGATCTTCGGGATCACTATCCTGTTTTCCCTCGCCTTTTCTATGTTGTGCTTTCTACCCTCAGGATTTACGGTCAGATCGATCTTTACCATTGTCTTGGTCATCTCCTTTCAACAATACTGTGCTTAAATAATAAAGGCCGCATTCCGGGCGTTTGCCGGCAGGATACCCGTTCTGTTCGGGCATGCCCTCCCGTCAGCCCTTCTTCTCCGGCCTGTAAGGCGTATCCGTAAGAGGCAGCTCCTGCCTGAACTTCCCGTCATACCTGTAATATGCAAGGGCGCAGGCCGGCGCCGTGGGGATCATGCAGAGCTCCCCGCAGCCCTTGGCCCCGAGGGAATAGGGCAGCTTGTCCTCCTCGGAAGGCCTTGCGAGCTTCACCTCAAGTTCAGGCGCGTTCATGGATCTCATAAAGCCGATGGTGCCGAATCTGCTCACGGGATACCCGTCCACACATTCAAACTTCTCGGTCACACCGTAGCCTATACCCATGACCATGCCGCCTTCGATCTGGCCCTCGACAGCCTGAATGTTCACGGGGGTCCCCACATCAAAGGCAGCCTTCGCCTCCTTTATCCTGCCGTCATCATCCAGGATGATGAGCTGCGCACCGTAGGAATATGATATGTGGCTGACCGGATTCTCCTTCTGGGCTCCCAGGGGATCCGTGACAGCCGAGAATTCCCCATAGAATTCCTGCCCCTCAAGCGCTTCCAATGAGTCTCCGCGGTCCATGGCTTCCTTCAGCTTCTCTCCCGCTCTCCTGGCGGCCTCCCCGGTCATCACCGTCTGTCTGGAGGCGGTTGAGGTACCGGAATCGGGAGTCCTCACGGTATCCGCATCCTCGAACACAAATAAGGACGGATCAAGCCCCGTCATGTGGCAGATCTCGGTGAGGGTCATCTGTCCTATTCCCTGTCCCATGCAGGAAGCGGAGGTTCTGATATGCACCTTCCCTTCCTCCACCGACAGCAGCACCCGGCCGATATCCTGCTTTCCCATTCCTGTTCCGGAATTCTTGAAGCCGCAGGCGATGCCGGCGTATTTATTTGCGTAATAATCGTCCTTCAGCAGGTCGAGACAGGCGGCCATGTTCGTGTCGGGCTCGGCCCTCTGTCCGTTTGGCAGTATATCCCCGGGTTTGATGACGTTTATACGCCTCATCTCAAAGGGGTCTATCCCCGCCATCTCCGCCAGCAGGTTTATGTTCATCTCCTGTGCAAAGCAGCTTTGGGTCACACCGAAACCGCGGAAGGCGCCGGAAACCACGTTATTCGTGTAGACCGACATCCCGAAGATATCCAGATTCCTGAAGTTGTAGGGGCCGGCCGCATGGGTGCAGGCCCTCTCCAGGACAGGACCGCCGAGTGACGCATAGGCTCCCGTATCTGCGATTATCACGCCCTTCATGGCCGTGAGATGTCCGTTCTCGTCGCAGGCTGTGGTGAACTCCATCTCCATGGGATGCCGCTTCACATGGTAATTCAGGGAATCCTGCCTGCTGTAACGTACCTTTACAGGTCTCTTCATGTACCATGCGCCCAGGGCAGCGTACTGCTGGACGGACATATCCTCCTTGCCGCCGAAACCTCCTCCCACAAGCGCAGCACGGACGTGAACCTTCTCCGGGGGAAGCCCCAGCATCTTTGAGCACTCTCTCTGCACGTCATAGATTGACTGGCAGCCTGTATAGATCAGTAGTCCGTCGTCGCCCTCAGGCAGCGCCACGGAGCACTCCGGCTCCATAAAGCCGTGCTCCTGCCACGAGGTCTTATATTTCCTTGTGACCACGTACTTTGAATTCCTGATGGCTTCATCCGCATTGCCCCTCTTCAGGGTGGACCTGCTCATGACGTTCCCATCCTCATGGATGAGAGGAGCGTCCCCCCTGAGGGCCTCGAAGGGATCGGTCACAGGTTTCAGTTCAGTATATGTTATGTCAATCAGGTCGCAGATCTCTTTGATCTTATCCTTATTTTCCGTGATGATCATGGCGATCACGTTTCCGACATACTTTGTTATGTCACCCTCTCCCAGCATCACCTCCCAGTCCTGCTTGATGTGGCCTATGATGTTCACGGGCACATCCTTTTTGGTCAGGACCCTGAAACAGTCGGGATGGGCTTCGGCCTTTGACACGTCCACCCTGTCGATACGGGCTCTCGGATACTTTGAAAAGACGAGTCCGCCGTACAGCATTCCTTCAAACTTGAGGTCGTCGGTATACTTTCCCGTACCGTTTATCTTTTCGGCGGCGTCTATCCTTTTCACCCTCATATCCATGGTGATCTTTTCCGGATCCTTGGGGATCTCTTTTTTCTCCCTCAGGAATCCGGCAGCCATAAGGATCGCTTCCTCGATCTTTTTGTAACCGGTGCACCGGCAGAGATTACCGTTTATGGCCTGCTTTATCTCCTGTACGGTGGGATCCGGGTTCACATCCAGAAGGCTCTTTGCGGAAATGATCATGCCGGGGATGCAATACCCGCACTGTACCGCTCCCGCCTCGGCAAAACAGTGCTCGTAGATCTTCATCTCATCCGGGCTTATCCCTTCAACGGTCAGCACCTCTTTCCCCGGGAGCTTTGAGGTCCTCATGACGCAGGCCTTCGTCTTCTTCCCGTCCACCAGGACCGTGCACGCCCCGCACACTCCCTCGGAGCACCCGTCCTTTGCGGCGGTGAGGCCCAGTTCTTCCCTCAGAAACTCCAGAAGGGAAATATCCCTGTTTGCCGTGACTTCTTTTCCGTTTACGATAAATGTGTAATTATCCATAAATTCTCCAAAAATCTTCGCAGCCTGTCAGCCGCGCGATATGTATCCAAGTGTTCCGATACCCTTGTCCTACGGCACTTGTACCACGACCTTTGTACCCCGGCACTTGTCTTCCGGCCCGGCTTAAAGAAGATAGCCGTACTTCTTCTTTACCTTCTCGACCATCTCAGCGGCTTTTGAAGCTCTTCCGGAAAGCCGCATCACGGTCTTTCCGTTTTCGTCTATGTAGAAGCCGTCATTGGAGCCTTCATCAAAGGCTTCCTTTGACGAGAAGAGCGTGAACTTGTCTTTGTAGGGTCTCCCGTCGTAAGGGCAGAATACGGCGCAGTTCCCGCATTCGTTGCAGAGATCGTCCAGATGCAGTATCTGTCCGTCGATCATCACGTTTGCCCTGTTGGGGCAGACCTCGGCGCACACTCCGCATACATAGGGGCATCCAAGACACCTGTTATCTGTCGCGGCAGCAACGGCATCCGGGAACATTCCCCTCTTTTCCGAATATTTCTTCGCCGCTCCGTACGGAAGTCTGTGGTTATAGTCTGAAGAAACGCCTGTTATGTATTCTGCCGCCTTCATGGCCGAAGCTATGGCTTTGACTACTGTGGCGGGTCCCTTCACCGCATCACCGACGACGAACAGTCCCTGCACGGTAGTCTCGTTATACTCGTTCAGCACCGGATATCCTCTGTCGTCGATCTCAGCCCCGGCCGATGCGATGAGGCCTGCATCCGTTCCGGATGTGACGGCGCTCACCACCAGATCCGCCTTTATTTCCCTGGTCTCTCCGGTATCAACGGGCCTCGGCCGTCCCGATGCATCGGGTTCACCCGGCTTCATCACGCGGCACTTCAGCTTTCCGTCCCCGAAACCCACGGGAGACAGGTTTTCCAGAAATTCCACACCGTCTTTCAGGGCTTCCTGCAGTTCTTCCTCCTCTGCAGGCATTTCTTTTTTCGTCCTTCTGTAGACGATGAACACCTTTTCCACGCCCTTCATGCGCTTTGCAGCCCGGGCGCAGTCCATCGCCGTATTGCCCGCCCCGATGACAGCCACAGCGGAAACTCCGGTTTTATTAATTCCTGATCTTATTTCTCTCAAAAAAGAACGGGCGTCTGTGGCGCTTCCGTATTCCAGTCCGGGGTCCCCGGGCTTTTCCGCCCCGTTTGCCACCAGGATCTTGTCAAAGCCTTCCTTTTTGAGGGCTTCCAGGTCTTTGATCTCCTTTCCGGTCTCCAGCTTTGCGCCGTAGGACAGGGCGATCTCTATATCCTTTTTGATCTCCGAGGGGTCTATCCGGAAGTCGGGGATCACGTTCCTGACTATGCCTCCGGCCTCCTTTTCCCGCTCAAAGATCGTTACATCGTAGCCGCTCCTGCTGAGGAAATAAGCTGCCGCAAGGCCTCCGGGGCCTGCGCCTATGACGGCGGCCTTTCCCGATGCTCCCGCATTTAACGGTTTATGAGACGAGGTCAGCTTCTTATGAGCCTTCTCCGCTGCAGCCTTCTTTGTATCCCTGATATTGACCGCTCCCTCATAATGGTTTCTCATACACTTCTTTGAACAGGTCTGAGGACAGAGGGTGCCGGTGATGAAGGGAAGCGGGTTTCTGTCTGTTATGATCCGGAGGGCTTCAAGGGCGTCCCCCCTCTCCATGGCTTCCACGTAAGCCGGGATATCCTGGCAGATGGGGCAGCCTTCGGAACAGGGAGCCGTAAAGCAGTCAAATAAAGGCAGCTTCCTTCCGTTCTTCCTGTCCGGTATCCCCTTTACGGGACGCCTGTACCAGGGATCGTTTTCGGTTTCCGACAGGAGCTTTTCAACCTTGTCGGGAGACACGCCGGAAAAAGCCTCATACTCAGCATCCTTAAATAAGCCCGAAAAGCTTTTGAACCGCCTGTAGCCTCCCGGCTTTAGAAGGGTTGTGGCCATTGTCACCGGCCAGATCCCGGCGTCAAAGAGTTTCCTCAGGCTGTGGTGATCGGCCCCGCCCGAAAACGAGATCCTGACCTCTCCGTCGAATTCCCGGGCGATCATGTGGGAAAGAGTCAGGGTCAGAGGGAAGAGGGACCTTCCGGACATGTACATTTCCTCCGAAGGGAGCTCATTCTTCTTCACATCCACGGGGAATGTATTTGTAAGCTTGACCCCGAACTCAAGACCGCGGTCCGAAGCCAGCTTTTTCAGCCTTCCGATCATGGGCACCGCCGCCTCCCACTGCAGGTCCTCCCTGAAGTGGTGGTCGTCAAAGGCGATCTCGTCGAAGCCCTTTGAATCCAGCAGTTTTCTCGCCCTGTCGTATCCGAGGAGGGTAGGGTTGCACTTCACAAAGGTGTTCAGATGCTTTTCCTCTATGAGGTAAGCCGCTATCCTCTCTATCTCTCCCGCAGGACACCCGTGGAGAGTGGAAAGGGTCACTGAATCCGATATGAAGGGGGAGATGCCCTTCACATAATCTTCATTTACATTTTTGAGGAGTCCGCTCCGGACAGCCGCAAGCGCCCCCTCAAGGCAGGTCTTGAAGATATCCGTCTCACGGGCGTCCTTCATGCTCTCGATGAAGCCGTTTACCTTGTCCCCCCTGATGCCTTCAAGGTCGTAGCCCACAGACAGATTGAAGAGGAAGCCGTCCGGATCTCCAAGCCCCTTTTCCTTTGACAGAAGCTTGATCACAAACCAGGCCTTGATGTATTCCTCCATGGCCTCCCGAACCGTGAGTTCCGTGCTCCATTCGCAGTTATAGCCCTCGTCGAAGGTGCTTATGCAGGGCTTCGGGACACAGGCCGCCAGCTCCCTGCCATCCATCTTCTGCACGGTCTTCAGTTCGAAAAATCTGGCCCCGTAAATGTACGCAGTCACTATATTCTGCGCCATCTGGGTGTTGGGGCCGGCAGCGGGCCCGAAGGGGCTCTCTATGAAGCCCTTAAACAGCGGCAGTTTCCTGCCCTTCAGGCAAACCGCGTCACGCTTTTCACACTCCCTCAGATACCTCTCCAGAAGAGAGGTAAACTTCATTCCCCGCATAATATCAGACATTTTGTCCTCCATCCGTCATCTGTCCCTGTTCAGATCTCCCCACAGTTTAATGCTCTCCTCCATGATGAAAGCATCCTTCTCTTTCCTGTCGATCAGTGTGAATTCCCTGTCCTTATAAAGCACCTTTCCGTCTATCATGGTCATGGTGCAGTCGTGTCCTTCCATTCCGAAGATCATGTGACCGTCCGCATTCTCGTTTGAGAAGGGGGTGAAGGCCGGATAATCCATCACCACCACATCGGCCGCAGCCCCTTTCCTGAGTATCCCAAGCGGTTTCCTGAAATATTTTTCACAGCTCTTTCTGTTGTTCTCAAAGAGCATGGTCACATCCTCACCCCATGCCACGGAAGGAAGACCCGCGTTATGCCTCTGTATGATCAGGAATACCTTGAGGCTCTCCAGCATGTCATGGGTGTAGGCGTCGGTACCCATACCAACTTTTATCCCTTTTTCAAACATCTTGAGGACGGGGGCGCAGCCCACCGCATTCCCCATGTTGGATTCGGGGTTATTCACCACCATGGTCCCGGTTTCCTTTATGATGTCCATCTCGCCGGGAGACAGATGAATGCAGTGGCCGAGAAGAGTTTTTTCTCCCAGGAGGCCGTTGTACATGAGTCTCTCCACCGGCAGGCAGCCGTATTTTTCCATGCTGTCGTAGACGTCGTTCATGCCCTCAGCCACATGGATGTGGAAGCCTGTCCTGCCGCCGTTCATCTCCACCATCTTTTGAAAGGTCCTGTCGGATATGGTGAAGAGGGCGTGTCCGCCGAACATGGCTTTTATCATGTCGTCGTCTTCTTTAATCGCCCAGGTGATGAATTCTTCATTTTCCTTTAGGGACTGTTCCGTCTTCTCTTCACCGTCCCTCTCGGAAACCTCGTAGCAGAGGCAGGCTCTTACGCCCATCTCCTTAAGGACGTCCTTTATGGCAAATAAGGACCCCGGGATCTCGCAGAAGCTGGCGTGATGATCGAAGATCGTGGTGACGCCGTTCCTTATGCACTCAAGGGCAGTGGCATAGGCGGAGGCCCTGGTTCCCGCAAGGGTCAGCCTCCTGTCGATGGCCCACCAGGTCCCGTCCAGCACTTCGTAGAAATTACGGGGATTGTTGCCTTTGATGGAAAGGCCCCTCGCAAGACCGGAGTAGATATGCGTATGGGCGTTGATGAACCCGGGCATTATCACGCCGCCCCGGGCGTCTATGAATTCCGCATCGGGATAGGCTTCTTTCATGGAGCTCATGCTCCCCACGTCCTTTATCTCATTTCCGTCCACCACTACCGCTCCGTCCGGAAACCAGGGCGAAGACGCGTCCCTGGTAAGTACTCTTCCGTTTCCTATGATCTTCATATGGTGCCTCCATATCCGTTCCTCTTCAGGAACACCCCGGTATTTTCACGGGTCACCCTGCCGTCTTCAGCGACAGGCACGCCTCTCAGATACACTTTTTCCAAAATGCACGCGCTCTCATACCCCTCATAAGGAGAATAATCGCTCCTGCTCAACTGGTCCGCAGCGCTTAACACCTTCTTCCGGGACGGATCCAGTATCACCAGGTCCGCATCGGAGCCTTCCCTGATCACGCCCTTCCGGGGGTACAGCCCGTAGAGCCTGGCAGGGTTCTCGGACAGCACCCTGCACATGTCTTCTTTTGATATCCTGCCCTTTGAGACCCCCTCGGTGTAAATAAGAGCGGCTCTGGTCTCCACCCCCGGCACCCCTCCGGGGATCTTTCTGAAGTCCCCAAGGCCCGCTCTCTTCTGTTCCAGCGTAAATGAGCAGTGATCCGTGGAGACCGTCTGTATCTCTCCGTCCTTCAGGGCCTTCCAGAGCGTATCCGTGTCCTCCCTGCTCCTTATGGGAGGAGCGCAGACATATTTTGCCCCCTCAAAGCCATCCTTTTCATAGACTTTATACGTAAACAAAAGGTACTGGGGACAGGTTTCGGCAAAAACAGTCTGACCCCTTTTCCTTGCGGCCCTTATCTCATCAAGGGCAAGGCGGTTGGTCATATGCACTACGATAACGGGAATATCCGCCTGCTCCGCCATGTACATAAGGCGGTTCACGGCCTCCGCCTCCGCTTCCGCAGGCCTTGTCCGATAATGTGAGGAAACAAGACCTATCCGCTCGTCCGATGCATATTCCTGCCGGAGGGCGGCAATCATGCCGTCATTTTCACAGTGAACCCCGGTGATCCCCCCTACCTCCTTGAGTCTCCTCAATATTTTAAAGAGAGTTTCATCATCCACCTGGGTATCGTAAGTCATGTAAAGCTTAAAGGAAGTGACGCCCTCATCCATCATGGTCCGGCATTCCTCTGACACTCCTTCATTCCATTCCGTGATGGTCATATGGATCCCGTAATCGCAGGAGACTCCCGCCTCCGCTTTTTTCTTCCAGTTCCCGAGTCCCTGCATAAGGGTCTCTCCGTGATACTGGGTACCGAAATCGATTATGGTGGTGGTGCCTCCGGCAATGGCCGCCTTCGTACCGGAATAAAAATCATCCGCTGTCACGGTGCCGGCCACGTGGAGATCGAAATGGGTATGGGCGTCTATAAATCCGGGAAAGATCAGTTTTCCCAGGGCGTCCACGATCTCGTCCGCTTCCGTGCCTTCAGGGGCGTCCCCTCCGAAAACACGTGCTATTTTTTCGCTCTCAATGAGCACGCTTCCGGGGTAACTTCTGAGGCTCCCAACGATAATACCGCCTGTTATCAGTGTTTTCAAAGGCTTCCCTCCGAGCATTTTTGCAGGAAATCTTTCAGTATGTTCAATGACACCCGTTTCCTGTATTCAGCAGTGGATCTCTGATCGTCTATGGGCTTCAGGACCCTGTCGAGATCATTCGTTATTTCTTCTGCCATATCTGAATAACGACCGTCTTTGGCACTCAGGAATTTCAGTTCCTCATCTCTTATCCTGACCGTCGTGATCCCCACGGAACCGAAGGCGAAACGAATATCAGAGATTATTTTTGAATTGTCGTCCCTGAGGCACAGCCCTGCGAAGGAGAGTTTGGATATGGCCTCCGACCTTCTGGCTCCGACCTTCTCGTAATACATTTTCATACCGTTTGTTTTTTTGAAACCGGGTATGACAACAGCCGTGACCAATTCCTCGGGACGCTTATTAAGTTTTCTAACGCCCGTTATAAATTCTGATATTGCAAGTTTTCTTGCAGTAACCTGCCCATCGCCCGTCATCGACGACAGCTCCACCTCCGCATCCATGCAGTACAGGGGCGGAAGGGTGTCTCCCGCAGGGGATGCGTTGCAGATATTGCCTGCAAGAGTGCCTGAATTGCGGATCGCAGGGGACGCCACCTCTCTCATGGCGGCTTTCAGGAGTTCCGGGATAAGGGGTTCCTCCAACAGTTCCCTGTAGGCTTCCCCGGCCCCTATCACGAGATCATCCCCGGAAACGCAGGTCTGCTTCAGTTCTTTAAGGCCGGCCAGATACAGGTACGACCCCGCATCCTTCTTAGACACCATCACATCCGTGCCGCCCGCGACGGGCACGGTCTCCGGATCGTCTCTCTTTATCTTCAGAGCCTCAGAGAGAGTTTCCGGAAAATAATTCCTCACCATAGTCCTTTTCCCTCCTTTGAAGCTCTCATTATCGCTTTTATTATCATGTTGTATCCCGTGCAGCGGCAGAGGTTTCCGGAAATGGCAAGTCTCACGTCCTCCTCCGAGGGATCGGGATCCACCGACAGGAGGCCCTCCGCCGCCATCACCATCCCGGGCGTACAGAAACCGCATTGCACGGCCCCTTCTTCCGCAAAGCATTTCTCCAGGACCCTGTACCTGTCGGTCCTTGAATAGCCTTCTATGGTCACGACCTCTCTTCCAGCCGCGTTTGCAAGAGGGGTTATGCAGCTGTTCGTAAGCCTTCCGTCCATAAGGACCGCGCAGGCCCCGCACTCTCCCTCACCGCATCCTTCCTTGGGACCGGTGAGTGAAAACTCCTCTCTCAGCACATCCAGCAGACGCTCGTTCCCGTTGCCTCTGCTCTCAACCTTTTCTCCGTTCAGGGTAAATGAGATCATCCTTCTGTTCCTCCATCCAAAGCCTTGAGCACTCTCTCCGGAGTTGCGGGTATCGCTGACATCTCCCGGCCCATGGCTTCCTCAAGAGCCGCTTCATAGGCAGCAGCGCCTCCGTCCAGGGTCAGTTCCCCCGCTCCCTTCGCCCCGAAGGGACCCCAGCTGTACGGGTTGTCGATAAAGGCGATCCTGAAAGGCACCGTGTCCATGCTGGTGGGGATCATGTAATCGGTAAATGAGTTCTGCATAAGACGGCCGTTTCTGCTCTCCATCTTTTCCATGGAGCCGTAACCGAAGGCCTGGAGCATGCCGCCTTCCGCCTGCCCCAGCATTATCGTCCTGTCTATGGTATGTCCCACGTCGAAGACGCCTGCCGCATCTATAAGTCGGGACGCCCCTGTCAGGGTATCAAGCTCCACCTCCGCCACATTCAGTCCGTAGGAAAAGGCGGGATAGGCATCGCCCTGGAATGTGTCATTGTCCCAGGGGATGAGGAAATCAGGATGTATATACTTCTCCTCGATCTCCTGATGCTCACCCGGGATCCACTGAGCCTTAAGCTTAAGGGCGGCTCTCTCCACCAGTTTCCCGGTGATCATGATGGATCTGGATGCCACGGTGGGTCCCGAGTTGGGAACCCTTTGAGTATCCGGGTTCTTCACGGTCACATCCTCGTAGGGTATGCCGAGACATTTGGATGCGATCTTTGAGAAGGTGGTCTTCAGCCCCTGGCCCATATCGGTATTGCTGATCAGTATCTCGACCCGGTCCTTATTATCCTTCACAAGTTTCAGGGATGAGCCGCCGTTGTAGCCGGTGATATTCCCGTTCTCATCCTTTATGGGCACCCCGGCCTCGCCGGATCCCGTAAAGCCGCAGCCGTGGAAGAACACGCTCATGCCGATCCCCCTCCTGTAACGGCCGGTCTGGGGCTTTCCGTACTCCTCGTACTTGCGGCTGTAATCTATGAGTTCCTCCGCCTTCTCAAGCATCTCGGGTATGGGGACATGCTGATGGACCCTGCCGTTTGTGGAGGTCACGTCCCCCTCTTTGAAGAAATGCTTACGCCTGTATTCAAGAGGGGTCATACCGTATCTTGCAGCCAGATGGTTCATGAGGGTCTCCACCGCAAATATGGACTGGGGACCGCCGAACCCCCTGAATGCCCCGTTAGACGGCGTATTCGTGTACATTATGCTGCCCGACACGTCCATGTTGGGAACATTATAGACATTTGAAGCGGCTATGACTGATCTCTGGAGAACCACGCAGGACAGGCCGGGATAGCCTCCCGCATCGAGTCTGATCCTGACTCTCAGGCCCGTGATCAGCCCCTGTTCATCAAGCGCTGCGCTGTACTCAAGGATGGCCGGATGGCGCTTGGTGGTGACCGACATATCTTCACGTCTTCCGTAGGATATCCTGACGGGATGGCCTGTTTTCAGGGCCGCTGCAGCCGCCCTGCAGGAAACGAGGGAGGGATAGTCCTCCTTTCCTCCGAAAGCCCCGCCGGTCACGGTCTGTACCACCCTGACCTGACTGTCGTCCCTCTCAAAAGCGATCTTTAAAGCGCCGTGAACGTAATAAGGGCACTGCATGGAACCGAATATCTGGAGCAGATCCTTTTCCCGGTCGTAGACCGACACGACGCCCTGGGGCTCGATATACGCCTGCTCCTGGTATCCGGTCTCAAAGGTCTCGGAATACACCTCATGGGCCTCCCTGAAGGCCTTGTCCGGATCCCCCTTATCATAGTGATAATCCTGATAGGATTCGGTGGCATCCTTCAGCTCCAAAACTGCAGGGAGTTCGTCATATTCGACCTCCGTGCGGCTGCACAGTTCTTCGCAAATCTTTTTTTCGGGGCCGGCGATCATGAGAATGGCTTCCCCGATGAATCTGACCTCCCCGTCCGTAAATACGGGCTGTTCATCGCCTACGCTGTGGCAGCGGTTGAAGGGGACGTCCTCTCCCCCTATGGAATGGTAGCCCTCAGGCAGATCCGGAAGATTGATCTTCCGGATCCTTCCGTGAGGTATTGTGGTTCTCACAAAGGCGGACTCGTAAAGCCCTTCAAAGGGTACGTCCCTGATATACTCCGCCTCGCCCTTCATCTTTTCGTAATGATCTTTTTTTATCACAGGGTAGCTGATATCAGCCCCCTGCTGTTCCGATGAGATTTTAACTGACCTGTTTTCGTCCGACATAAAAGGCTCCTTTTGAAAAAAACCTTAACGAAGCATGTCTTTATTTTAACAGGCTTTGTCCGAAGTGTAAACGAAAAAAGAGACGCGAAATACCGTACAGGTTCAGGTGATCAAAACAGGGTCAGCTGCTTCAGCACCTCAACCTGTGAAGGCACCATGACCTCCGGATCGTTTCCTCTCCTGTGTTCCGGCTTCAGATACAGCATTCCACTCTTCAGTCCCGCTTCCACCAGATTCAGCACGTAAATATTGTCAAATCTCTCGTAGATCGAATCTCCTCCCAATCCGGAAAAACATATCAGCTGGGTATTGTTCTTTTTCGCCAGTTCCATGAGCGGTTTCAAAAGATGTTCCGAATAGGTGACCCCGAAAGGATTATCCATGAGCAGCACTTTTCCCTCGTTTTTATCGGCAAAAAGCTCATTGTCATCCCTTCTCATATAGTGCAGGAGGCTGGACAGGATCACGAAAGAAGACAAAAAGCCCTCTCCTCCGGAATTCTTTGAAACCTCCGCCCAGGAGATGGGATATTCACGCTGTTTTTCAATCTTGTAGAGTTGGACCTGGACATTCGAGATCCCGACCACCGTATCATAGAGTTCACGCGTGTTTAC
>JAEELB010000259.1 GCA_016288705.1 Lachnospiraceae bacterium | reverse complement strand
GGCCGGCGACGCACCGTCTGCGGAGTCCATCCTTATGGATAAGGAACTGCTCGACGCTCTATACGACGAGCTGAACCGCCTTGACCCGGACGGCAGACGCATCTGCGAGCTTATCATGCAGGGCAAGACAGAGCGTGAAATCGCTGCCGACATGGGCAAATGTCAGTCGACCATCAACTACCAGAAGAACAAGGTGTTCTCCATCCTGCGTGAAGCCCTGAAGAACTTAATCTAATACCCAACAAAGGTCATCGTGAAAGCAATACTGCGGCAGTCAAAAAATTATTTTTTAGATTTTCTCGTTCAAAACACCGGATTCCCTCCATTGGGTACTGAGGACAGCAAAACAACACAGATCCTCAGAAAGGAGGAACCGCCAATGAGTGAGAAGCGTTCTGGTCGAGACCGACGACAGCCCGCAGATGAAGTTGTACGCCCTCAGTGCGCTGGGATTGTTCGACTGCATCTACGAAATCGACACCGTCAGCATGACCAACTACCGGTCAAAATGGTCCAGCGTCAACACCTTCACCATTCCGAAGGAAAAACTCTACAAGCGAGCCAATCAGATTTTGAATCCGACCACCGAGCTTTCCTTTAACGGAGACGGCGGATGGTGCCAGTTCTGCAGGGCCAAAGTCGACTGCCGTGAGAAGAGCCAATGCCAACATGGGGCTTGCCAAGCACAATCTTAGGCAACCGTTTTTGCTCGCGGATGAAGAAGTCAAAAAAATCCTCGAACGGCATCGGCAAGATGATTGCTTGGGCTTCCGACATCAAGGACTATGCGCCTCAGGCAGCCATCAGCAATAAACAGTGGTTCGGCTACAAGATGGTCGAGGATCGCTCCAACCGTAAATACACAGACGAGAATGCCGTCATCGCAGCCGTGACCGCTGTTGGGTATGACCACTACGAACACAAGATTCTCGGTGTCATGCCACGACCTCTCTTCTCGGAAAGAAACAGCTCAACAACACCCTTAGAGGTCTGATCTCCAAGCCTCAAGGCAAACCTACGCTGGTGCCGGACAGCGATAAAAGACCGGCAATGACAACTATTATTGATGATTTCAAGGAGGACAACTAATATGCCAAATTCTACTAAACTCGCAAACCCAATGAACGTTATCACCGGTAAGGACAACAGTTGGTTCTACGCCAATGTATGGGAAGCCAAGTCCATCGACAGCCTCATCATCCCGAAGAATGACACCGTGACCGTTCAAAAGATCAAGACAGCGATTCATGCGGCCTATGAGGAAGGTCAGGCCAAGCTCAAGAGCAATGGTCGCACCGTATCGCCTCTCATCGCTATCAAGGCGCCTCTTCGTGACGGCGGCACCGAGTGTCCAAATGATCCAGCTTACGCTAGCAGCTACTTCATCAAAGCAAACGCCGCTACGCCTCCCGGCACCGTGGGAGCTGACTGCAATCCGATTACGACTGGGGCTCCGAGGTTTACTCCGGCGTGTACGGTCGTGCTAGCATCAACTACTACGCTTTCAACTCCAACGGCAACAAGGGTATCACCTGCGGGCGGGACTACCTGCAAAAGATCCTTGACGGCAAACCCCTTGGCGTCAAGTACAGCACAGCACCTAACTTCTCTACTGATATGGATAAAGATTTTCCGCATTAACGAGGTATGCACTATGAACGCTACTGCGATTCTTTGCATCCTGCTGTTGTCCCTCTATCTGGTTTTGGCTGTGTTCTGGATCGTCAGGTCCATCATTGACACCATCTATGACCGTAAACATGAAAATAGTAATGCTGTTCTTAAGGCTGAGCGTGAAGCTCGCAACACCAAATGGTAAGATGAGTGTCAGTAGCTTGAACGAGAACGTGCCATTCGTGAAGTTGAATATCACTAAGCCAGTCTGAAGGAAATCGAACAGAGATAAAATCTGACCTGCGGGTGGTGGGAGCAATCCTGCCACCCTTTTAGACTACGGAAACGACCGATGTATATGAAAACACTCAGTAAAGTGCGATATACACGTTTCTTATTTTTGCCATCTGGTATTAGTACATACCAAACCGTCCTCCCGCATATTGCGAGAGGACAGTTTGTATTGGTGTTTTAGGACGAGCTGTTGAAATATACTTTTCCGTGGGTAATAACCAAATCTGTACCAAAACGGTGGTTTGTAGTGTTTCAACATAAAATGAAATTAACCACGCAGTCGTTAAACCGCGTGGTTAATTTCATTTGATTGGAGCTGGCGAACGGACTTGAACCCCCGACCTGCGCATTACGAATTCAAAATATTGCTTTAGCGGAAGACCTTTATCATCAAAGTCTACACCGGTGAAAACACCTGTTGTATTTCCGGTAGTTAACTTAATCGAGTAACGATCTCCTTCTCTACTTATTGCGTCTATATTTTTTGTCCCTATCGGAGCAGCCTGTAGTTTAGGTAGCCCGGAAGTACTATTATATATAATATTGAATAGCAAGATATTCACCTAATTCGCCAAGCTGGAGCGTATCGAAATAGATATTCTCACGAATTTCAAGGCTATGGGCGTTCTCGCTCAGTCGCTCAACGGCGAAGAAAGGCTTTCTGTACTGCACAGATGCTTCAATCTCGGCGGACGGGAAAAATTCCGCTTTTCATGGGATCTGCCCATAAAGTCGGGCAATTTCGTCAAGGACTTTATCGCTCCCTCGTCCTTTGATTTTTCAAAAGGCAACAGCTTCAGGATGTCCTGAAAGTACGGCGCAGTGTCGGATCGTGCAATTTAACAGGAACACAAACTACGAGGTGAATTATATTCACCCCATGTGTTATGCTACAACTCAATAATATCATTGTACAGACAGAAAAACTTCTCGTCTGTTACAGAGTCCTCGTGGAAATGTCCGAAATACCATGCTTTGAACCCGGTATTGTCCGCTATCTTCTGCAGATAATCACGAAGTTCGTCCTCGTCGTCCGATTCCGCATAATATCCCATAGAATCAATGATCTCGGCAGGAGCTGTGTGCGTCAGGATATAATCGACCTCAAAGCCGTGCTTTTCAAGATTTCTCCACCCCTCGGCATACTCCTCCTTATTCGGTAGCTCTTCGGGAAACCAAGTGCGCCCTTTTATTCTGCCCTCTCTGTCAATGCTGTATGCACCGCCGAATGTGAAGAATGTCGTACCGCCGATATCGAAGACCTGTCCGCGCATGAGGTGAATGATATCATCACAGATAAAATGCACCTTTCCGCCGTTCCATTCGTCCACAGGATATTCACCGAGCAGATCGAAATTCTCGTGGTTGCCGTCTATCCACAGCACAGTAACGGGAAGGTCACGGAGAATACGGCGAGTCTCGGCTTCCTCCGCAGCTGTGAACCCGCACGCCCCCACATCTCCGCATATTATCAGGAAATCGTCCTTCGTGAACTCGTCCTCCCTGCCCTCAAAGAAGCGCATCACCTTGCCGACATCAAATGTTCCGTGTGTATCACCTGTAACAAAAATTCTCATTATGTAACCTCATTTCTTTCAGTCGGATATACCTTCTGTTTCTTTCAACACCCTTTTTATGATCGGAAGAGTATCCTCGTCCTGTTCTGTCTCCATAGCTCTGCTCATTTCACATCACACATAAAACTCCTCCATAGTATCGAGACACAGGCAGGCAAGCCTGCCGCCGTCATACCATGCCCCGCAGTCTATGAAGATGTTCCCGCTGCTGTGTATAATAGAGTTTCCTCCGTTTATCGTAAATGTCGGAGTATGCCCCGCGACAATGTAAATGCTCTCGTCCTCGAAGTACCGGAAATCCGGGTCGGGACGGTGCCACACGAGGTCGTTCACCGTATAGTCGGACAGCTTTTTGTCATGGCTGAAATTGTCAAATCCGGAGTGAACCATTATAAAGGTTTTTTCGCCGACATCGACAGCCTCACACAGCAGAAATTCCGACATATAATCAAGAACATCATACCTCTCGGAGTGGGGCAGCTTTGCAAATCCCGCAATCGTGTATGCTCCGCCGTTTTTGAGCCAGTCCTCTATCATTTTCTCCACCGGTACTGAAACATCTGCGCGCTCGCCGTTGAACATCATATCGAGAACGTTCAGCGCCATAAGCTCGTGGTTGCCGATTATGGGATACACATTCGGGCGCTTCATCATATCAAGCAGCACCTCGACAGGCTTGTCCCCCCGGTCAACCACATCTCCAAGGATATACAGCTCATCATCGCCGGAGAGCTCTATAAGATCAAGCATTTTTATGTACTTGTCATACATTCCGTGTATGTCGGACATGACATAGATCATGCGTTATCCTCCTCAGAATCCAAAATCCTTAAGTTCGTGACATTCAGCAAGCTGTTATGCACAAAACCCTATTTTTATACTTTCTTCTTCCTTTTCTACATTGAATCCCGTTATATCACACTCCTCGACAGTTGTAAGAACACTGTCTGTGAGTTCTCCCTCTTCTGTCCCGATGAGCCTCTGTGCCAGATTCATCTCAGACTCCTCTATTATTTTGCGGACGAACCTTCCGTTTCCAAAATCACTGCTCTTCTTAGCTTTTTCATAGATGCTCCGCAGTTTATCCATTGCAGCGTCTGTGATCATCATTTTCTTATTATCCAGCATAAGCTTTGTTATTGCACACAACTCATCTGTCGAGTAATCTTCAAACTCAACCTTAAACGCGATGCGCGATCTGAGTCCCGGATTTCTGTCAAGAAAGCCCTCCATCTTGTCCGGATATCCTGCAAATATAACGATCACATCATATCTGTGATTTTCCATTTCCTGAACAATTGTATTGATCGCTTCATCGCCAAAACTCCCTGCACAGCCGTCGCACAATGAATATGCCTCGTCAATAAAGAGGACTCCTCCCTGTGCTTCTCTGAATTTTCTTTTTACATTCGGTGCAGTCGCTCCGACATGATCTCCGACGATATCAGCTCGTCCGACTTCAACAAAATTTCCGGTAGGCAGAACGTCCTCCTCTTTCAGCATCTTCGCAAAAAGCCTTGCGACTGTAGTCTTAGCCGTACCCGGATTGCCGGTGAATACCATGTGCAATGAGAAAGTATCCTTCTTTAATCCCCTGTCCATACAGATCTTTTTCATCTTAAATCCGGCAGCAGCCTTCTTCACGACTTCCTTGACATTTGAAAGACCTATCATGCTTTCAAGCTCTTCCCTTGCTGTAAGCGAATTATTGTCTTCCTCAAGCGCTCTCACGCTTTCGATATCTTCTCCTGTGATCAGGAAAAGCTCCTTCTTCCTGATATCCCCGGCGTTCCCTCTTTTACCCATGAGCCTGACAGACTGTTTCTGTATCGCACTCTCAAGCAGATTCCTGGCATATCTGCCGTTGCCGAAGTTTTCTCTGTGCCTTGCCTTTTCAAATATATAGCGAACATCTTTCAAGGCATCTTCTGTAATGCTAAACCCTCTCTCCTTCGTCATAAGTCTGAGTATCTCCGTCAGCTCATCGGTATTATAATCCGGAAAATCAAGCCAATAAGGTATCCTGCTTACCAGTCCCTCATTGATCTCCATGAATGCCTTCATTCTTTCACTATATCCTGCAAGTATGACGATCACATCATCTCTCCGGTTCTCCATTTCCTGTATCAATACCGTAACCGCTGTATCGCTCTTCATCGAGTATGCTTCATCAATAAACAGCACTCCGCCCTCGGCAGCTAAAAATGCATCTCTGATAGCTCTCACACACCCTAACCCGTCCAGATCCATTCCCCCGCGTTCGACAAATGCACCGCTCTTTAAGATACCCTTCTCCTTTGCTATCCCTGCAAAAAGTTTTGCCACAGTGGTCTTTGCTGTACCGGGATTGCCGGCAAATATCATATGCATTGCCGCGGATCTGTAAGAACTTCCTATGCGCTTTTTCCTTTCCTTTTCTACAATATCCGCGTCAATGATATCATCTATCCTTTCCTTTACCGTCTTAAGCCCGATCATACTGTACAGCTTTTCATAAAAAGACGCAGCGTTTTCATCCCTGTCCAAAAAGAAGTCTTCCGAAATACTATAATCATACGCCTTCAAGACATTTCGGT
The DNA here is from genome assembly GCA_016288705.1 of Lachnospiraceae bacterium. Lineage (GTDB taxonomy): Bacteria > Bacillota > Clostridia > Lachnospirales > Lachnospiraceae > JAEELB01. The sequence continues at coordinate 31 of JAEELB010000259.1, read as the reverse complement.
TAAGGCACCATGCGTCGAACTCATCATAAGC
>JAEELB010000258.1 GCA_016288705.1 Lachnospiraceae bacterium | reverse complement strand
TGAAACGGCGCTCCCCCACGGGCGGCTTCGCAAAGGGGATGCCCAGCTACGACGCGACCCCGTGCTCCTCGGTTCCGACGAAGGTGCCGTTTATGCACTTCACGGCATGAGTCTTGTCATAGTCTCCCTTGATCTCACTGTTCAGGCTCTCGTATGACTCCATTCTCATCAAATCCTTAAATTCTCTTTTCATGTCACGGTCTCCTTTCCTGATATGGACAGATCTGAAAAATCAGGGCGACCCGGAATCCGCCAAATCGCCCTAAGAATGTCGCATTTTTTTGTTGTGTGATCAGGCCTTAAAAACTTCTTCGCCGTCTACTATGGTAGCAATGAGCTTTGCCTCTCCGACTTTATCGATATCGTCATGCAGGAAGTCGCAGTCATACACGGTCATGTTGGCGATCTTGCCGAACTCAACAGAGCCGAGGCGATGCTCCTGATGCCATGCATGGGCGACGTTGATGGTCAGGGCCCGCAGTGACTGTTCACGTGTTATCGCTTCTTTTGCATTGTTCTGAGTATCTACTCCGTCAAACATACCCTTCGGAAGAGACCTGGTCTCTGCCATATAAATGCTGTCTTTGATGCTGAAGGATGGAGAAACAGGGTAATCCGAATGGAAGACGGGGAAAGCGCCTGCGTCAAAAAAAGACTTTATCGGATAGGACTGACTTGCCAATTCAGCGCCGACATACTTGACTTCTATATCATAAAAGCCGGGGATCGCCGCAGTCCAGAGCGGCGGAACAGCCGGAACAGAGCCGGTTGCACCCATGCGCCGGATATCCTCATCCGTAACAAAATGGAGATGCGCCAATACATTTCGCTGATCCATATCTCCCGTTATCTTTTCGGCATCCTCGATACAGCCAAGCATAAAGTGAGTCGCGCCGCCGCCCTCGGAGTGAACATGGACTGAAAGCCCCTCTGCATCCGCCGCTGCGATCAACTCCACCATTTTGTCATGATCGTTGAAACGCTCATTACCGTGATAGCCGGGTTGATCTGCATAATCCTGGTTCTGCCAGCCCGTATGCGCTTCGGTCACGCCGTCCAGGAAGGTCTTGACTCCGACAACATGGAAATACTCACCGCTGTATCTGGCACGGTCTGCCGCAATACGGGCCACCTCAGCCTTGGGGTCTTCCGGATTGTCCGGGCACATAAGGTAGGCATAGGTACGGAGCTTCAGCTTCCCTTCCTGCTCAAGCTCATAGAACGCCTTAACAGCTATCTTATTGGTGACCTCCACGCCGGCATCAGCCACTGCCGTGTATCCGTTTGCGAGAGCCATATCCTGCCATGCTAGCAGATAGTTTTTGGCATCATCAAGAGTGGTGGGAAGCTTGGGATAAAGCTCAAACACAGGCGCCTCACAGATGTAACCGTCGGGTTCGCCGTTTTCATCCACATGCACCAGATCATGGCCCATTTTATCTGCATAGGCAGCGTCAATGCCCGCCCATTCCAGCGCCTTCGAATTGAGAAGCATCGAGTGACCGCCGCCGGTCTGCATGAGCAGCGGCTTATCGGTGCAGATATCATCCAGATATTTTTTGGTGACATATTCATCATTTTCAGCCCAACCGGCGGCCAGGTAGAACTCACGCTGCGGATTCTTATTTATGAAGTCGATGATGATCTCACGGTATTTATCAAAGTCAGTAGGGACAACCTGGAAGAGATTTGCCTGCCCAATGGCACGGTCACCGGCAAGATAACTGTGGCAGTGTGATTCCAGAAAGCCGGGATAAATGAAATTATCACCGTAATCCAGCACTGCAGCATCGGGATCAGCCAGTTTCTTTACTTCATCGGCATCGCCGATATAAGCGAACACGCCGTCCTTTACAAGCGCCGCTTTTGCGGTGGGTCTCCTTTCATCCATTGTAATGATATTACCGAGAACAACCGTCTGTTTCATAGCACAAACCTCCATCTGATCATTTTATTTTTGTTTACTGTACAGGTCGATCGCCATTTTGCGATCATAATAGATAATGTCGTCTCCGGTCAGCACTGCTGTTCCATCCTTGACATCAATGATATTCACACAGCAGTTATACGGGACATGTCCATGCCAGTAGTCGGCCGGATCTTCATACAGGAAATTCAGCATCGCTCTCAAGGCGCATCCGTGTGTCGACACCAGATAAGTCTTACCGTCATCCCTTGCAATGAGTTCCTTCAGAAACTCCTGAGTTCTTCTCATCACATCCGCGATACTTTCGCCGTCCGGAAACCTGTGATCAAAAACCGGTTGTTTCAGAAACCGGACCACCTGACTTTCACTGATGCTCGTACCCTCGAAGCTTCCGAAATTCATTTCTTTAATACGGTCATCAAACGAAACCTGAACGCTGTTGTCTGATTCCCTGAGGATGATCTCTGCTGTATCCCTGGCCCGGATCAAAGGGCTGGATATGCAATGGTCAAAGTGTATGCCTTTCATACCCCGCCCCGTGATCTCCGCAAGTAAATGACCGTTTTCATTCAAAGGGTCATCTGTCCACCCCTGCGCGCAGCCATTCTTATTTGCATCCGTCTCGCCATGACGGACAATATAGATCCGCATCCGTTCTCTTCCTTAAAATGGCAGGCATATTGTATTCAGTTTACCTTCTTTCCGCTGAAATACACATCCTTCGGCTTATTGTGGCTGAATCCGTCTATCTCTGCCGTGAGCAGATCGTTGTCAAATATAAGGAAGTCCGCATCCTTACCGGCAGTAATGGAGCCCTTTTTGTCTTCGATCCCGAGCTGCCTCGCACTGTTGATCGTGAATCCGATCAGCATCTCTTCCATGTTCATTCTCTCGTTTTCGGGAGGAAATACCGTTTCACATTTGGCAAACGGGTAAGTCCTGGTCTTTTCCGTGCTCTTTCGAGTCACTCCTATCTCCATGCCAAGATAAGGATTCCAGGTCATAAAATCCTGGAAGGTGATATTATCACTTGAAAATGCCACCAGGGCGCCGGTGTCCCAGATCGTCTTGCAGCGGAACTGCTTTTTGGCGCGCTCTTCACCGAGCCAGGTGGCAGCAAAACTGGTGTCACCGGCATGCCAGTGCGGCGTAAAGTTCGCGATCACTCCAAGCTTTGCAAAACGATCCAGATCCGCATCATCCTGGATCTCCAGATGTGCGCAGGTAACTCTGACCTTTAAGCTGTCTCCCATCTCCTTTTTGGCTATCTCATAGCCATCCAGCACCGTGCGTGACGCACGCTCCCCGACGGTGTGAAGGTGAAGATCCAGACCCGCCTCGTTGAGGTTCTTCAAAAGCTCAGCGATCCCCTCTGCGCTGAAGGCGGTAGATCCGGTCGTACCTACATCCACATAGGGAGTGACCATGGCCGCGGTATGGATCTTCTGGGTTCCGTCCATGAAGATCTTCATGGTATGAACCTTCAGGTGCTCCGTGTCATACTCACGATGTAAACGCTTTACCTCCTCAAGGCCTTCTTTGGCGTCTCTCTCCGCATTGATCACAAGGCTGCCGTCCACATAAACGGGAAGTTTTCCCTCCTTGTCCAACGCGACCAGCCGCTTGTAGACCTTCTCATGGAACTTGGCATCCCCGGGAAGACCCGCATCAAATACCGCGCACACGCCGTACTCCACCGAGAAATCGATCCAGCGTTTAAGCGCTGCGTCAACCTGCTCGTCTGTCAGTTCCATCCCGCTGTCGAGAATGATCGGGATTTCAGCTGCGCCTTCGATACAGTTTCCGGTCACATGGCCGTCCTTATCACGCACATAACAGGCAAGTCCCGGTATGGGATCCGGAGTGTCGTCCGTAATCCCATGTCTCTCGAGTATCTTTGAGTTCACCCAGATACTGTGCCCTTCCCCTTCCTGGATCTGAAGCTCGGCATCCGGACATATAGCGTCGAGATCCTCCTTTACGATATCCTCTCCATTCAGGAACACTTTCTCCAGGAGGAATCTGTAGCGCTTCTCACCGGGATTCTCTTTGATGTATTTAGCCATCATGTCCAGAGCGTCCTGCTTGCCGTTGGGCTCAAGGCGTTCTCCCATATCCGCATACTCAAATCCGACGGGAATGGTAATATGGACGTGGGAGTCGATAATTCCGGGCATGATGAACTTCCCTCCGAGATCAGTGACCTCTCCTTCATAGTCCGAAAGGCCGGCTTCGTCACCGACATAGACGAACTTGCCATCCTTTACCGCAAGTGCACTCGCTGTCGGATTAGCCTTGTCCGATGTGAAGATTTTTGCGTTTTTGAAGATCATGTCTGCTTTCATGCTTTACTCTCCTTTCTTAGGTGGCATTTTCTTAACATTCTATTTAATAAACTGTTAAAAGTCCGTAAAAATATACAAATTTCATCGCAATTGAAGGCAGCGTAAACCGCAGCACTTTCCCGTATGTAGAATGCTTTGAAAGATGAATACGCGATCTCATGCACCCTTACCTTGTTCAACAGCCTTTACATCATCCCCCGAAGCATGCTTTAAGGAATATGTGTCAAAAATCGGCTCATCCGGGAGCTTAAGCTCTATCGAATTGATTTTGGAGATCAGCCCTTTCCCTGATCTCATGACAATGTCAAACACATGTCCGCCATGTTTTTTGTCATCAGAGATAAAATGCAGATGCCATCCGGACGCATTGATCCCATCCATATAATCCGGAAAATACACGCATACAAGAGTCCCTTTTATCTTTTCAAATTTGAAAGCCTTCTGTGTCTTTCCCAGTATGGTCTTTAAGTCAATATGAACAGACTCATAGCCTGATTCGGATCTGGCGTCGACAACCTCAAATTCCCCGTCGATACGGGCCATATGCATACTGTTGAGGCCAAACAGGGAATCAATGGTATTATTAAGCTCTGTCTTCAGTTTCTCTATATCATTGATAAAACCAAATTCCACAGGGTTAGCGTCAGTCATCGTACAGACAGCCGAAAACGGAACACCCCTGTCCGGCTCAGCCATCGCGATATCTCCATTTTCCATAGCTCTGTAGCAGGAACCGTCAAGTACGATCATTTCACCATCCACATCTGTGAATGTGCCAAGCCCGATATTGCCGTGATCAAGCAGTTCCGACACGGAAATGACGGCCCTCGAATATCCGAGCATCAGAGCCTGAAGCGTTGACACCTGGTACATTTTCATCTCACTCATCATCTTTTCTCCTGTTCTTAGGTGGCATTTTCTTATCATTATATTTTACAAACTGTTAAAAGTCCGTAAAAAGCAAAAAGCCGAAGCATTCCGGGCTTACATATTATGACCTGACAGCATCAGCTAACGCCTGATATAGTCCAACAACCCCGTTATCTCTGTAATCCGGGCTTCTATCATATCACATGAAAGTTTTCCGTCCGAAATGATGAGCGCCTTTGGAAAAGCCCTCCAATCACCTTTCAATATTTGTACTTCTTTTGCAGCGCAGCCATAAATACCACTCCGGCGACAGCTGACATAAGTTCCGCGAAAACAACGGAATACCATATGCCGTCCTGTCCAAACAGCGTCGGAAGCAGAAGCACGGCCCCGAGTTCAAACACAAATGTCCGTAAGAAGGATATCAATGCGGATACCTGTCCGTTATTAAGAGCGGTAAAGAAAGCCGATCCGAAAATTGCCATCCCGGTGAACAGATACGCGAAAGAGACGATACGAAATGCGTGTACGGCGTCCGGCAGCAGCGTCGCCGAACCACGCAGAAACAGAGCAGAATAAGGCCGTGCGATCACTTCCGAAATGACAAACATTGAAGCGGATGTGATCCCGATGAGCACCAGACTCTTTTTTCTCAGGTTTCTGAGTTCACTGTGATCCCGCGCGCCGTAATGATAGCTGAATACAGGACCTATCCCGTTGGAATACCCGACAAAAATAGCGGAAAGGATAAGGCTGACATACATCAGCAGGCCATAAATGATCACTCCGTTTTCCCCGGCGTATCGAAGCAGCTGCACATTGTAGATGATCCCCACAAAGGATGCTGCGGCTTCCGCCATGAATTCCGAGGAACCGTTTGTCATGGATTTAATAAGCGACCTGCCGTCCCATACGGGCTTCACCAGCTTCAGGAGGCTGTTATTCTTTCGGGAAAAATAGATGAGAGGAAACACGCCTCCCACGATCTGGCTTAAGGCCGAAGCTGCTGCAGCACCCGCAAGTCCCCAGTGAAAACCGATGATAAAAAGCGCATCAAATGCAATATTACTGAGTCCTGCGCAGACTGTGACAACAAGTCCCAGCCCCGGTTTTTCGGCAGTGACAAAGAAAAGCTGGAACTCATACACCAGTATCCAAGCCGGCAGAGCCAGGATGAATATCCTTCCGTACAGCACGCTGTCTTTTAGGAGCGTCCCATTGGCACCCAACATGGATGTGACCTGAGGCATAAAGATAAAACCCGATACCATCAAAAAAGCGCCCAAGCAGAAAGACACAAGCACGATCAGGGAAAACAGCCGGTCCGCCTGTTCCCGATCCTTTTCCCCCAGTTTCTTTGCGATAAGCGCGCTGCCCCCCACGCCAAACATATAACCGGTGGTCCCCAGGATATTCAGCACCGGCATGATCAGGCTGACAGCCGCAAATTCCGTCTTGCCCACGTAATTAGCCACAAAATATCCGTCCACAATGATGTACAGGGAAGAGAATATGTTCATCACTATGGACGGCAGCGTAAACCTCAGCAGTTTACCGTATGTAAAATGCTCGGATAAATGGATCTTTGATCTCATGTTCCGATCTGTTATTCCCCGAATAACAGTCCTGCGATCCCGTCTGCTGTCTCGCTGGCTGTCTTGCTTTCCGTCCCGAAAATGTCTCTGAAAACATAATCCATGGCATCATAGAAAGATTCCAGCGTTTTTTCCTCAAACTCTGCCTTAAGAACCTCCTCGCTTTTTTTGCCGTCTCTGTTTTTATCCTTGAATTCCTTATATTTGCCAAAAATGAATTCATGCCAGTCAGCCCCAAGCATTTTGCAGCTGTACTCATCCTCAAATTCACTGATCAATATGCAGGTATCCAGGGGAATATCCAGGTAATAGTACTTCACCAGACTCCTGGTTTCTTCATGATAGTTTTTCAGTTTTTCGATCTCATCATCATTCAATGCGTCTATGTCGGACAGATATTTCTCAAACAGACGCATATATCTTGTATAAATGCCGCGAAGTATCGTTTTTAATTCTTCTGTTTTCACCGTCTCTTCATTCAGGATCTGTTCAACTCTTTCATTACTCAATTCAACCATAGCCAACCTCCTTATCTTATAGTGATATGCGTTTATCCTGTGAATCACATTTGCATGATCTGTCTCGCCCTAACGCTTATATCAGCTGTTTTGCATATTCAACATCTTAAAGTTCTTTGCATTTGAGCTGTAAAGATTCCTAAATACCTTGTAATTTTTTACGTCATTTCATATCCCGGAGTGTATGAGATAATATCAGATCATACCGAAAAAAGCGTTAATAATCCGTAAAAATATCATATCGATCTTACAACTTTTTTTTACGGGCCCACTCATATTGGGACATATAAGCACCCTTATACAGATTTAAAGCACCCGGCTTCCCGTCCAGATAATCAAAGAAGTCACAACTGACTTCTTTTCTGTTTACTCCCATAACTCCCCAGCCGCAGACAAGGACGGCCTCCTGTCCCATTTCAATGAGTTTTCTCTTAAGGTCTCTTTTCGCCACGCGAAGATACGAATCGGAGCTGCCCCGGAACAGAGCATTGCTGATCTCGGATGAAGGGCAGAGGACCCCCTCCTTATTTATCAGAAAAGCCAGAAGTTCTTTGGAACGTTTTGGAAATGAAATGACAGGCTCTCCGTCATAAAAGACCTCGAAATCCCCAAAGCATTGGATAAATAATCCCGGTTTTGTACCCTTAAATACGGGAGTATGACGAAGCTGCAATAAAGCGTGTCCAATTTTCTCCGCCGTGACCGGCTTCATAAGATAGTCGCTTGCGCCAAGTTCAAAAGCCTGCGGGGCGTAATCGGCGTATCCCGTACAAAAAACTATGTTGCAGTGCGGATATACAGCCTTGATCCGTTTAGCAAGATCGACTCCGGTCATATATCCGATCGCAATGTCTAAAAAAGCTATATCGATCGCTTTCCGAGGCAAAGCAGCAAGCGCATCATCGGCGTTATCATAAGCCTCGATCTCCGCTTCCGGCAGAGCCTCACGGATCCTGTTGGTCAACTGCCCTAACAGTATGACCTCATCTTCTACAGCCAGTACTCTCATTACTTTCCTCCCGGTTCTTATTCAGGGGTGACGTTTCGTTTCGGGATCCTTATGGTTACAGTCGTGCCTTCCCCGGGAGCGCTTACGATATCAAGGCTTCCGCCCAACATTTCCCGTAACCGGTACCGGGTATTTTCTATGCCCAGATGCTCCCTGTTATCACAGGCAGGTTGTGAGACATCAAACCCTGCCCCATTGTCGGAAACCGTAACGATATAATACTGATCCGTATCTAACGAGCGTATGCTGACCGTTCCGCCCTCCCTGCTCTTACAGATGCCATGCTTTATGGCGTTTTCAACCATAGGCTGCACCGAAAGCGCCGGCACGGGAAAGGAATCGCATTGTATATCATATTCGACCTTCAGCTTGTTCGGAAAACGAAGCATCTCAAGCCAAACATAGATCTTTGTGTGGCTGAGTTCCTCCGAAAACGAGATGGGGTGGCTTTTATTTGCAAACTGGATATTTTCACGGAGATAATCCGAAAACGCATTGGTGGCCCTGGCGGCAAGAGCGGGATCTTCCTCACACAGAGCCGCGATCACAGCCAGTGAATTGTAAAGGAAATGAGGCTGCATTTGTGAGATCATGGCCGAAACCTGAAGCTCTGTCTGCTCCTTTTCACGCTTTAGAAGATCCTTTTCAAGCTCGTCATTGGCGTTAAAGAAAAGAAGGCATATGGGCAGTATTACAACAATATTCAACATACCCAGAACGGTAACGCCCCTGTTCGGATGATCCATATTCAGAGAAAGCGCCGAAAAAAGAACAGGATAAAACACACAGCACATAAATGAGAGCTTACGTGTCCTGCTCAATTTGGAAAAAAGCGTAGCGGCGCACAATGACATAATGCAGAAAAGATCTGTGAATATGCTGATATAGTCCAGCACACTGTCGGAATAAACTCCGTCATCGGTAACAAGAAAGAGAACCGGCATGTACAGATTGAGGATAATGGCTCCCGCATAAATAACGATCGCCGCGGAAATGAATACCGTAACGGTGCGGGTTATAACAGACTCTTCAATAAACTGTTTCTGATAAAGCCATAGTGTCAGAAAGACCAGCATGGAAAAGAAATAACACACACTGGATGAAATGACTATCCTGCGGATATGGTCCGGCGATCCGTAATCACTTCCGATAAGGGCGGAAAAAAATACTGCGATATACAGATTCAGGATCAACAGCATAAAATAACGCATCACTCCGGCAGTTTCTTTTTTTGCGATCAGGTAACCTGACAGCACTGTCAGAAAAACCAGGCAGAAAATATTGGCGATCTGAGAAAAAATATAAGCGGAACCCTCCCTGAAAATGTCGTTTTTGATCAGTATCGCTATGCAGAACAGTGACAGAAAGCACATGACTCCTATCGTCAAAAAAGGAGGCTCCGTCTGTTTTATGGTAAAGCTTTCTTCCTTCAGCATAATGTCATCTTCATTCAGATCCCTTCGGTACGAAACTCACCGCTGCTCTTAAAAGTATAACAAAATCAGCGTCAAAAACAATATCGGTCTCTTTCCGTAAGAACATCGAAACCATATCGCTGCTGCCTGCAGATCGTGAAAGAAGTCCCCCTTCATTTCTCGGGATAAAAAAAGCACCCCCTGAATGTCAGAGGGTGCTTTTTGATATATCATATTGCGTTCCGGATCACTGTCCTGCCTTGGCCGCCTGCTGCTCCTTTATCTTCTTTGTGAGTTCGGGCACAACCTTGTTCAGGTCTCCGATGACCCCGTAATCGGCTATATCAAATATGGGAGCATTCTCGTCCTTATTGATGGCGATTATGATGTCGGAATCCTCCATACCGGCGGCGTGCTGTATGGCGCCGGAAATGCCGATGGCGAAGTACACATGAGGTCTGACTGTCTGACCGGTCTGTCCCACCTGGAGTTCCTTGGGCTTCCAGCCGGAATCAACCACGGCTCTTGAACAGCTCACCGTTCCTCCGAGGACTTCCGCCAGTTCGTCAAGAAGTTTGAAGTTCTCGGGACTCCCCACTCCACGTCCGCCGGACACAAGGATCTTTGCATCCGCGATGTTTTCGGTGGTGACCACTTCCTTGACGATCTTTTCGATCTCCACATAGCAGTCATTCTCTTTGAAGCCGGGATTGTAGTCCACGATCTCAGCCTTGGCTCCCTTCACGGGTTCCTTCTTCTGCATGACGCCGGGACGTACCGTCGCCATCTGTGGCCTGTTTTCGGGGCAGGCGATGGTGGCGATGGTATTTCCGCCGAATGCAGGACGGGTCATGAGAAGCTGTCTGTGAAGCTGCTTGTCCTCCTGCCCGGGTACGGGAGTCAGAGGAAAGTCGCCTATATCCAGCTGGGTGCAGTCTGCGGTAAGACCGGTAGCCACTCTGGCGGATACCTTGGGACCCAGGTCACGTCCGATGGCAGTAGCCCCCACCAGCATGATCTCGGGCTTGTACTCGTTTATCACAGAGGCGAGAGCGTGAGTATAAGGCTCTGTCCTGTAATCCTTAAGAGCGGGATCGTCCACCACTATCACTCTGTCTGCGCCGTATTCCGCCAGGGTCTGTGTGAGATCGGAAACCCCTGAACCGATGAGCACCGCAGTCACCTTTTCGTCCAGGTCAGCCGCCAGATCCTTTGCCTTTCCCAGGAGTTCAAGTGAGATCGTGCTCAGTTTGTTATCAATCTGCTGCGCGTAAATAAATACGCCCTTGTAATCTTCGATTTTCATTTTCTCCTCCATAAATCTGTCAGATGACGTGTGTTTCTTCGAGCACTGACACGATATAGTCCGCTTCCTCGGATGCGGAATCAAGCGCCTTTATCTTCGTCCTGTCCTTAACCTTGGCCACCTTGTCGGAAGCCTTGGCAATCTTTGTGGGCGAGCCGTTGAGACCGATATTCTCATCAGCCAGCTCCTTCAGATCGTCGCGTCCCCACACGGTGAGTTCCGTATTGAAGGCGTCGAAGATACCACCGGGAGTCATGTATCTGGGCTCGTTGAGCTCGGAAAGCGCCGTGAGGAGGCAGGGCATCTTTACCTTAAGGACATGATATCTGTCTTCGAACTGCCTCTTGACGGTAAGGGTGCGTCCCTTTTCATCCACATCCATGATCTCCTCGGTATAAGAGATCACGGGAATTCCCAGATGCTCGGATATCTGGGGACCGACCTGGGCGGTATCCCCGTCTATGGCCTGACGGCCGGTAATGATAACGTCATATTCCAGATTCTTTATAGCGGCGGCAATGGTCTGTGAAGTAGCCCAGGTATCGGCTCCTCCCAGCACTCTGTCGGTGACAAGGATGCCCTTGTCCGCTCCCATGGCCATAGCCTCATAAAGGACTGCATCAGCCTTGGGAAGTCCCATGGTGACCACGGTCACCTCTCCACCGTACTGATCCTTAAGACGAAGGGCTGCCTCCAGGCCGGCCTTGTCATCGGGATTCATAATGGCCAGCATGGCTCCTCTGTCGAGAGTGCCGTCAGCTTTGAACTTGACGCCGCCCTTCGTGTCGGGAACCTGCTTTATGCATACTACGATCTTCATCTGTATCTGTTCTCCTTTCAAACTCGTGAACTGTAAATTCCGGATCTGTCCATTGCTCTCAGGCTTCCGAAACCCGCTATGCTTCCGGGATCCGGGTGCCTGTCACGCAAGCAATGCGCCGGAGATCACCATTCTCTGCACCTCTGAGGTTCCCTCGTAGATCTCGGTTATCTTTGCATCGCGCATCATGCGTTCCACTTCATACTCTCTGATGTAGCCGTAGCCTCCGAAGAGCTGTACGGCCTTTGTGGTGACTTCCATAGCCGTCTCTGCCGCAAAGAGCTTTGCCTGGGCGGCCTCCACGGAATAACTGGCCTGCTTCGCCTTTGCATCGGCAGCCTTGTATACGATATATCTGGCAGCTTCCACTCTGGCAGCCATATCCGCCAGCACGAACTGGGTGTTCTGGAACTGGGCGATGGGCCTTCCGAACTGCTGCCTCTCCTTTACGTAGGCGACGGCTCTCTCCAGCGCTCCCTCTGCGATGCCGAGAGCCTGTGAGGCTATCCCGATACGTCCGCCGTCAAGGCTGTGCATGGCCAGGCCGAATCCCTTGCCGCGGGTTCCCAGAAGATTTGCCTCCGGGATATGCACATCCTGGAAGATCAGTTCATAGGTGGAAGAACCGCGGATACCCATTTTCTTTTCCTTCACGCCGAAGGTGAAGCCGGGGGTGTCCTTTTCGACGATGAAAGCCGAGAATCTCTTCTGCTTTCTGCCCTTCTTGTCCACCTTTGTATCCTCGGGCACATAGGCTATGACGATGTAGATGTCGGCCTCTTTTCCGTTGGTGATGAAGCACTTCGATCCGTTCAGGATCCATTCTCCGTCCTTGAGCTCTGCCTTGGTCTGGGCTCCCTGGGCGTCGGTTCCCGCTCCGGGCTCCGTAAGGGCAAAGGCGCCGAGCTTTTCTCCCTTTGCCAGGGGAACGAGGTATTTCTGCTTCTGCTCCTCGGTCCCGAACTGAAGTATGGGATCGCAGCAGAGAGAAGTGTGAGCGGATACTATGACTGCAGTGGTAGCGCACACCTTTGCCAGCTCCTCAACGCACATGGTATAGGTCAGGGGATCACAGCCCTGTCCGCCGTACTCCTTGGGGATGGGGATCCCCATGAAGCCGTATTTCTGCATCTTTGTAACGGTATCCCTGGGGAATACCTCTGTCTCATCCACCTCGATCGCCAGCGGCTTCACTTCGTTTTCAGCGAACTCCCTGAAAAGGTTCCTGGCCATCTCGTGCGGTCTGTCAAGCACAAAATCCATTATTTCCTCCTTCTGTTATCATGATCTCCTGTCGCTCCTCATTTTGGGAGCGATCCTGCATTCCTGTTAAGTCCTCCCTCTCTTCATTTCCGGGAGGGATCTGTCAGGGAAAAGCGATCACAGCTTGTCAACAGGGGTCTTTGTCCTGTCTTCATTATACTTGTAGAATCCGATGCCGGTCTTCACTCCCAGTCTCTTTCCTCTCACCATCTTCTTCAGAAGAGGGGCGGGACGATACTTGGAATCGCCGGTCTCCGCATAGAGCACTTCCATGATGGCCAGCACGATGTCAAGACCGATGAAATCGCCCAGTTCAAGGGGACCCATGGGATGGTTGCAGCCCAGCTTCATGGCCGTGTCCACGCCCTCGATATCGGATACGCCCTCGGAATACACGAAGATGCCTTCATTGATCATGGGAACCAGGATGCGGTTCACCACAAAGCCTGCGGCTTCATTTACCTGGACGGGGTTCTTGCCCAGATCCTTTGAGATCTGCACTACCTTGTCCACCACTTCGGCAGGGGTGTTGATGCCTGCGATGATCTCGACGAGCTTCATGACCGGAGCAGGGTTGAAGAAATGCATGCCCACCACGGGATACTTGAGCCCGCTTCCGATCTCCGTTATGGATAATGAAGAGGTGTTGGTGGCGTAGATGCAGTTCTCGTTCTTTACGATATTCTCCTGCAGAGCCTTGAAGCAATCCTTCTTTATCTGCATGTCCTCAAGGGCAGCTTCCACTACCAGATCGGGATCCACGGCAATGTCGTTAAGGCCGGTCTCGACCTTTCCGAGAATGGCGTCAGCCTTGGCCTGGTCGATCTTTTCCTTAGCCACCAGCTTGTCTATGGACTTCTTGATCTTTGCAAATCCGCCGTCCGCGAATTCTTTCTTTATGTCGCAAAGATATACCTTTTCCACTCCGTCCGACTGGGCAAATGCCTGTGCGATCCCGGAGCCCATTGTTCCTGCGCCTATAACAGCTACTTTCATTGAACATACCTCCTTTTGTATTTCAAAATGATCAGAATACACTACTACGGTTAACTGCAACGGTTAACTGCAACGATTAACTGCAGAGGCAGGGGGGGTGATCCGGTGGCGTGCGAGACGCGGGTACTCAGGCGGCGTCTTCCGGACGCCTTAGTACCCTTACGTCGAAGCAACGGCGGTAAGCTTCCGCCGGGCACCCCTCTGCCTCTGCTTTTTTTGCAGTTACTCACTCATTTTTAAACGTAACGTGTTTGACCTTCGCCGGGTCGTCCTTCTTCCTGAGGAAATTCGCCATCCCCTCTTTCTGGTCCCAGGACTCGAAGCAGTCGCCGAAGAGCTTCTCTTCAAGGACTATGGCGTCGTCCATGTCCAGATCAAGCCCTTCATTTATTGCTTTCTTGCAGTTCCTTACGGCTATGGGAGCGTTGCCTGCGATGACGGAAGCCATCTTTTCAGCCTCAGCCATCAGGTCTGCAGCGGGATAGACAGCGTTCACAAGGCCGATCCTGAAAGCCTCGTCACTCTTTATGTTCCTTGCAGTGTAGATCAGCTGCTTTGCCATGCCGGGCCCTATCAGCCGGGCAAGCCTCTGGGTGCCGCCGAAGCCGGGGGTGATGCCGAGTCCGGTCTCGGGCTGTCCGAACATGGCAGTGTCGGAACAGATCCTGATATCACAGGACATTGCGATCTCACAGCCTCCGCCCAGGGCGAAGCCGTTCACTGCCGCGATCACGGGAATTGGCAGGGTCTCCAGCTTCCTGAAGACATCATTTCCCTTCTTTCCGAATGCCGTAGCCTCAGCCTTTGTCAGGGTGCTCATCTCGCCGATATCGGCGCCGGCCACAAAACTCTTCTCTCCCGCGCCCGTGAGCACGAGGCACCTGACGGTGTTCAGGTCCACGGAATCCAGCACGCTGTTGAGCTCATCCAGGACGCCTGAATTCAGGGCATTGAGAGCCTCGGGCCTGTTTATGGTGATGACTGCGTATGCACCCTTTACTTCATATTCTACAAATCCCATATTTCCTCCTTATGGTCCGGACGCCGCAGTTTTCAGGCGCCCCTCGAAGGTATTCCCGAAGGCGTTTTTTCCGCGCCTTCAGGATAATCCCTTACAGTTCGGTTTATGTATCGGTCAGCGGATCAGTCTCTCTCCACCACGGTGGCGCAGCCCATTCCTCCGCCTATGCAGAGAGTAGCCAGACCTCTGTGGGCGTTCCTTCTCTGCATCTCGTAAAGCAGTGTCACCAGGATCCTTGTGCCTGATGCTCCCACGGGATGTCCCAGAGCGATGGCGCCGCCGTTCACATTGAGCTTTTCGGGATCGAAGCCCAGATCCTTGCCCACAGCCACAGACTGGGCGGCAAAGGCTTCATTTGCCTCATAGAGATCGAAATCATCGATGGTAAGACCGGTCTTTTTCATGACCTTCTTTGTGGCGGCCACGGGACCTACGCCCATGATCTTCGGATCAACGCCTGCAAGAGCGCCGGCGATCCAGGTGGCCATGGGAGTGACTCCCAGTTCCTTTGCCTTTTCTTCGCTCATGACCACGATGGCGGCTGCGCCGTCATTTATGCCTGAAGCGTTTCCTGCGGTGACTACGCCGCCCTCAACGCCCGATGCGCAGCGGAGCTTCGCCAGGGCTTCGATGGTGGTCCCGGGTCTGGGTCCCTCATCCTTGTCAAAGGTAATGGTCTCTTTCTTCTGCTTTATCTCAACGGGCACGATCTCATCCTTGAACTTGCCCTCATTCACTGCCTTCTCACATTTCTGCTGGGATCTCACGGAGAACTCGTCCAGTTCTTCCCTGGTCAGCTTCCACTGTTCGGCCACGTTCTCGGCGGTGACCATCATATGATAATCGTTGAAAGCCTCCCAGAGAGCGTCCTTTACCATGAGGTCCACCAGTTTCCCGTCGTTCATGCGGTAACCGTAACGTCCGTTCATGACGGCGTAAGGTCCCATGGACATATTCTCCGCGCCGCCTGCCACGACTACGTCCGCCTCGCCGGCAAGTATCAGGTCAGCCGCCATGTTCACGCAGTTCAGACCCGAGCCGCAGACCACATTCACGGTCACAGCGGGGCACTCGATGGGAAGTCCCGCCTTTATGGACGCCTGCCTGGCCATATTCTGTCCCTGTCCTGCCTGAATAACGCAGCCCATGAGAACCTCATCCACCTGATCGGGCTTCACCCCGGCGCGGTTCAGCGCCTCTTTGATCACGATGGAGCCGAGATCTACCGCAGGGGTCGATGAAAGAGCCCCGCCCATCTTTCCTATCGCTGTGCGACAGGCACCAGCAAGTACGATTTTCTTAGCCATAACGCCTCCTTTTGTGAAATCAACGGTTTAAGATCTGTGAGATTGTTATTTTTTTGTCAATCTATGAAACGGATTATAACATATATGAATTGTGAATGCAATAGCGAAATATCAGAACACCAGATAATCGGCGTCAGGACGTATGGCCACCTGCACGGGGCCGGTCAACGGACCGTCATAATCGAGAAAACTGCCGGACGTGTCAAGCCTTATCTTTCCGTTTTCTGACACGCCTTCAAGAAAATTGACATCCCCCGTAAAGGCTTTCACGAAATCATTTGCAGGATGTCTGTAAATATCCGTGGGGGTTCCGACCTGCTGCACTACCCCCTCGTTCAGCACATATATCCTGTCGGACATATGCACCGCCTCGCTCAGATCGTGAGTAACGTACACCACCGTGATGCCTCTCTTCTCATGTATCTCCTTTATCTCAAAGCGCATCTTTTCCCTGAGCCTGGCGTCAAGGTTTGAGAGAGGTTCATCACAGAGCAGCACTCCGGGCTCGCTGATCAGAGCTCTGCCCAAAGCCACTCTCTGCTGCTGACCGCCGGAGAGTTCGGAGGGCATCCTCTTTTCATATTCCGACAGCCCCATCTCTTCAAGCATCTCCTCCACCCGGTCTTTTATCTCCGGTCCGGGGGTCTTCATTATCTTAAGAGGGTAAGCCACATTGTCAAAGACGTTCATGTGGGGCCATACGGCGTAGGACTGGAACACCATTCCCATCCCCCTGTGTTCGGGAGGCACAAAGGTGTTTCCGCCGCACACGAGGTTCCCGTTTACGTATATCTCACCTCCGGAAGGACGTTCAAACCCCGCTATCAGGCGGAGAGTCGTGGTCTTCCCGCATCCGGAAGGACCGAGGAGGGTGATAAATTCCCCATCCCCGAAAACGGTATCCAGGGATTTCAATACCTCGGTCCTGCCGAAACTCTTGCTTACATTTTTTAAGGCTATAGAAGCCATTCAGACTCCTCTGTCTCTCTGCTGCCGCTTTTTTGAAAACCGGATCCGTTCCGCTGTCAGTCAAGCCAGAGAGTATTGAACTTTCCGTATTCCTTACAGATCATGTCGAGTTCCTGATTGACTTTATCGTCTCTCTTTGTATTGCTTTCCGCAGCCTCATGGCTCAGGTACACCACCCTGCAGACGTCCCTGTACTTCTCATCCGTCTCCCTTATGCGGGCGCTCAGGGTCTTCAGGAGCAGGTAGGTCCTCTCATGATCCTTGCCGAAGAACTCGTTGAAATCATCCTCTCCGATCTCCGAAACCGATGTATCGTCCTCAAGAGCCACAGCCGTTGCGCTCCTTGCGTACAACTCGATCAGACCCATCTCGCCGAAGATCTCGTCTTTTCCGATCTCCTTCAGCAGTTTTTCCTGCTCGGTGCCGTATCCCGCATATATTCCGACCTTACCGGATTCGACGCAGTACATTACTTTTGAAAAGTCGCCCTGTTTAAAGATCACCTGTGAGCGGCCAAAGGTCAAGGTTTTCATCTTTTTTCCTCCTGTTAGTGGATCACGCCTCTGCTTTTCGGGAATTCAGGTGGACAGAGCACAGTTTCTTTATGCGTTCCATGAGCCTCTCGCTCTTCTTTCCGCCTCTCTTCTCCACCTCGACGGCATCATAAACCGTGCGGCAGGCTTCATAGTATTCCTTCGTGACAATGCGAAGACGATGGGACATCTGTTCCGCAAGCTTCATGGCAGTCTGCGGGGACTTTTCAAAGAAATCCCGGAAATTTTCCTCGCTGATCACCTGAAGGGCCGTGTCATCCTCCGTGGCAACGACGGTAGCCGATCTGGGCTCATGATCCAACAGGCTCATCTCCCCGAACATAGCGCCCACTTCAAGATCCGTCACCTTTTTTTCCGAGGGTTTTCCGTAGTCTTCAAAAACTCCGGCCTTTCCTCCCTCAATAATGAACATGCAGTCCCCGGGATCGCCTTCAAGGCATATTACCTCGCCTTTGTTGAATGATCTCATACTCATTTTCCCGAACCCTCCTTTACATATTTGCCGTCACCCTTCCGGGCACACTCATGATTATTTTACTATCGACGGAGCATTGGCGCAAGTTTCCGTGCGCACAAAGCACATTTCCTTCCGCCGGCGGACAAAAGCCTCATATGGAAAACTTTCCGCGGGTGGTCCTGCCCAGGATCACATTCGCCAGAAGGACTACCAGCAGGATCCCTCCCGCAAGGGCTGAAGCGGTCTGCTGGCTGTGATAGGTCTGGTACAGGAAAAGTTCCACCCCGAGAGTCTTTGTATTGTTGGAATAGAGCAGATTTGACATTGTGAGCTCGTAGAAACAGGGTATGAAAATAAGGAACCACCCCGCCACTACAGACGGAAGTATGAGGGGGATCGTGATGTCTTTCATCCTCCGTAACCACCCTGCCCCCGAGATCCCGGAGGCTTCCTCAAGGGAGGGGCTGACCTGTGACAATGCCGACACCACCGTTCTCATTCCCATGAGCATGTACTTGATCATGTAGGCTATGACCATGATGGCAATGGTATTGTATATGTTTATGCCGAACCTGCCGGTCATGGTCATGATGAGGGACAGGGCGATCACCACGCTTGGAGTTCCGGAGCCCACGGTTATAAGGAAATCCGGTACCTGCCTCCCCTTAACCTCCGTCCTTTTGAGAAGATAAGACATGAGAATGCATATGATCATTCCGAAGGTCGCCGCCAGAAACGCTGAGAGAACCGAGTTCCCGGCAGACCTGATTATCGAGCTTCTGGATACGATGGTCCCCCAGTACTTCAGGGTGAAATTTCCCCGGGCAAAGACCGACTTTCCCATATTTACCGTAAACGAAGTGGCAAACACGGTCAGGAAGGGCAGAATGACCACGATAAACGAAAACAGGGACACAAGCACCGTCACCGGTATCCTCCATTTCCCCAGATCCACGATATTCGGCCTTGTGCTCTTTCCCGACACGGTGATGTAATTTCTGCCGGACAGGGCAAATCGGGACAGATAGAGCATCACGAAGGAGACCAGCATGAGAAATACGGCGAGGGACGCGGCATCCGACAGGCTTTTCGCGGAGCCCACCGACACATAATCCGCTATCCTGGTGGTGATGGTATATATCTTCCCGGGAGCGCCTATGATGGAAGGTATGCCGTAGCAGGAGGCTGCGGCCACAAACACCAGGATCCCTGCGGCTACAACGGATGGCATCATCAGGGGCAGGGTCACCGTAAATAAGGTCCTCAGGGGAGAAGCCCCGCAGCTCCTGGAGGCCTCCTCAAGAGAGGGATCCATCTTCTCCATGGCTCTGGAAATGGTGATAAAGGCGTATGGATAATAAAAGGTGGTAAGCACCCACACCAGCCCGCCTATGGAATATATATTGAAAGGGGCGCTTTCCAGATGAAACAGTTTCTGCAGGAACACATTCAGAGTGCCGACAGTGGGGTTCAGGAGCCTGAGCCAGGCCATGGCCCCCACATACGGAGGAACCATATAGGTCCCCACAAAGAGGCCTCTGAAAAAGCCTTTTCCGTACAGATTGGTCCTTCCCACAAGCCAGGCCAGAGGAAATGCGATGAGGACTCCGAACACCATGGACAGAAAGGCGGTGACCAGGGTGTTTTTCAGGCAGCTCAGGTTCAGGCCGTAAGTATATATCCTCCTCAGCCCCTCAAGGGAAAAGTGCCCCTCCGGCAAAAACGAACGCGTAACGAGAAACAACAGGGGGAACACCTGAAACACAAGAAGGAACGCCACAACGGAAACCATCAGCAGGTTCTTTATATCAAAGTATCTGCTTACGCTCTTCACCCGAAATGCCCCTTTTCTTTATCCGGAAAGAAAGTTATATCTCGCCTTCAAACACCTTCACCGCAGAACCGGTGAGATATACGGAATCGTCTTCGGTCCCGGCCCATTCCACCTGCATGGAACCGCCTCTTGTCTTCACCTCCACCGAATGATGCGTATGTCCCAGGAGCACCGCCGCCACGGCAGAGGCGCTACATCCGGTGCCGCAGGCCAGAGTCTCGCCGGAGCCTCTCTCCCAGACCCTCATCTCGAGATGCCCGGGATCGACGACCCTTACAAATTCCGTGTTTATCCTCTCGGGAAAGAGACCGTCGCATTCAAACTGAGGTCCGATGACAGCCAGATCGAGGCTGTGGATCTCGTTCATAAAAACCACCGCATGGGGATTTCCCATGGACAGGCAGGTGATCCTGTACTTTGAGCCCCCTATCTTCACGGGCTCGTCTATCACCCTTTCCTTGTCCGATATCACCGGGATCTCCGACGCCCTGAGCTCGGGGCAGCCCATATTTACCCTCACGTGATCCACTTTATTTCCGTGATCCGTGTAGAGGGTGAGTTCCATTATCCTTCCGCAGCTTTCTATGGTCAGTTCCTTCTTTCCCGTCATGCCCTTGTCGTAGACGTACTTCGCCACGCACCTGATACCGTTGCCGCACATCTTTCCGCGGCTCCCGTCGGCATTGTACATTTCCATCTCGAAATCCGCCTTGTCGGAGGGATTTATGAAAATAAGCCCGTCGGAGCCTATCCCGAAATGCCTGTCCGAGAGTTTCTGGGCCAGATTGCTCTTATTCTCCTGAGGCACCGTCTCTTCAAAGCCGTTCACGTATATATAGTCGTTTCCGCAGCCGTGCATCTTTGTAAATCTCATATTTACCTCCTGTCCTGAAGTGACAATACTACCCTGTTATTGCCGACAGCCCCTTTTTCCTGATCTCTTCCCTGTACCAGGACAGTTCCTCGGAAATAAAACCGTCCAGAGCCCGCATGGAGAGAAGTTCCACCGGAGACCTGTCGTCCGTGAGGATCATATCCCCCGCCTCGTATTTTTCCATGGCGTCCGCCTCGTAAGCAAAGAACCGGGAGAGCAGCGCTTCATCACTTTCCGGAGATACGATTCTTCCGCCCATCTCCCCGGTCCTTCTTCTCAAAAGATCGCCAAGGCCGGTCTCAATGTCTTTCCCCGCAAACAATATCCTGTTTGTGCTCCCGTAGACGTCCACGGTATACACGTCTCCGCACACTGAGGACACGGTATCCGCAAGAGCCCGGTTCAGTCCTCTCTCCCCGTCGGAACGCATATTCATGTTCATGACAAGGATACCATTATCCTTCAAATGGTCAAAGGTGAGCTCAAAGAATTCTTTTGAAGACACCTGAAAGGGGACGGTGATATCCTGAAAGGCGTCCACAAAGATCACGTCGTACCGTTTGCGGTCCGCCGCCAGATAGGCTCTGGCATCGTAGGTGGTGATATCCGCGTCCTCCCTGAGCCCGAAATACCTGTGTGCAAGCTCCGTTATCTTCCTGTCGATCTCCACTCCCGACACCCTCACTCCGGGAAAATAAGTCTCACACTGGGTCTCGAAAGTGCCCATGCAGCTTCCCAATACCAGCACGTCCCTGCCTCCCGAAGGATCAGCGCTATCCGGAGATGCGCCGGACGCCGGGGGCTCCCCGGGACCTGCGGTTTTTTCCTCGCCGGACGATATCCCCGACACGGAAAGCGCCGTGTCCGGTTGTCCGGCGCTCACGCCGGGTTCCTCCGGGCTTCCCGACATGGGGAGCGCGGCCAGTGCGTAATCGTAGTACATTCCAGTGAGTCCGCCCTCCTTCATCCTGACGGACTGCACCCCGAAGAGAACATTGGTTGAAAAAATGACTCTGTCCTTCTCTTCCTTCACCTGCAGATAGTTGTAGACGGACTCTCCCTCATAAGTGAGACCCTGTTCCCAGAAAGCGAAGGAAGCCCTGCTTCCCAGGACGGAAAACAGGACAAACAATACCGAAGACACGATGACCCCTTTCCTGCCGGTGCGTGAACTGACGAAATAGCACAGAGCTATCAGAAACAGGATCCCCGAAAAAATGATAAAGGTGGCTGAAGTCCCCACGGAAGGGATGGTCACGAAGGTGGGAAGGAACGTTCCTATAATGCTGCCCGTAGTGTTGCAGGCGTTCAGTCTCCCCACTATCTCACCGCTGTCGTCAAGAGAATCCACCGTATATTTAACAAGAGACGGGGTGACGGTGCCCAGAAGGAAGAGCGGAAACACAAATATCACCGCGCAGGAAATAAAGGCGGCGACTATGAGAAAGTTTTCATTTATGGAAAGCACTAGGAGGCCCGAAACCAGCAGGATCACATAACGGCCCAGAAAAGGGATGGCGGCGATCCACACCGAAGCGATGAGAAGCCGCCTGTAGAGTCTGTCGGGATCCGGATCCCGGTCCGCCCACCTGCCTCCGCAGATATTTCCCAGGGCCATGGCGATCATGATAGTGCCGATGATTATGGTCCAGACTATCTGGGAGGACGAGAAATAGGGAGCCAGAAGCCTGCTGGCTCCCAGTTCCACCGCCATCACGGATACTCCTGAAAAGAATTCCGTGAGGTAGAGATAGAGTTTATTGCTGAGTATGGGTCTGTTTTTCATATTGTTCAGTTCCTGGCACACATTATACTTCAATTCTCCGGCCGAGTAAAATCTGATCCACTCTTTTCGGCTTCCTGTTTCATCCATCCCGTCCTCCCGGCCCGGGCAGGGAGCCGTGGAAAATGTCTTCTTCCATCCCTGTACAGAGACCGCCTCCACCCGATAAATTTGACGTTTTCCGCTTTTTTATCGGGTCCATGGGATTATCCCAGGGAGGCGGGTTAGGTTTTCTCACAGATCGACCGAAATAATCCTTGCATTCCACGCACCGATGCATTAAACTACAGATAAGTGTAACTACACACCATACAACCCACGGAAGGAGGAAAAGGAAATGAGTGTAAATGGAATTACAGGCAGTTACCAGGCAGTTCAGACCGCTTATTCGGCCACAAAGGTTCCCGCAAAGGAGACGAAGCAGACCGATGAGGCCGCCGCAAAGACTTCCAAGTTCAGCGACGCCGCGGCAGTCTACGAGAAGTCCGAAGAAGCAGTCCAGGCAGAGAAGGATGGTGCTCAGAAGGTTTATGACAAGCCTTCAAAGGTGGCGAATCCCGAGATTGCCGAGAAGTTGAAGGCTGATCTTGCGGACCGCACAGCCCAACTCCGCAGCATCGTTGAGAAGCTGATAATCGGACAGGGCAAGGCATCAGGCATCGCTTCCGACGATGACATGTGGAAGCTCCTCGCCGAAGGAAAGCTGGAGGTTGATCCCGCTACAAAGGCGCAGGCTCAGAAAGATATCTCCGAGGACGGCTACTGGGGAGTCAAACAGACTTCCGAGAGGATCATTGAATTCGCCAAGTCTCTGGCAGGCAATGACCCCGAAAAGCTCCAGGATATGCGCGAGGCCTTCGAGAAGGGTTACAAGCAGGCCGAGAAGACCTGGGGCGGCGAACTTCCCCAGATATCGAAGGATACCTTTGATGCAGTTCAGAAAGCCTTTGACGAGCTCACAAAAAAGACTCAAGAAACCGGCACCACTCAGAGCTGACGATTTCAGGATCGGTTTTATCGCGCAGTTTCATCGCATTCCGCCCAAGCCTTTCGGCAAGGGCGGAATCTTTTATGAGTTTTTTCATCCCGTCGGCAAGGGCCCTTCTGTCCTTGATGGGCACCAGCAGACCGTTCACCCCGTCCTCTATGATCTCGGCCGGCCCGCCGCAGGGGCAGTCCGTCGCCACCACCGGAAGTCCCATCACCATTGCTTCTATCAGAGCGTTGGGCAGTCCCTCCCAGTCGGATGAAAACGCGTATACAGCGGCATCCCTGAGTCTGTTCTCAAGGTCGTCACAGCCCCCCATCAAACGGACAAATGAACCCGCTCCGTAACCGGCGATCTTCCGTTCAAGTATCTCCTTTGTGCCGTCATGAGAATCCGGACCGTATATCTCCAGAGAATAATCCCGGTACTCCTCGTGAACATCCATAAAGGCGTCGATCAAAAGCGACTGATTCTTAAAGTCCACGATCCTGCCGCTTGTGACTACCCTTTTCGTTCTCCGAAACGGATATTTCGCGTTAAGATATCTGTCGTTCACGGGATTAAGGATGATACGGGTCTTTTCCGGGATATGAGGCTTAAAATAGTCCCGCTGCTCCGAGGTCTGAAATACGCATCCCGCCGCCCTGGGAAACAAATACGGGATCAGAAGCCTGTCCGAAAAATGATCGTAATGCCCGGCCGGGACAGTCCTGACAGCCGTGATCACCTTTGATCCCGTCTTTTTCTGCGCCATCAGCGCCCTGTAGATCGCCTTCTGGGCAAAGGGCACCAAAACGTCCGGCTTCTCCTCGGCCAGACATTTCTCGAGATTTTTGAGCCTTATGAAAAATTGGGAGATACGGTTTTTATTTTCATCTTCGGGCTTAAGTCCTATAATGAGATGCTTCACTCCGGGGAGAAGCTGAAACTCGTCCTCCCCCTTCCATTCAGCGGCCACGACCACCTCGTGGCCCTTTCCCGAAAGAGTGTTGGCGAGAGTGGAGACGACTCTTTCCGCGCCCCCTTTCTCGAGACAGTTAAGATGAAACATTATCTTCATATCAGTTCACATAGACCTCGGGAGTCAGATAGCAGACATAACTTTCATTTTCGAAGGCCTTCTCCGCGTCGGGATGCGCCTCCAGAAAAGGTTTTATTTCCGCATCAAACTCGCTGTCGTTTGGTATCACATAAACACAGGGCTGATCCCTGTCAATGGCAGGCGGATACCAGTTCATATCGGTGAGCCACCTGCTGGACACGAGATCCCCGTTTTCATCAAGCGTCAGGTCGGAGGTCACCGTCCCAAAGGTAATAAGGGCGTTGCTCTTGACCATGAGCCGGTCCGCATCCCAGTCTCTGGCGTACCCGAGACCGTACCCCTTCTCCTCCATCCACGAGAGCACCTCTTCCGAATCCGAATCCCAGCCCTTGTCGGCAATAGCCGGGATATAAGTAAATATGAGATTCAGCAGGGCATAAAAGACAAAGAAAAACGTGAGACCGGCGGACAGGGTATCATATCCGCCCCTCCTCAGATGCTCCGTAAATAAAGACAGAGAAAGCACCACAATAAGCACGGCCATGCAGCTGTAGCGTTCAGCGCGGTTAAACCTTGTCACGGTCAGGATGAAAACCGTCAGGAGATACGAGCACAGGACAAAGGACAGCAGAAGCTTTTCCTCTCTCTTTCCCCGCTTCATCAGCCTGCAGAGGGCATAAAGGGAAATGATAACGGAGCCCCACATCAGCAGCTGCATTACGGATGCGGGATCCGAAAGGCTCTCCGTCTTCTGTGTCCCGAGGAGGGACGCGGGATTCGTAAAGAAAGCCGTGACAAAGTACGTAAAAAGGTGTCTGGCTTCGCTCATGCCGGTATGCACGGAAGGGGCGCCGGAAAACAGACTTCCGAGAAGCGCCGATACCGTCATGATCCCCGATAAGGCCAGGACTTTCAATGATCCCGGAGCCTTCGCCGTAAACCCCTTTGAGTCCCCGAGATAACATATGGCGGAATGAACGAGGAAAGGAAATACTATCAGCTGCATGCCCCTCATCCCCGCGGCGCCGTAAATAAAAGCTGTGATGCAGAGAAGCCCCTGAAGGATAAGGAGGCTGTTCGCTCTTTTGTGGGATCCCTCCCCTCTCATTCTGAGCATCACTCCCGCGGTCAGGAAAAAGAAAGTGAAGTACCCGGAATAATGGGACGCAAAGAGGTACAGGAGAGTCATAAAATAAGGGAAACGGCTCTCGAACATTATGCCGTTGGCGCTCACGGGAAGAGCCATGATGAGCAGGAGCGCCGTCAGGCAGGTGAGCTGCGAAGCCCCGGCCCCCTTCAGCATGTAGATCAGAGCGGCAGCCATGACGACGGAAAAGATCGTGCAGGACAGCGCCATGGAAAATGAAATATTACCGGACAGCAGATAGATCACGGACGCCAGCACTGCCGTAGCGATCGTCCGCCTGTCGGTGCTGATGTACCAGGTCTCGGGAAACAGGTGATGAGTTCCCCTGATCCTCATAGCCAATAAGGCCTCGGCGGCGCTGTCCGAATCCACAAACCTCCTGTAACAGAAGAAGTTGATCCAGGTCAGAACGCCGAAAAATATAATGACAGTGAGCAGAGTCACCGTCTTCTGAACGGAAATACTCTTTTTTTCCAACCCCGCGATCCTCCAGATCCCATCCAAACCCGGCAGGCACAAACCCTGCGGCCGCCAAACCCCGCAAACCGGCCCGGAAGTTCTATATCGTCATCACATTATACATCTTTTTCCGGCTTTTTTCCCACGGAAGGCCCGGCTGCCCGCAAAACCGGATTCCAAATCTCCCTGCACGCTACGCCGTACCCGGCGAAACACAGCACCGGCCTCTCCCCTCCCTACACCGCAGTCAGGCAGAACAGCGCGCTCGCTATGCAGTACACACAGCCCATGCCCCTTGACAGTCCGTAGGGCTTCATGGCGCCGAAGGCAATGGCCCAGGGGAGGGAAAGAAAGGCGACGTATCTGAAATCCATGGAACAGGTGAAGGGATAGTTCAGATTGAAATACACGAACATCACCAGCTGGGTGAGCCCCAGGAGCAGCGCAAAGGCTTTGGTGAGAGTCCCCGTCTTCCTGTCCGCAAATAAGAGCCTGCCAAAACCGGCTATCCCCCACAGGGCCCCGGCTATCCCTGCTGCCAGAAGGACATATTTGAACATCTCCGGCACCTTCCAGGAACTCCATTCGCCGAAGAGCGAGCTCTTGAACATATAGGTCCACACGTTCCTGTCGTTGGTTATATCGCAGTAGCCGTGAAGAAGTTCGGTTACGCTTATTCCGAGGAACCGGACCCTGCGGCTGGTGTGACCCGTGTACATAAGGCTTTCGGGATCGGGGTAGACCGCATAACCCAGCGGCTGGCCGAACTTTAGATACTGCCTGACCTGATACCAGAGTCCCAGAAACCCCGAAACCGCAAGGAAGGCGCACCACTCCGCGATGATCCGTCCGGGCCTCTTTTTCTTCCTGCCCTTAAACGAGGAGGCAAGCACCCACAGCATCAGAGGCGCCATAAAGAGCGCCAGGACAGCTCCGGAAAATTTGCTCATCATTGACAGCCCGATAAAGATCCCCGAGAGCATCAGATCCGAAAATGACTGGGACTTAACATACCTCAGGTTGAAGAGCACCGCCAGAAGCCCGAAAAACACCATGGTCTGGTCATTATTTATCTGGGCGCTCATGAAAATAAGGGCGGGGCAGAAAGCCGCGAGCATAAACGCGGTATCCTTCGCCATTTTCGGAAGGTCTGTTTCCTTTATTATCAGATAAAGTACCGGCAGGATCAGCAGGGAGATAAGGGCGGGAAAAAACTGGAGCCATTTGGACTCCATCGTGACCTCCGCCCCCGCCGCAGATGCGGCTCTCATTGTCAGCGCCGTAAGGAAATAGTGAAGAGGCGGCTGGCACAGTTCGTTCAGATTGGTCTCGGGCAGGGAAAACGTGGTAAATACGCGCCCGATATAATCCAGATGGCCGTTGTCATAGATGTCGTGCTGTCTCACAAAGGGTGAGGTCACCAGTATATACCTGAGCCTCACAAGAATAGCGGCAGTTAAAAAGACCATATTGATAAAAGCGTCTTTATTTAAGGATTTTGAAAAGGCTTTCCGCGTACGCACGGGTGCTGAAGTCCTCCGATCTCTTCATGGCTTTCTGTCCGTATTCCTCCATCATCTTATCATCAGACAGAAGGTCTGTCACGGTCTTCGCATAGAGCCGTTCGGAATCGGTAATCGCAGAGGGATCCAGGTCTTTTCCCCCGGTGAGAGGAGGCGTGAGGATCCCGTATTTTCCGTAAATGACTTCGTCCTTCCCGTAATCTGCCGCATCCGACAAGATCTCCGCAGGCCCCGTCATGCAGTTTGAGCACACGCAGGGAAGCCCCAGCGCCATGGCCTCCACAAGAGCGTTGGGAAAGCCCTCGGTGAGTGAGGTCAGCAGGTATAATGAACCCCTTTTCATGTATCTGTAGGGAGTCTTTGTCACCCCGGAAAAATAAACGGAATCGGAAATACCCAGGTCATCCGCCAGCTTCCTGTAATCGGTAAATTTGCCTGCGCCCACTATCACAAGGGCGGTATCAGGCAGCTCCCGGTGGATCAGGCTGAAGGCCTTTAACATATACCAGAAGCCTTTCTGATCGGCCTCTCTCCCCACGGAGATCAGGATCCTCCTGTCTTCCCCGAAGGGAAGCTTTGCATCTCCCTCAAGAGCCTCGCGGCGGATCTTTTCCACGTCCACCATATTGTACTGGACCGCGGTATCCCTGCCTCCGTATACCTCCCTGACCGCCCGGTCTATGGGCACGGAACAGCTTATTATCAGGTCTGCTCTCTTCACGAAGAGCCTCATCTTGTGAGTTTCCTCGACATCGGTATAATTGCGGAGACCAAGCACTGTCTTCCCGCCATCTTTCACCTTTGAGAATACATTGACCAGGTTTGCGGAAGGGCCGAAGCTGTAGACATAGTCGGGACAGCGCTCCTTTCTCACCTTCCTCACGGCCCGGGCGCGCCGGAACATGTTCAGGAGCTTTCGGAGCTTCCCCTTTTTCACATCCATGGAAATATTCACTATCTCCAGGCCCGATATGTCGTAAGCTATGTCACGGTCGGAAAAGATCAGGATGAGCACATGAAAATAAGGCTCCATGAGCCTTGCGGTCTGCACTGCCACCCTCTCGAAGCCCCCCTGATGGAGCATAGGGGTCATCAGCATGAGGACCGGTTTTCCGGAGTTGTTTAAGTGATCGTTATGGTCCATACCTTTTGCCATCCAGGAAGGCTTCCGTCAGACTGCCGTTCCCGTCATATACCAGTTTCAATGAAAAAAAGGGGCTTTCCTCATCCAAAAGCTTCAGGAATATCCTGTCCCCCTCCCAGACGGGAAGCTTCGGGACATCCTTTTTCTTTACCCAGACAAGTTCCCCTTCGTCGCATTCTCTCTGAACTCCGGTGAAATCATCCGACACGTACAGGTACATGATCTCAGTGATCTCTCCGTACACAAAAGTCACGATCCCGCAGAATCTGTGGTTTTGAAGAACGTACCCCGTTTCCTCCAGCACTTCCCTGCAAAGGCAGTCTTCAGGGCTCTCTCCAAACTCAAGCTTTCCGCCGACGCCGATCCACTTGTCTTTATTGACGTCGTTCTCTTTGGAGTTTCGGTGAAGCATCAGATACTCATCTTCTCTCTCAAGATAGCACAATGCGGAATTGATAATGACGCCCATATTCTTCACCCGTATCAGCCGCCGGTCCCAAGGAGACCTATCTCCCCGGCGTGAGGCCTCATCCCCTCGATGCAGATACCGGCCACTTCCTTCACTTCCATGCCCAGCATATCGCAGCCCTTTTGGATGGTCTCACGGTTACACTTTGCCGCAAATCTCTTGTCCTTGAACTTTTTCATAAAGCTTTTGACTTCAAGGTCCGTTATCCCGTTGGGGCGCATCCTGGCGCAGGCCTGGATGATACCGGTGAGTTCGTCTACGGTGAACAGGCTCTTTTCCAGATCGTTCACAGGCTCCACATCATTCACGATGCCGTAACCGTGGCTCAGTATCGCATGTATGTCTTCCTCGGAAACCCCTGTCTCACGCAGGGGCTCTTCCGTGTGTTTAAGGTGTTCCTCGGGATATTCCTGATAATCGAAATCATGCAGGTACCCCACCGCCTCCCAGTGATCCCTGTCCTCTCCGAAATGATCGGCCATGGCTCCCATGGCGTAGCAGACATTCAGAGAGTGGATGATCAGAGACTCCTCGGTGACATGGTCCTTATTTATCTCCTTTGCTTTCTCCAGTGTGAGTTTCATCCTGTTCCTCCTCATCATTCAGAATTCCGGGAAAGAGATCATTCTGACAGGATCTCCGTGAGACTCCGGACAGGAGCCTTCCCGACCGGAACATTTTAGCATAGTTCAGGATACCTCGCTACAGGCTGAATGCTCCACTCCCACCGCAAATTTATAGTAATTTGAAAAGCGGCCGTTATTAAGTGACAATACGATCTCCGACCCGTTGCAGCGCCCGGAACTGACAAAGCTGTCACATTTGGACAGTATGTACAGGGCATAGAAATAATTGATGGTGGTATCCTCCAGTTTTTCCTCGTACATCCCGTCTCCGTGCTCCTTTTCATAATCCGTCAGGATCTCATTCTGCCGGAGATCCGACACCCTGAGCCGCTCCTGGGACAGAGCCACCACCAGGCTCCCGAACTCCTGTCTCATATATTCAAGCGCATCCTCGTCCTCTGTGGCGAGAAAAACCCTCTCAAAACCGTATCTGCCGACCCATTCATGGATGAGGGGAGCCATCTGGTCCGCGGTGGCCATCTTTCTGTCACCCTTCATGCCCGCTGTCACGTAATCGGTGCCCCTTATCATGACCCCCAGCACCTTTTCATCCCCAAAGAGTCCGTCATAATACTCGTCCATATCCGCCCTGAACTCCGGGGTAAGGTCCGATCCGTCGACGGAATGGGGAATGCCTTTGATGAATTTGATCTTCGACAGGGCAATGAAGCTGGGGATCGTAAGGGTATTGCCCTCATTTGCCTCCTCATCCTGAACATCCAGCACAAAGAATTTCTTCAGTTCCTCCAGCCTGAACTTGCCGATGTATTCCTTTCCAGGCTGCACGAATTTAAGGCCGAATCTCTCAAAGCCTATCCTGAAGCGCTCACAATAGGACAGAACCGCCCCGATCCCTCCGAATTCCTCGATCTCCACGGTGATGAACCTGTAGTCGGAAAGGCGTCTGCCACCCAGTATCCACTGCATGAGAAAAACATTATGAAAAGCATAGGTGCTGCTCAGAGTCCTGAATCTGCCATCCTCTATCCCGGAGGCCCGTTCCTTCCTGATGTACAGGAGGGATTCCCTGTCGGTGTCCTCAGGCAGATGCTCCCGTACGTGCAGCCTCTCATTTTCGGGGACAAACCACAGGATACGGAAGTCGGTGCAGTAAACCTCTATATCGGTGACTGACAGCACCAGCCTTGTGAGGACTATGGTGTACTCGTTCAGTTCTTCAAACATCATATCCCTTACGCCGTCGAAGAACTCCAGCCACAGCGTTCCGGTATCGTTTTCGTCGTAAATGCAGTAGTCAGCCATATATGGCGGCTTCACGTACTTTGGATAGCTCTTGGTATCCTCCAGATCGTCATTATTGTCGTAATACACTATGTCAAAATCAGAGCCCTTTCCGTTCCTCACATGGAATCTGCTCCCGCTCTTCGGGTCTTCCTTCAGGGCAATGTGAAACAGATCCGGAGTGTTTTCAAGGGTTTTGAATTCCGCATCGCGATCAACTCCCTCTATCCTGAACATCCTTTCATCCTCCTGTCCGCGGCGATCAGATCTCTTTTGCTCCGGGGAATACATCTTCTGTCCCGTGGCTCCCACGGGGATCTCCATCTGCCGCTATCCGAAACATTATACCCGAAAATGAAAAAAGAGTTAACACGGGACCGCCTCGGACGCATATGGATTTTTGCGCGTAAAACGGATATAATCAGAGAGAGCAGGCCGTATCCGCAGAGTCTGCCGGACCGGGAGGCTGATTTGGACAAGGACAAAACAGATATTATCGTAAACAGCAAAAAAAGCGAATCGACGGAAGCCCGAGTCAGTCCCAGGCTTTTCGTGAACTTCGCCAATACCATCTGTGAATACAGGATAGAAGGGGAACAGTACATCGGTCGTCCCACGGACGATTACGAGCCCAGCATCCCCATAGACAGCCGTTTTGTGTCAAGGCAGCACGGCTGCTTCAGGACGAGCGGGGTAGTCTCTAATTTTACCGCCATGCCCTCCACCAACGGGATATATTACCAGGGAAAGCTCCTTGAGCCCGACAAGACCATAAGGATGAAGGACGGCGACGAGCTGACCATCCCCACGGAAGGCGACGGCGATGAAGAGAACAGCTTCATCCTGTTGGTCTACGCTTCAACTCCCTCCAGGATCAATATGTGGCGGGGCTTCCAGAAGGCGGGAAAGGACACGCTTACGGGCTTAAGCCGTCGGGACTCCTTTATCTCCTGGTGGCAGGGAAATCAGGGGAGAAAGGATTACCGTAACGCCTCGATCTTCCTGATGGATATAGACTTCTTCAAACGCATCAACGACTCCCTGGGGCATAACGCAGGCGACATGGTGCTGAAAGCCGTGGCGGACACCCTTAAGAACAATGTGCGCTATGAGAACCAGCTGTGCCGCTGGGGCGGGGACGAGTTTGCGGGGATCCTGCCCGGCGACTCGGAGCAGGCCGGACAACGCCTGCGAAAGATCATCTCCGAGATAAGGGAGCTGCATTTTGAGGGGATACCCTCGGTCTCGGTGAGTCTGGGATACGCGAATGTCAACGACGCTGAGGACAGGCTGAATATGGAGGAACTGGTCCAGATGGCTGACAGGGCCCTTTATTTCGTGAAAAGGAACGGAAAGCAGAGCATTTGCTTCTACGACCCCGCTCTGCTTCCCCTCTTTCTTAAGAAGTGACCCCGTGATCCGGCATTGCCGGATCGGGCAGGGGTCTCACCTGCCCGGCGGAAATTATAAATTCTCCGCCCGGCGCTTCTCCCGGTTCCTGTTCACAGCCATATGAAAATATGGTATATTTACCGGGATAAGGGTTTGGGCGAAAGAGACAGGACGATGTACAGACATTTCTTTAAAAGATTTCTGGATATTATACTCTCGGGGACAGCGCTGATCGTGCTGTCTCCTGTTTTGGCAGTGACGGGGATCCTGGTCAGGGTGAAACTCGGCAGCCCCGTGATATTCACCCAGGAGCGTCCCGGATACAGGGAAAAGATCTTCAGGCTCTGCAAATTCCGCTCCATGACGGATGAGAGGGATCCTTCGGGAAATCTCCTTCCCGACAGCGAAAGGCTCACTCCCTTCGGGAGGAAGCTCAGGTCCACGAGCCTTGACGAGCTTCCGGAACTCATCAACATCTTCAAGGGGGACATGAGCATAGTGGGCCCCAGACCCCTTCTGGTATCGTATCTGCCCTGGTACACGGACAGGGAAAAGCTCCGCCACACCGTGAGGCCCGGCCTCACAGGCCTGGCTCAGGTCAGCGGCAGGAACAGGCTCAAATGGGACGAACGGCTTGAAAAGGATGCGGAATACGTGGAAAACCTCTCCTTTGCCCTGGATTTGGACATAATAATAAAGACCTTCAGACAGGTCCTCGTCCACGAGGGAGTGGAGGCCGACACCTCGGATGAAGGGAATCTGGCGGAGATACGAAGGGCACAAAGGGAAAAAGAGGC
>JAEELB010000257.1 GCA_016288705.1 Lachnospiraceae bacterium | reverse complement strand
CAATCCGACCTTCCGGCGCGAAAATCTTCTCCGAAAGCTCCTACACGGCTGTATTTTTCGCACTAATTCCCCGAAAATGACCTTCCGGTGCGAAAATCCAGGCTCGCGTTCGGATTTTTCGCACTAATTCGCTAAATTCGTCCTTCCGGTGCGAAAATCTTCCCCAAAGTCTCCTGCACGGCTGTATTTTTCGCACTAATTCCCCGAAAATGACCTTCCGGTGCGAAAATACTCTCTAATCGTTCTCATTTCCATGATAATATAATATAATACTTCAGTCAGAACAACAAAAAGGTTCAGGCCGCACGGCTCGCTCCCGACAGAGCGGCGCCCCGGAGCGTTGGCGGATCATTCATTCCGCAGCAGCAGATCGCGGAAACTGATCAGATCATGCGATACAAAATAGGCGCTGTCCGGAAAACTCAGATACACAACATGAAAGGGGAATGTGAAATGGGATATCAGAAAAACAGAGTTCTGGTGACAGGAGGAGCAGGATTTTTGGGGTCGCATTTGTGCGACAGACTGATAAAAGACGGCAATGATGTGATCTGCGCCGACAACCTTTTCACCGGTTCCAAGGATAATATCCGCCATCTCCTCGGAAATCCCTATTTTGAATTCATCAGGCACGATGTCACCCAGCCTTTATACGTCGAGTGCGACCAGATCTACAATCTGGCGTGTCCGGCAAGCCCGGTGCATTATCAGTATGACCCGGTGCAGACCGCAAAGACCAGCGTCATCGGCGCAATGAACATGCTTGGACTGGCGAGACGCGTGAACGCCCGCATCCTTCAGGCCAGCACCTCCGAAGTATACGGAGATCCACAGGTACATCCCCAGCCCGAATCCTACTGGGGTCACGTAAATCCGGACGGGATCCGCTCCTGCTATGACGAAGGCAAGCGCATGGCGGAAACCTTTTTCTTTGATTACCACAGAAAGGAAAATGTGGACATAAAGGTGGTCAGGATCTTCAACACATACGGTCCCAGGATGAATCCCAGCGACGGCCGCGTGGTGTCGAACTTCATCGTCCAGGCCCTTAAAAATGAAGACATAACCATCTACGGAGACGGCTCGCAAACCCGCAGTTTCCAGTATGTGGACGATCTGATCGAGGGAATGGTCAGGATGATGAATTCCCGGGAGGGCTTTACAGGGCCTGTAAATATTGGTAATCCCGGCGAGTTCACGATGCTGGAGCTGGCACAGAAAATAATCGAGCACACCGGAAGCAGCAGCAAGATAGTGTATATGCCCCTGCCTCAGGACGACCCCACCCAGCGGCGTCCTGTGATCGAACTGGCAAAGAAAGAACTGGACTGGGTTCCGGTGGTTCCCCTTGACGAGGGGCTGGACAAAACGATCGAGTATTTCAAGACCGTGATCTGAGTTTCCCCCTTTTCCGCACTCACCAAAGGCTCCTCCAACCGGAGGAGCCTTTGCTTTCATCCCGTAACTGCTGTCAGCTTACACTACCCGCATGCGCCTTGAGCATCCCGTAACTGCCATCAGCCCGATCTTACGCGGAGCCCTTATTTCCCAATCCGGAAGCTTGTCTTTTTGGAACCGTAACACAGGGCGCTTCCTTCGCGGGCGGTAAAGGTCACCGCCGCCTTACCGGGCATGGTATTGCCGGAGTAGGTGACCTCATAGTCCGTTTCGGGAGACAGGATCACATCCTTCCCGCCGACCCTGACAGAAAGCTCATATTTGGGCTCCTGCTTCGCCGGGTTCTTCGGGTCATAGGCTCTGATCTCGTCAAGGCACCTGACCTTCGCCCCCGACAGAGGGACCTTGTCTCCCTTCTCTGTCAGGATCTCATTTACCCTGACAGTGCCGATGAAATTCCCGGTTCCTTTTATCACCACCTCGTAACTCCCGGGCGCTGCGTAGGGATCTGCTCCCGGCGCTGCCGCGCCCGACTCCTGGTCTCCTGCAACGGAGGTCTCACTGTCTTCCCCGACATAAGGATAAGTCAGGGTAAAGTCTTTCTTTTTCCTGAGGGCCTTTCCGTTAAAGAACACTGCAGGCACAAGTTCCTGCCTCTTATAGCTCTCTGTTCCCTTTTTCTTCACGGTCTTTACAAGGGCGGAGATATTGTTCGCGGTGATGCCGGTTGAATTCATTATCACCGGTTTTATGGTGAAGTTGAAGGCGTTCTGACCCTTGTATTTTTTGTACTCGCCCTTGAGCTTCACCCTGACTACCGGCGCTTTCTTTCCGGAATCGGCTGAGGCAGCGTTCTTATTATTCTTGTAGGACAGCTTGTAGTCCCTGCCTTCCGTAAGCCTGACCTTTTTGAAACTTCCGTCAGACTGCTTCTTTCCGAAGAACACGGTGACCTGGGGCTTTATGGCGCTCCCCGTGTAGGTAAAGCCGCCGGCAAGGCCGTTCACTATCAGGCCGTCCACCGCCTCCTCCACCGTCAGGATGCAAGCCGCCTTTATGGTCTTTCCGCCGGGGCCCTGGACTGAAGCGGTAATAAGGGCCTCACCTTTCTTCTTCGCGGTTACGTTCCCTTCCTGATCCACCACGGCCACCGTCTCATTTTCACTGGCCCAGTTCACGTGGTAGTTGAGGGCTTCCTTTACAGGCATGATCTCTGCCCGGAGCTTCACGGTCTCTCCGTTCTTCATTGAGATACTTGTGGGAACGACGCCGTCCTCACCTGCGGTCCCGGCGCTCTTTTCATCATCCGCGTTGTAATCACCGTACTCGTCTCCGCGGAATATCCTGAGGGACGGGGTCTCGCTCTCCGCTTCGGTCACGCTCAGTACAACGGCGTTTCTGCTCTCAACAGATTCATTCGCGGAAAGAGACTTGTCGCTTGCGGCTACGGCAAGGCTGAGGCATCCGTTCTTTGAGAAACACTTCTCGGGGATCTGGGCGGACACCAGTCTAACGGTGATCTCTTCGCCGACCCCGATGTTCCCCACCTCATCATCATCCAGCAGGAAACTGTTGGTCTTCAGCCAGTCCCTGAAAGCCGGATTCCTGGCGACGGTGGCGTCGCCGCGGCTCAGCGCTTCCTTCACTTTTTCGGGATCCGTCCCGTTCTTTATCCCGCCTCCCTCGAAGGCCTCATCATCCACGGCGAACCTGTTCTCATTGGAGACAGCCATGGAGTAAACGGTATCGGTGGCATCCACATTTCCTTCATTTTTCAGTTTTGTACGGACGACGTAACGGGTCTTTCCCTCTTTTGTGAGGATGCCCTCCGCCCGGGCGTCCCTGAACACAAAATGGGGACCTACCGAGAGATCGACAGTGGCAGAAACCGCATCTCCTTCAAAACCGACCTCTTTGGCCGTCATCCGCGCAAATAAGACCGCGCCCTCATTCAGGGCTTTGTCAAGATACTCCTGCTTCATCTCAAAGCTTACGGCGACCCCTTCACGGGAGTCGGGAAGCCTGTCATAAAGTGATATTCCCCTGCCGGACTCGAGGATGGTGAGAGCGCCGCCTTTAGACCTGGCCACGAGTTCGGCAGTGACCCTGATCTCATCCGCCTTCAGGAGCCCGTTATTAGTCACTACGCCCGTTACGCTAAAGGTCTCCCCCGCCCTCGGATAGGTCTGTGAAAGGAAAAGGTCCGAAACGACTGCACTGCCGGAGGCTTTCCGCCCGGTCATGTTAAACCGGTCATTTACATGCTTCTTCCCTGCGGCGACTTCTTTTCCCTCTCCGTTGATCTCCTTCACAAGTTCAAGCTCATAGGAATTGTGGGCGATGAGCATGTCCCCGTTCTCATCCACGGCAATGGAGGGGTTCGTGAGGTATATCCTGCCGTCGGGATCCGCCTGATCCCAGTCCATTTCATGCGGGACAGACCATACAGATCTGTAGGAAGGCTCTGCGGAGCCATCGCCCTCCTGACCGGTTCCGCCTGCCGGCTTTTCGGCGATCTCAGACATTGTGGAGATGTAGAGTTTCTGACTGTTACCAACGCTCTGAGACCAGACTACGTAGAAATGTCCGTTACTGTCGGCACACACGCGGTAGCCGTTCTTAAGTGAGAACCCTCCCTCCGGATCTCCCTTCACTGCCACGGAGAGTCCCGTCTTTTCATTGAGAGTAAAGCTGTCCGCATCGGATCCGTCCACCAGCTTCTGCCTCCGCTTCTCCAGGAGCTGATAGGAGGTGCCGGTTTCCGGATCATACACCGTATTAAATATCTCCGTCAGGTTCACGTAGCACAGGTCGTCATCCCGTCCTACCAGGAAATAAAGTTCCTCCCTGTCTCCGTTTCTCAGATATTCAAAGCCGGGTCTTGAATACTCGGTATACTCCGTATTCCACTGCAGGGGCACAGACCACTCGGGCTCCTCCACCACCTTGCCGTCCTCGATCTTCGCCGGCTTCACAAAGGAGAAGAACAGGACTCTCGAGGGATCATTCCCTTTAGCGTTATTATTTGCAAGGCTCTGGTCGCCTTCCACGAGATAGGCTAATAAAAGCGTGTCCTCATCGAAGACATGGACCCTGGCTGCATCCAGTTCGCCTATCATGGGCAGGATCGCAGCGCCGCTTCCACTTGTCAGATGTACGTCGGCAAGGCGCACTCCGGCATCGATCCCGCGCTCTTTATAGGTCTTTAAAAGCCTGTCCTTCGCATATGTGTCCGTCCACTTACGGGTGGTCCTGTCGTAGATCCTGTACAGCTCATAACCCTTTGCGTCCACTATGCCGCTCAGATCCTCCACAGCCTCGCGGCCGCGCCACTGGTTGTAGTCCACCGCGGTGTAGAAGAGATAGATCTGGTCTCCTATCTCCACAGCCTGACCGTTCTCGTATCCGTAGCCGAGATACTTTGCTCCCGAAGCGAGGTTGGCGGATATGGAGGTGTCTTTTGCGTTCTCCTGATCGTTGCTGAGTCGCTCTATCCTGCCGAGCCTGCTTTCCGGAGAGGCCTCCACAAAGGCCTTCACTTCACTCTTTTTCAGCACCGCCGCATACATATCCATGGAGCCCAAAAGCTCCACAACTCCGTCGGGGCGCACCGTGCCGTCGCTCTTCAGGAGGTCGTCCTTCTCAAAGGTCTTATTTGCGGAGGCAAATGAGATCACGATCTCGTCCCCCAGATCATCAACATGAAGGGAGGAATCATTGGTCCCGTCCTTCTGAAGGATGCGGGTGATCTTGTCGGTGCCGTCATACCAGGTGAGATAGATGGCCCTGCGGTTAAATTTATAGTTTTCGGCGTTTATCGCGGGAGTAAAGTCATCCTCCGCAAGCTCTCCCTCAAAGGCGGTGAGCCAGGCGCCGTTCCCGAGAGAGACCACTTCGCTTATGGTGTCGGACAGGCCGTCCGCGATGCCTGTGGTCCCGTCCCATTTAAGGCTGCTGCCGGTGTCCCCGAGAATGTCCCGGGCGCTCCCGCCGCCGGAGGATGATCCTGACCCCGCATTCCGCAGACGATCATCTTCCGCCGGACTCTCCGGTTCCGCATCAGTTCCGTAATAATGCATGGGCACGCGGTCCTCTATGGCAAACTCGCCAAGGGAAGCATCCCCGGGATCCATTGCCCCGATTGGAGAAAGTCCGGAATCCAGATCTCCCGCATAAGTATCATAGAGCGAGTAATCCCAGTTCAGCTGCAGGAATCTCCATTTGTAGGAGAATATCAGCATTGTGGTGCTGAGATATCCGTAAAAGCTGGTCTTGCCGACGCCGGTAGCGTGGACGTAATCAAATTCCAGAGGTTCCACATAGGTCGAGAAATTGAACTTCTGAAGGAATCCGAGGCCCATTTCCAGACACAGCAGATTCCGGAGGCCCGCTCCCACAAAACCCTCAAGGCCTATTGTGACCGGCACCATGCCGTCGAGCAGTATCTTGTCGGAATCGTACTCGCCTTCGTCAAACTCATCTATCGTGATAGTAGTGGCTCCCACCGTGGTGATACCGGCGTAGAGGCCGATGCTCCCGGTGATGGATGCGCCCGCGTACAGCGGTATGGGGAATTCAGGGAACACCATGTAGTACATACCCGTCACTCCTCCGGTGACATTGGCGTAAACCATGGCGTAGTCGAATATCCACTCGCCCATGCCGGTTTCCTTATTTGTCTTGACCTTGAAACGGCAGGTTATCCCCAGCTGCAAGCTAAGGGAAAATGAGATGCTGCCGGAACCGCTGACCCCTTTTCCTTTTGAATCCCCAAGGCCCAGCTTCTTTGCCTGCTTCTCCATCTGGTTCACCTTATCGCGGACCGGGTTTCCGAAGGGATTCAGGGGATCCATGCCCGCCTCGCCTTTGGAAAATACGTTGTCGGCGGTCTTATTTGCATTGTTGATCTCGTCCGCGGTGAAGTCCTCCGTCATGTTCACCTGATCGGAGGCCTCGTCATTGCCCACCGGCTTGAGCGGATCCTCCTGAGGAACGGGTTCCGTCGTGCCTCCGAGCTGTTCATACCTGGAATTCAGATCGTTCAGATCCGCATTCAGATCGTTTATGGCCTGATCGCATTCATCCACTATCCCCTGCTGAAGAGCCAGCTCCGCTTTCTGCTCGTCCGTCCTCTGATCCTCGGGAGTCTTCGTTATCTCGTTTATTACGGCTTCCGCGTCCTCCTTCGTCTTCTTCTCATCGTCGATACGGTCCTGTGTCTCATCGATATCTTCCTTTACGGAGGCCGCCTGGGAGGCCCTCTCTGCCTCCTTTGAATCGTACAGGCTCTTGTTCAGCTGGGCTACGTTAAAGCCCACATTGATGATCATCGACTTGGAATCTATCTGGGCGTTCACGGTGAACTTTCCGAAATTCAGCGCGGGAAGCATCGTTCCCAGCACATCGAGGGTGGGAATGCCGCCGCTCTTTGAGGCCCCTACGTCAGGGAAGGCAATGTTCATGCCCTCTCCCGGGACCTGCATGAAGCACACTCCCGTGCGGTACAGCCCGTAGGAATAATCCGCCTCATTCCCTTCGTCGTCCATGACCTTCCCTATGATCTCCACGTAGATCTGGTCTCCGTCCACAAAGTCCACCAGGCCGTTGAAATACATGACAGCAGGCTCTCCGTCCGCGTCCTGCCCCTCGTATGTCTTGAGCTCATATACCGTCTGACCGGGCTTCTCCCTTTTTACGGAATAGGATCTCTTCCTGATCCCTTTCCTGTCATAGACCGAGAAGACCACATGGTCCACCAGATCCTTGCGGTTCCCGGATTCATCCTGTTCGCCCAGCACCTGCGAAAGGTCCACATGGAGACCGATATCGTAATCGTAAAGCGCGATGGTGGGACTCCTCTGGATCATGGAAGGGATCTCGTCAACGCCGGTATTTCCCAGAAGGGTATAGTAATCCACGGGTATGGGGCCTCTTCCGTAGAAGTCCACCGTTATGCTGTCGCCCTGGGTGTTTAACGGAGTCTCCGCAGTCTTCCCTTCCTCTCCGGAAGGCGCGGGCTTCACCACAGGGAAATAAACGACCTGCTGGACTCCGTTATGGATCACCTTCAAGGCCCTTGTCTCGTTTGTCCTGGCCATGTCGGTCCTGAGATAGGTGGTCACGTTCTGACCGGAGCTGCCTTCCTGAGCCTCCGTATGAGTGTAGAGCACGAAGCCGCCGGTATCCACGGAGAGACCGGAGAACGCTCCCATCTGCACCGATACATTGGGGATGGGGACATAATCCGAAAGCCATTTACCCGTCTCGTCCTGAGCGGGAGGATTGATGATGCTGCCGTCGTACATACAGGTCTTTCCGCTGATCCTGGTATAGCCCGGCTTCTCCATCTGCACAAATGAAAGCCTGATCTCGCTCTGTGGCGTCATTATCTTGAAATAGAAGGTGTCCCCGTAGCAGGTCACCAGATGATCCTTGTGCCCGGGGGTGTTGATGGTCCATTTGGCGTCGTAACCGTCGGCCACCAGCGCATCTATCTGCATGATCTGACCCGCGCGGATATGGTCGTCCTTGTAGGTATATGTGGTCTTGTTTACCGTATTGCCTTGGTCATCGCGGACCTTTTCCTTCAGTCCGCAGCCTTCGGGAACGGGGCCGTCAAATTTGATGTTGACTGTCGTTCCCGTGCTGGTATAGACCGGCGTCAGGGTGTAGTTGCAGTTGGCAATGGACATCACCGCGGGATCCTGGGGATAATCGGCGTAATACTGATCCTCGCTGCCGCCGCCGTTGATCTTTGTGGGGGTCATCACGAATTTGGTCAGGTTCCAGGTCTCATTTGTGCCCTGTTCCACATCATAAGATCTGGCAGTTATGTTCTGCCCCACTTTTACCTGGACCGTCTGCTCCGAGCCACGGCCCACCTTTGCCAGACTTGTATTGCCCTGATCCAGCACTTCCACGCCGCCGTGGGAATCCGCAACTATGCGGAGGGGAACGGTGAGCTGTTCGTATACCGGACGCACATAGAACTTTGCGCCGGAATAATCCATTGCCTTGTAGGCTTCTCT
>JAEELB010000256.1 GCA_016288705.1 Lachnospiraceae bacterium | reverse complement strand
TGCTTTATTTCTGCCTTATCCGCGCCATTTCTAGCCATAAAGATGATTGCAGCAGTCGATTCTGCGCCCTTTACTCCTTCGGGATGGTTGTGAGACACTTCTGCCGTCCATCTGGCCACCTCGCGGGTACGTTCCAGGCTGTCATACAGCCAGCCAACAGCAGAAACTCTCATAGCGGAGCCATTGCCCCAGCTGTTGTAAGGCTGCGGATCCGGGTCAGAAATCCATCCGATGAATCTTCCGCCATACCCGGCATTCGGATACTTCTGCCCCCACTTCTGCATAGACTTTACAACAGCATCCTTAACGGCCTGCTCGTCAGCATCAGTTCCAACACTCATCAAAGCCTCTGCCACGGCAATAGTCATCACACTGTCATCCGTAAATTCAACTCCATCATTCCAGATTTCAAAGTCTTTCGTTTTCTCACCGCGATCAAACTCATAAGGTGCTCCAACCATATCTCCCAGTATTGCTCCGTACATATTTCTTTCCTTTCTCCGGTTCATAACCCGGTCTGCTTAGCTGTTAAATATAGTGTAACACGATACTCTTCATTATAGGTCTCCCGACAAGCGACAATTTAGCAATCGCAAAATCTGTCGTTTATCATCTAAAAGGGGCATATATAAGGAACTTATCATCAGGTCTGTCATGCTCGACCATCAGCTTTGTACGGAAACT
This sequence comes from Lachnospiraceae bacterium, assembly GCA_016288705.1. Lineage (GTDB taxonomy): Bacteria > Bacillota > Clostridia > Lachnospirales > Lachnospiraceae > JAEELB01. The sequence goes on along the minus strand of JAEELB010000256.1, from coordinate 2,119 downwards.
GTTGCAATCCGAAAGATGATGGATCGTTACCTCAGGTAGATTCAGGTTATCCACCTGACTCTCAAAAGATCCGTCATCGTCGTACCAAAATACAATCCTCTGTCCTAAAGAGAATTCTATATTCAATTTGTTTTCAATTTCTGTTAAGTTCAATTCGTCCATACTGCCACTCCTGTAATTGGCTACACATGTGTAGCTTATTCAGTTTTATCCTTTACAAGACCATATATTTCCTGATTTCTCTCCAATTCCCGACGTATTTCTTCTTCTGTCGGAAGCACCAACATATATTTCGAAGCAAAAATCTGTTTACTCTCGTTAAGAACCGAGTACTTTACCATGGTCTCGTCTTTATCCGTACACATGATCAACCCGATCGTAGGATTATCTCCGGGCTGCCTTTTAAGGTCATCAAACATCCTCACATACATATCCATCTGACCTATAGCCTCATGTGTCAGCTTTTCAACCTTCAGATCGACTATGATAAAACATTTGAGGATATAGTTATAAAATACGAGGTCGATGTAAAAATCCGACGTTTCTGTACAGATATGCATCTGTCTTGCCACAAAGGAAAACCCTTTTCCAAGTTCCAACAAAAATTTCTGCATGTTGTTGATTGCAGCGGTCTCCACCACTCTCTCCGAAGGATCATCCGTCGGATCTATGCCCATAAATTCAAGCACATAAGGATCTTTTATGAAATCCCTTGTAACGACACTCTTATCCGGAAGCTGTGATGAAAGCATCCTTTTGTAATATCCGGTATGGATATTTCTTTCTAACGTGCGTACAGACCAGTTTTCAGTTGATACTTCATTGAGATAGAAGATTCGCTCTTCCTCATCCTCTATACGCATAATATCCCGAAGATGTGACCACTTCACATCTCCGATCATCTGATATCCCTTTGATCCCTCCGGGAACCGCAGATACAGCTGACGGCAGTTCTTCAGTGTCGCAACAGAGAAACCACTCCCGAATTCGTCCCCCAAATGATGAGTGCGATCTTCTGCCTCCGGGCTATGATCTCACGCCACTGCCAGGGATCGGTAACCTCATCCCCAGTCCACCAGCATCCCGGATCGGTCCATTCCTCCACGGAAAAGCCTTCAACCTCATTGGCAAAAAGAGGCAGGAACCCCACTGCCTCTATGTATTCTTCTAACTCTTCTACAGTATGGATGCATTCCGGGTGGTTCCAGTCCACGCCTTTCATTATCCATACACCGTTTTCTACCGACATATCTGAATCATCTTATAAAATGCGTTGCCTGTTTTACTTCTTTTTCGGGAAGACCATACTTTTCCTTTCCAAGCGCAATGCTCTTCATCAGGAACGTCATATTTCTTGCAAGCGTGCGCATAGTCTGTAAGCCTTCCAGATCCTTCTCGGCCTCACCCGGTTCCCTGCCATGTACGCTGTTCCAGTACTGACTGGCCGCTATCGGCATATTTGAAATGGTGAAATATTTGTTCAGCTCATCAAATGTTGCCGAACAGCCGCCTCTGCGGGCAACAACCACACTTGCTCCAACCTTCATACTTTTGTCAAAACCCGTACTGTAAAACAGCCTGTCAAGACATGCTATAAGTGTAGCATTCGCCGAAGCATAATATACAGGGCTGGCAATAATCAGGCCATCTGCCGCCTCAAATTTTGGAGACAGCTCATTAACGGCATCATCAAAGATACATTTACCATTTGTCCTGCATGAGTTGCAGGCGATACAACCACGTATATCCTTATTTCCTATCTGAACAACTTCCGCCTCAACACCTGCTTCCTCGAAGACTGCCATCATTTCTTTCAAGGCTATCGTTGTGTTGCCATTCACCCTTGGGCTCCCGTTCAGAATAAGTATTCTCATCTTTTCCTCCTTTACAAACCAATTGTTTTCCACGCTATTACTTCAGTTCCTGCCCACACTTGGGGCAAAATGAAAACTCCTCGCCTATCTCAAAACATCCCTGAAAACCTTTAATGCCTTTTTATAATAGAGTTCCTTTGCATGTTCCATGGCATATTGCGGCGAAATATTGTCATCAGCCAGGCTCTCTATCCTTGTGATCCCATAATCTCCGATCTGCTCATATCCGGTGCCAAGACATCCGC
>JAEELB010000255.1 GCA_016288705.1 Lachnospiraceae bacterium | reverse complement strand
TGTTCCGCTCGTCGTAAGTTTCCTGGAGCTCTCTGCAAATGACAAAAAGATCTCGGATGAAGAGCTCGCTCTGAGACAGACATCGGCGATCGAGCTTTTGACAACGCTTCAGGGGTATCAGGAGATCGTTGATCTGATCGATGAGATGGATCTGGACAAAGAGGATGAAGAAGCGATGGGAGCCTTACGTCTGTTCTGTCTCCTGAACAGCGGATCCTCCGAGGAGGTATACGAAGCCGCCGCGGAAATGGTCGATGAAGGCTCCGAAGAACCCCAGATCTGGTATTACTACGGTGTCGGCGCCCTTGAGCAGGGAGATACGGATGCCATGAACGAAGCCATGGAAACGATCATGGAGATGGTCATGGACGAGGATCTTTCGGATAAAGAACTTTTGCGGGCCGAATCCGCGCTCTATATCATGATCGAATATGCGACGCTGAGCGAATCAAGTATCCTTGCAAAAAACAACTTCTACCATACGATGTCCGAGAGGGAACAGAAGCAGTACTCACCGCTTCTGCACAGTTATCTGGAAGCAATGGACGCCTATGCAAACGGTAATGACCATTATCCCGATATGGACAGGTATGAATACGCAAAGCAACAGATCGACGAGGTGCTGGAGGAGCGGGATGATCTGTGCTTTGCCTGGTACCTGAAGGGATGCATCTGCTACAGAGCACAGCAGTTTGAGGAAGCCATTGAATACTTTGAGGAGGCGCTTTCATATGATCCGGAGAATATTCAGATCCTCTACGCGCTGGCCAATGCCTATGACGGAGCCGGGGACTACGAAAACGCATATGCGATCAGCACACAGGTGGAAAAACTCTGGCCCAAGAAGAATCACGCGGAGGATCCTTTCGGGATCGGTTTCCACAACCCGAATCTGAAGAACCGACTCGAACCCTATGTGAACGGAGGTGATGAATAATGCTGAGCACGGGACTGTTTCTGATCATGTTCATCGCTCTGTGCGGCGTGTTCCTGTTTCCCGTTAACACGCTTATGGGACTTTTCTGTGCTCTCATTGCCGGAGGAACACTGGCAGCGTATCTGCTGTTCCTGAAAAAACTCCCCAAAAGGATCGGTCAGATCATCGAATTTGCGGTTCTTATCCTCAGCATTGTTCTTTTGCTCAACACACACGCGAAAGGACAGGAGCATCCTTTGATGGAATATGCGCTGCGTCTTGCCGATGCGGAGATGGTGATCACCCATCAGGAAAAAAACGCGGAAAAGACCCTGAAAAAACTGGAAAAGGATTTCGGGGAAAGCGATGCCACCATCAGCCTGCATGTGCTGTACTGCCTGCTCGACGATGATCCGGAAGGGGCACAGGAGTATCTGGATGCGTTCCGGACACATGGTAAAGAGTATTACATGCGAAAAGAGCTGTATTACATTTTCGACACCGAAAATGATACAACGGGATCTCTGCAGAATCTCTATCTGGAAGCAGCGGAGGAACTGCCGGACTGGGAATATGCCCAGCGGATGGCCGGGATCTCACAGTTTGACCGTGAGAACTACATCTCTGCCGGGTATTATCTGACAGCGTCTCTGGAGCTTGAACCGACACAGCCGGATTCCCTGTATTATCTCGGGGCGATCGCTTTTAAGAACGGAGAGTATGATCAAGCTGTATCATACTTTCAGAGAAGTATGGATAACGGAGCCGGTGAAATGATCCGTTCCTGGATACTCTGGCATCTCGATCAGATGGAAGGGGAGGAAGATGATGAAGAGGAATAAAACCGTGAGACAGCTCACAGCAGGGCTGCTGATCGCCACGCTGATCATCTGCACATTCCCGCGGCCGATACAGGTACATGCCGCCGGCGGACAGTCCGGAGATTCTTCCGCTGATGCCGGAAAAATGTATAACCAGCTGATCAAAAACCTAGATCCCGAGAAACCGGTAGCGGTCACAGATTCTGCAGGGAACCTTCAGGCAGATGACAAAGACTTTGTTATTCAAACGCTGGAAGACTACGGTATTACCGATGAAGCCTCGCAGAATACGGCCCTGACAGGAGCAGATTACGGACTTGGCCATGCGGCTTTCTGGATGGAGGGACATTTCAGTTATTATCTTGGTTGTGCCGAAAAAGCGATCGAGAACGCCAATCTCAGTTATAACAATACGCTGAATACGATCGTGGAGGTTGAGCAGAGCGGAGCGATCACTGTGCAGGAATCCGCCCGGTTACAGGAGACCTTATATAAAAACACGATGCAGGCAGACCAGGCCAGATATCTCGGAAAACTGGGCATACATATCGGGCGGTTCGGTGCCAGAGTCCTTTTATACGGTGCAAGTGCCTTCCTGAACGGATATGCCGCCGTACAGGGGGCCAAAGATCTGAGCTATATGTATTATGTACCGGAAAAGGGCTTCAGACAGGAAACGACGGGCGGAAGGATCGCGGAAGGTTTGTCTCTGGGAGTTGCCACAGGGTTCGCAACCTACGGATGCATGGCCGCCACTGCCGCCATTTTTGGGTTCACCTGGCCGGTCAGCGTGCCCCTTGCAGTGGGATCTGCACTTTTGGCGGCCTTTTTCCATTCGGATACCGGAAACAAATTCGTGACGGTTCTGTGGGAGGAAACCAAATTTCTGGGTGAACTGGCTTGGCACGGTACCAAATGGCTCGGAAACCGCATGAAAGACAATGCTGTTGTGATCTATGAGGAAAGTACGGAGACGTTTATCGATCTGTCTGACAGATGGGACAGATACAGGCAGGAAAAACTGGAGAAACTCAGTAATGCATTGGATTATCTGTATCATAAAACAGGCTTCCTGGTCCGTCAGCCATTCGGTACAGGTGCTTACAAGCCGAATATCTACATTTATGCAAATACGCCTACGCCAGTCACGGTCACCTTTACGGATCCTTATCTGTTAAGGACTGTGGACCCTGTCTATGACGGATCCTGGCAGGTTGTTGCAGAGGGTGACGGAACCCTGACACAGGAAGACGGCAGCGCATTGGGCTATCTGTTCTATGAATCGGAAACACAGGCGCACTATTTTCAGACAAAGACCGGTTATCTGATCGATTCCGATGAGCGCTCTGCAAGGTATGAAGAGATCCTGTCTTCCTACGGCTTTAATGAGACGGAGATCGCTGATTTCACGGATTTCTGGGTCGACAAGCTGCCTGAGGGCGTCGACTATATGATGTATCCGCAGGGAACCGAGACGGTCGATATGGCCATGCCGGTCGTGATCTCTCCCGAGCCGGAACATATGACGCGCATCTGGTTCGCCTTTGA
>JAEELB010000254.1 GCA_016288705.1 Lachnospiraceae bacterium | reverse complement strand
GAGACACTTACGTTGAGATAGATCTTGACGCGCAGCATGTGTGGGCGTATCAGGGAGGGGCCGAGGTTGTGTCCACGGACTGCGTTTCCGGCAAGGCCATAAACGGAAGCTCGACGCCGGAGGGCTTATTTCCTCTCACGTATAAGGAAAGGAATGCCACACTGAGAGGGGACAATTACGAATCACATGTGGATTTCTGGATGCCTTTTAACGGGAATGTAGGCATGCATGATGCCTCATGGCGCTCCGAATTCGGCGGCGTGATCTATGTGACCTCCGGTTCCCACGGCTGTGTCAACCTTCCCCGGAGCGCTGCGGCGCAGATCTATGACATAGTTGAAAAGGACACCCCCGTGATAGTATACGGAGGAATGAAACGGGATCAGGCCGCTCTTTTCAAACAGCAGCAGGACCTGATGGAAGCTGCCCTTCTTCAGGCTCCTCCCGAGGGCGAGGAATAGCTCCGGAACCCTCCGTTTTACAGGGGCTGTTTCCTGCCGGCATGTCTGTTTTTCCCGTTCGGACCATCATCATTTTATTTGCTTTTTTCTCTGAACCGTGGTACATTAACAGTGACCTGAATACGGATTCCCTAAGTTTTTGAACCTACAATTTCTTTAAACGGGATTCCTATATTGCCGCCGTGGATGTCAGGCCTCCGCCGTGCAAACGGTTTGAGCAGTGGAAGGCAGAAACGGGGATGCGGTTGCCCACCTGGTTTTTATTGTCCAGGAGTCAAAAGCGGGGGCTGTGTTCGGGTCTTTTTTGAAGAGATGAAAGCGAATTATCGTAAACATGAGCGCGAAGGCTCATTAAGGCTTATCCTTATCCTCATAGGGATAGCAGTGAATGTGCTGCTGTCTTTAATTTGCTATAAGTTTAAACTCCCTCTTTATCTTGATACCGCAGGCACCATAGTGGTGTCTGTCCTTGCGGGATACTTTCCCGGAGTGGTCACCGGTGTTTCCACGAACCTGGCCTGTTATCTGTTCAACGAATACTCGATATATTTCGGATTTATCAGCGCTCTGATCGCTATATTTACGGCCCTGTTTTCAAAGAAGAGGAGCCTCAGAGAACCGGTAAATATCGTCATATATGTGCTGGTGATATCCTTCATCAGCGGCGTGATCAGCGCATTTAACCAGTGGGGGATCGAAGGCGGACCCCAGAATGAGGCGATAAATGACGCTTCGGTCATGTTTTCGCAGGCGTCAGGGATATCGCTTTTCCGGTCCTTTGTCATCACGAACACCGTCTACAATTTCATCGATAAGACTCTCACCACGGGCCTTGCCCTTCTTACGCTGTTCTTCATTCCCCTTAAGATCAGGACCGCCATCAGGAACAGCGGATGGGTACAGAAACCCCTTACCGATGAAGAGCTTAAGTCCTTCAAAAAGCGAAACAGCGATACGCTGTTTCCCATCGGCAGGAGGATGAGCCTTATCTTTCTGGTCTTATCCCTCGGGCTTGTGCTTGTAATGGGAAGCATTTCCCTGCAGATCTATTACGACAGAGTCAGGGAGGAACGGACGGATTATGCGAGACGGGCCGCCATCTTTGCGGCCGATGTGATAGATCCGGACCGTATCAGCGATTATCTGGCAAACGGAAGGGCTGCTGAGGGATATGATGAAACAGAGAGGATCCTTTACAGGATCCGTGACATGGTGAAGGACGTCCAGTTTCTCTATGTTCTCAAAGTGGAGGAGGGTGGCTGCAACTTCATCTTCGATCTTGAGGGGTACGACGGAGAGGAGCCTTACGCTCCGGGGGAGTTTGTGCCTTTTGAGGAGGAATTCACACCCTACCTGGACGATCTCTACGCGGGCAGGGAGATCGAGCCGGTTGTGACAAATGGCGTGTGGAACTGGCTCCTTACCGTCTATTATCCGGTTTTGGATGAAAACGGGATATGCGTCTGTTATGTTGGGGCCGACGTGTCTCTCAACTATGTGACCGAATACCTTCAGAGCTTTATCCTGAAGGTCATGCTCGTTATGGCCGGATTTTTCATGCTTATCGTGACCTACGGGATCTATACCTCAAACATATATATGGCTTATCCCATAAATGCAATTGCTTCCTGCGTTGACGGCTTCACAAAGGGAGAAGAGACACAGGAAGAGCTTGACCGGGACGTGAAGACCATTCAGTCTCTGGACATACATACAAATGATGAGGTCGAGCAGCTTTACAGGGCGATCTGCAGAATGACATCCGGCATAGCCGAACAGATGAGGGAGACCAGGTATTACGCGGAATCCAATCAGAAGATGCAGAACGGCCTTATCATAACGATGGCCGACATGGTTGAAAACAGGGATTCAGACACGGGAGCTCACGTTCAGAAGACCTCTGCCTATGTCCGCATCATTTTGAACGGGCTCAGGAGAAGAGGGTATTACCCCGAAAAGCTTTCAGACAAATATATCAATGACGTGGTCATGTCCGCCCCCCTTCACGACGTGGGGAAGATCAATATCCCCGATTCCATACTCAATAAACCGGGCAAGCTCACGGATGAAGAATATGAGATCATGAAGACCCATACCACCGCCGGAAAGAAGATACTGGAAAACGCCATTGCCACCGTAAAAGGTGAGAACTATCTCAAGGAAGCCAGAAATATGGCGGCATATCATCACGAACGCTGGGACGGCAAGGGCTATCCGGAGGGGCTTCACGGAGAGGTGATCCCCCTTTCGGCCAGAGTTATGTCCGTTGCCGATGTTTTCGACGCCCTGGCTTCTCCCCGTGTGTACAAGCCTGCTTTTCCCCTTGAAAAAGCTCTTTCGATCATTGAAGAGGGTAAAGGCACGCAGTTCGATCCGAAATGCGTGGAGGTGTTCATGGAGTCTCTGCCCGAGGTCAAAAAGGTGTTGAAACAGTACCAGGAAGAGTAAAAGAGATGCATTTCGACAGGTTTGCAAAGATCATAATGTCTTTACTTCTGGCCATGAGCCTTGTGTTTTGCGTGCCTGATCTTGCTTTCACGATCCTGGCGGCAGATGAGGGGGATGCTTCATCCGCCGGGATACCCTCAGAGTCCGACATTATTCCCGGCTCGGGAGGCGGATACGCCGTCACCGGACAGCTCGGAAATGCGGGATATTCCGCCCAGAAGTACGACGCTTCCAACGGACTTCCCACATCCGACGCAAATTACATTTTGTCTGCGGAGGACGGATATATCTGGATCGGGGGTTACGCAGGGATCATCCGTTACGACGGCAGAACTTTTGAAAGGCTCGATTCGTCCGACGGTCTTACAAACGGAAGGGTCCTCTTTCAGGACAGGAAGAACAGGGTATGGGTGGGTACGAATGACAACGGCGTTGTGATGATCAACGGCAACGAGAGAACGCACTACACCTACAGGGACGGCCTGAGATCCTCATCCATAAGAGGGATCGCGGAAGGCTCGGACGGGATCATCTACATAGGCACCACAAACGGTATTGATTATATCAAGGCCGACGGTTCCGTTCATAACATCGACGACGGGAGACTGAACGGAGAATCCGTGATGAGGCTCATCGCCGACCGGGACGGGATCGTATACGGCAATAACAGGAACGGCTGTGTATTCAGTCTTGAGAACGGAAGCGTCACCCGCTTCTTCGACAATGATTCTTTTGCTTTCGGCAATGTCTCCTGTATTTACGCCGATCCTGATGAATCGGGCAAGCTCTATCTGGCTTCGGACGATGGTTCTATTTACTACGGGACCCTCGGCGTACATGTTTCGGAACTCAGGAAGATATCCATCGCGCCGCTTAAGAGTGTGTGGTGGATCACGAAAGCCTGCGGCAGGTTATGGGTGAATTCCGATGAAAAGGCCGGGTTTGTGGACGATAAAGGCGTGTTCCACCTGATGAACAACATACCTTTGGACAATTCCATCGAAATGATGACTCCCGATTATCAGGGGAATCTCTGGTATGCATCTTCAAGACAGGGAGTGATGAAGGTAGTCACCAGCAATTTTCAGAATATAAATGAGATCGCGGGTATTCCCGGAGAGGTGACAAACGCCACCGCCTTCAGGGACGGGACACTGTACATCGGGACCGACGAGGGCCTTCAGATCGTGAGCAGCGATCACCGGTCGATCTCAAATCCCCTCAGCGTCTTCATTGGCTCTTCCAGAGTCAGGTGCATTTCCCTGGACCCCAAAGGGAATCTATGGCTCTGCGTCTATAATAACGACAAGGGGCTCATATGTTATACTCCCAAGAACGAGATAATAGATTTCACCGTGAAGGACGGTCTGCCTTCTAATCAGACCCGGTGCGCTTCCGTTGCCGCAGACGGCTCGATCCTGGTGGGAACGAACGCGGGCCTTGCGATCATAAGGGATATGAAGGTGGTCAAAACTTACGGAGCGGAGGACGGGCTGCAGAATACCGCCGTCCTGACCGTCGAAGAAGGTAAGAACGGGATCATCTATATCGGCTCGGACGGGGACGGAATCTACGCCATAAGCCGTAACCGGATAGACCGGCTCGGACGTGACGAAGGACTTACAAGCGATGTGGTCATGCGCATTAAATGGGATGAGGAGAGGGAAGTCTTCTGGGTCGTGACCTCAAATTCCATAGAATACATGGTCGACAACAGAATATACAATATCGAGAATTTCCCTTACAACAACAACTTCGACGTGTATTACAATTCCCGGGGCGATATCTGGATAATGTCTTCCTTTGGGCTGTTTTGCGCAAAGGCCTCTGACCTTCTCGGCGGAGAACCCTTTGAGTACAAGCTGTACAATACCGCAAACGGGCTGCCCAGCGTACCTACGGGCAATTCCTTCAGCGCCCTGACCGAGGACGGAAACCTGTACATCGCCGGCCGCACCGGCACCTCAATGGTGAATATCGATCACTACTATGAGGAGACGGAACTTATCAAAAACGATCTTGAGTCCGTGAACTGCAGCGTCGGCGAAGTCCTGCCCGATGAAAACGGAGTCTTTTCCATACCGTCGGAAGCGACCCGTATCCAGCTCAATGCCGCCATACTGGATTACAGCCTTGCCAATCCCCTGATAAGGCTGTTTCTGGAGGGTACGGGCGATGCCGGCATGACCGCTCACCAGAGCGATCTCACCTCACTGGAATTTACGGGGCTCAAATACGGGACATACAGATTCCATGTCCAGGTGCTGAATGAATCAACCCAGGAAGTCCTGCAGGATGATGTCTTTACCGTGGAAAAGAAGCCACGGATATCAGAGCTTCTGGCCTTTAAGGTCCTTCTGGTGGTGCTGATAGCGGGAACCGTGGGACTCATCGTCTGGAAGGTCATGACCGGAACGGTCATCAGAAAGCAGTATATAGAGATCCAGAAAGCGAGAGACGAAGCCGAAAGAGCAAATTCCGCCAAATCCCGCTTCCTTGCAAATATGTCCCATGAGATCAGAACACCGATAAATACCATTATGGGAATGGATGAGATGATCATCCGGGAAGATTCCAGGGATGTGCCGAAACACTATTCCGCGACCGTTACGGGCTACGCCATGGATATCAAAAACGCCTCGGAAGCGCTTCTGGGCCTGGTGAACGACCTGCTTGACATATCCCGCATTGAGTCCGGAAAGATGCATCTGGTTGAACAGGAATACGATACGGGAGACATGCTCAGAAGTCTTATCACCATGATAAGGGTCAGGAGCGATGCAAAGAAGCTGTACTTCGATGTTGACGTGGACAGCGCACTTCCCGTAAGGCTTTACGGTGATGTATCCAAGATAAAACAGATCGTACTGAATCTGCTGACCAACGCGGTCAAGTATACGGACGAAGGCGGTTTTGTGTTGAAGGTTGAGGTGCTGGAGAAAAATGATCTGGGCTGCAGCCTCCGCATTTCCGTAAAGGATACGGGCATCGGAGTCAAACCGGAGGATCTGGACAAACTTTTCACTGCTTATGAAAGGCTTGATGAGGTGAAAAATTCCGGGATCCAGGGCACTGGACTCGGGCTTGACATCTCGAGGCAGTTCGCCGAACTCATGGAAGGGAATTTAAGCTGTGTCAGCACCTACGGCATGGGAAGTGAATTTATCTTCACTCTCAAACAGAAGATCGTGGATCCCGCGGAAACCGGCGTGTTCAATGAGGAGGACAACAGAGTCCAGGCCGGGGCTTACGTGCCTCAGTTCATAGCGCCGGATGCGGATATCCTGGTGGTTGACGACAATCCCATGAACCTGTCCGTCATAAAAGGACTCCTCGCTCCCACAAAGATGTTCATCACCACTGCGGAAAGCGGTGAAGAGTGCCTTGAGAAGCTCAGGTTCAGCGACTTTAACGTGGTCCTTCTGGATCACATGATGCCGGGAATGGACGGCGTGGAGACTGTGGCCAGGATAAGGGAAAAGTACCCCGATCTTCCGGTGTATGCGCTTACCGCAAACGCAACAGCCGGAGGGAACGATTACTATATTTCCAAAGGCTTCAACGGTTATCTGTCCAAACCCATAGATACAGTGCTTCTTGAAAAGACCATAATGAGTCATCTTCCCGACGAGATAATGATGAAGGCCACAAATGAGGACGCCGTAAAGGATCTGGACAGTCTGCCGGAGGATATGCTGTGGCTCAATGATACGGAGGGTATTTCCACGGAGGAGGGTATCAAAAACTCCGGCGGCGTAACTCCCTATATACATTCTCTGGAAATGTTCCTGGACACCATTGACGATAATGCGGAAGTGATAGAAAATGCCTTCAAAGACGGCGACATAAAACTGTACACCGTAAAAGTACATGCTCTGAAGAGCTCCGCAAGGATAATAGGCGCCATGGAGCTTTCCGGGATATGTCAGAAACTTGAAGACGCCGGACACAACAATGACAGGGCTTTCATCGACCGCGATACGGAAGGGATGTTAAAGCTTTACAGGTCTTACGGAGAAAAACTTAAAAAGCTGAAACCGGAGGAGGGCTCCGGGGATGACGACAGAAAGGATATTCCCGAGGATGAACTTAAGGAAGCCTATAAGACTCTCAGAGAGGTGGTCCCGCAGATGGATTACGATTCTGTTGAGATGATACTGGAGCAGCTGAAGGGATACAGGCTTCCCGATGAAGACAGAGATAAGATGCAAAAACTGGAAAAGCTTCTGAAACTTGTTAAATGGGAAGAGATGGAAGAACTCTTAAGTTAAGGAGAGCCGTATGACGAAAAAAGAGGTCATAGTGACAGGCGCAAAGGAAACCTTTATCATCAGAGTGCTCGCAAAAAAGATCGAGGATGCCGGTTTTGACTATGTATTTACCCCTTTGTCCATAAACAACCTTGCGGATAAGCTTACCGGGAAGCAGCTCCTGATCCTGTATATGGGAGAAGGGGAGCTCCCCGATGACGCAGTCATGTATTACATGAAGGACAAGATGCGCAATGAGGGCTGTCATCTGATCATAATTGGAGAAAATGACGAGGATATCTCCTTTGTCATAGACAGGATTCCCGGAGAACTCATTTACAAGTATTACAGGCGTCCCATAGACAATGACGAGTTTGTGAAGACCGTAAAAAGCCTGTTTGAAAAGGTTGAATCCGGAGGCTTTAAAAAGAGCATCCTGATCGTGGACGACGATGCGAATTATCTGAATCTCGTGAGGGAATGGCTTAAGGATACCTATAAAGTCTCCATGGCGTCTTCCGGGCTTCAGGCCATAAAATGGCTTGGAAAGAACAGGGTGGACCTGATCCTCCTCGACCATGAGATGCCGGTCACCTCGGGCCCCCAGGTCCTGGAGATGCTGAGGAGCGACCCCGAGACCAGTTCCATCCCGGTCATGTTCCTCACGGGAAAAAGCGACAAAAAGAGCGTTATGTCCGTGGTCTCCCTGAAGCCCGAGGGATATTTCCTTAAAACCATACAGAAGGAAGAATTGTTGAAGAATCTGGAAGGGTTCTTCAATCAAAGGGTAATATGATGTTTGATATTCTGAGAAGCGCCCAGCTTGATATCATGCTGGTGTTGTCCGGCATCTGCGCCATCCTGGCGCTTTTTGTGCTGCTTACGGATTCCATGGACAAGAGCAGAAAGAGATCCCTTTTGTATATCGAGCTTTCGGGATGCTTCCTTCTGTATTTCGACAGACTGGCTTATATCTACAGGGGAGATACCAGTCTGACGGGCTATTATATGGTCAGGATCGCGAATTTCCTCGTGTTCTTCCTGACTCTTTCACTGCTTCATGCCTTTTCCATGTACCTTATAACTCTTTCCATGGATGAAGGGCAGATGGAAAAGCCCCCCAAGAGGCTCGTTGCGGCGGAGATACTGGTCATGGTGGGCTGGTCCATGCTCATCATCTCCGAGTTCACGGGAGTATATTACTATTTTGACGAATCGAACATTTATCACAGAGGGCCTTTATTCTTTATCTGTTACCTGATACCGTTCATTGTTCTCGGGCTTCAGCTCTCCGTGATCTTCATGCTCTACAATAAACTCAGCAAGAGGATAGCGGTTTCTCTGCTGTTCTTTACCGTTGTGCCCGTGGCAGCCACCATAACCCAGATGTTTACCTACGGTCTGTCTCTTTCAAATATCGCCATTGCCGGGACTGCCATAGTCCTTTATATCATCGCTCTGATCGAGACCAATGAGAATCTGGCCAGATCCAGGAATCTGGAGATCGAACACCTGAAAAGAGAGCAGGAGAGCATGGAGAGACTCTTTGAGGAAACCGCTTCCGCCATAGCCTCCGCCATAGACGCAAAGGACAGGTATTCCAAGGGTCATTCCATCAGAGTCGCGAATTATGCCAGGGAGATCGCCAGACGCTCCGGCAGGGACGAAAAAACGGTGGATGAAACATATTATGCCGGACTCCTCCACGATGTGGGCAAGATCGGCATATCGGACGACATTATCGCAAAAGACAGCGGTCTTACCGATGAAGAAAATGAGATCATGAAGACCCATTCTGTCATAGGCAGGGATATCCTCTCCCTGATAAAAGAGTTCCCTTATCTGAGCGTTGCGGCTGCCTATCACCATGAAAGATATGACGGGAGGGGCTATCCCGACGGTCTGAAGGGCAAAGACATACCGGAGACAGCCAGGATAGTGGCCGTTGCCGACACCTACGACGCCATGACCAGCTCCAGGAGCTACAGGGAGCCTCTTCCTCAGGATACCGTCAGAGAGGAGATGGTAAAGGGCTCCGGGACCCAGTTTGATCCCGAATTTGCAAAGATCATGGTGAACATGATCGACGAGGATGTGAACTACAGACTGAGGGAAAAGGACGAATCCGGCGAGGGTATCGGAAATGTGGACCTCACCTCGGTTCATGAGATGCATTTCGGCGAGTACAAGGAAAGGATCTCTGACGGGATAGCCGTCACAAACAACATCGTAAGGATACATTTGAACACACATTCCGATCCGGGAGCGGACAGCCGCATATCCAGACCCTCCCTTATCCTTTTCGACTCAAATGACGGCTGTGTCCACAAGAGCGGGAGGCAGATCAAGAACCTCCACTATCTTGAATACGGAGAGATCTGGACTGACGGGCATTTCATCTGCACCGCCGCAAGGGATATGAAATGCGATGTGAAGGAACTGGAGACTTCTGCAGGAACCGGACTTAAGCCCAATGAGACTCATTACGATATAGAAGCGGTGAGGATAAAGGATCACGTCAGGATAAAGATCTCTGACGGCAGTAAGCTCGTTGACGTCACCGCAGCGCTTCCCGACAGCGTCAGGTTCTCTTACATCGCATTCACCGGCGAGCACTGCGAGATCGACCATGTGGAGGTCGAAGAAACGGATACCGCCGTTCCCGAGGATTATATCACACGGCTTGTGGAAGAGGTCACCTATATCAACCGCATCGAGGGCGATATTCCCAATATACAGATAAACGGCTACCGGCTCCTGACTTCAAAGGCAGTTCCGGTGAGGGACCGCATGAAGCTTACTTTCCATACCATGAGCCTGCCTACGGCGAGCCTGGTCTGGCATTGCTCCTACATACTCCTGTACTCATCCCCGGGGATGAAGGTGAACGGGAGCGGTTATCAGGAGTACGCCTGTATAAGACTTGACGGCGAGGACGCAACGTATGAAGGAAAGGCCGAAAACCAGCTCGAAGTGAAGAAGGGCGAAGAATTCAGAGGCTGGGACGGCTGGAAGGATTATACAAAGAAGGGATTTGACTGTGAAGTGAGATTCAAAAGACGCAGGAATAAGATAACCTTCACGACGGAGAATTACGGCATTTCCATCAAGTGCACCACCGTGATCCCGGACAACAGCGGCGAATTATATCTTGCCCTTACCGGCGACCAGTGCGCGCTTACGGATATCAGGGTGTTCTGAATGAAAAAGAGCACGTTTATCCAGGTCATAAAGTATGTTGCGCCGATCTTCATTTCGGTCATCCTTATCTGCATTGTGTTCGTAAGGGTGTTTCCGGAATTGAGGGATATAGTCATAAACGGCTGCACCTATGAGGAACTGATGGATTACCTGGACAGTATAGCCAATTTTAAGGGCATACTGGTGGTGGCCGTGCTGCAGGTGATCCAGGTCATATCCATCTTCATACCCGGCCCGCCCATACAGATCGCCGCGGGGATCGTATACGGCTTTCTCATAAGCTTTCTGGTGACCTTTATTTCTTTCGTCATCACCAATATGCTCGTTTTCCTGTATCTGCGAAAAAAGGGCGACATAACCTTTTCCCCCGATTCAAGGTCGGGGAGAAAGGTCCAGGCCCTGTTTGAGTGGATAGATTCGGAGAACCCGGCTTATATGATCATGCTTGCGTATATGATGCCGGGCATGCCCAACGGTTTTGTGCCCTATGTTGCAAACCAGACCTCCGTCACCACAAAACAGTTTTTTAAGGCGTTGGTATACGGGG
The DNA here is from genome assembly GCA_016288705.1 of Lachnospiraceae bacterium. Lineage (GTDB taxonomy): Bacteria > Bacillota > Clostridia > Lachnospirales > Lachnospiraceae > JAEELB01. The sequence continues at coordinate 7,947 of JAEELB010000254.1, read as the reverse complement.
CTGCTCCCCAGTTCTTTACCATGTGCTTCATAAGCGGCAGGCTTCTGAGAGGGGATGTGTTCCTATCACTTCTTGTGACGGTACTCATGCTGGTCTCAATTGTGATATTATATCTCTTCAGAGACAGGGTGATCGATCTGGTACGCAGGATGAAAGAACAGATGAAAAATAAAAAAATGCAGATAAAGAAAGAGAGGGGATCATGACAGGCAATCTGGAACAGATAATCAGGGATGCGCAGAAGGCCGTGAAGGAAGCGGCCACAAATGAGGATATTGAAAAACTGCGCGTAAAGTACAGCGGAAAAAAGGGTGAGATCACGGCCTTATTGAAAGGGCTTAAGGATCTGCCTCCGGAAGAGAGACCCCGGGCCGGGGAAGCCATAAACAAGGCCAGGACCCAGATAGAGACGGCCATCGCCCAGGCGCAGGCCGGGATCCGGGAAAAGACCATGGAACTCAGGCTTGCATCGGAGACACTGGACGTGACTCTGCCTGCAGAGGAGGTTCCCCAGGGACACACTCATCCCAACACCATCGCTCTGGAAGAGCTTGAGCGCATATTTATCGGAATGGGCTATGAGGTTGTCGAAGGCCCCGAAGTGGAGAAGGACTATTACAACTTTGAAGCCCTGAACATCCCGGACGGTCATCCCGCAAAGGATGAGCAGGACACCTTTTATATCAACGGAGACATTCTGCTCCGCACCCAGACCTCTTCTGCACAGGTTCACGAAATGGAGAAGGGCAGGCTTCCCATCCGCATGATATCACCCGGGCGCGTGTTCAGGTCCGACGCCGTGGACGCCACTCATTCCCCTTCATTCCATCAGGTAGAGGGACTGGTGATAGACAAGGGAATAACCTTTGCAGATCTCAAGGGAACCCTTGAAGTCATGGCCAGAGAGCTTTTCGGAGAGGAGACGAAGGTGCGTTTCAGGCCCCATCATTTTCCTTTTACGGAGCCCAGCGCCGAGGTGGATGTATCCTGCTTCAAATGCGGCGGCAAGGGCTGTTCCTTCTGCAAGGGAGAGGGCTGGATAGAGATCCTTGGCTGCGGGATGGTCCATCCCCATGTCTTCGAGATGAACGGCATAGACCCCGACGAGTATACGGGCTTCGCTTTCGGCGTGGGGCTTGAGAGGATCGCTCTTCTGAAGTACGGCATAGATGATATGCGCCTCATGTACGATAACGATATCAGATTCCTGGATCAGTTCTGATCCGGGAACCCTTGCGGCAGCGCCGGATCCTAAGGGCTCTGACGGATCCGGATCACACGGAGTATGACGCTTTGACCTGACAGGCCTCCGGCTTCAGGCAGTCAAAGCGGCGGAACACAGGATAGATCGCAGAAAGGAATTTATAGAAATGAACACTTCATACAGCTGGATAAAAGCATATGTTCCCGATCTGGATTGCACATATCAGGAATATTCGGACAGGATGACCCTGTCCGGCACGAAGGTGGAGGAATTCAGGCCTCTTGACAAAAACCTTGAAAAGATCGTGGTCGGGGAGATCCTTAAGATCGACAGACATCCCGATGCGGACAAACTGGTGGTATGCCAGGTGAACATCGGCGATGAGACCACACAGATAGTTACCGGCGCTCCCAATGTGCGTGAGGGACAGAAGGTCCCGGTGGTGCTGGCGGGAGGAAAGGTGGCCGGCGGACATGACGGCGGCCCCCTTCCCGAGGACGGCGTGGAGATAAAGGCAGGTAAGCTCAGGGGAGTCGAATCAAACGGCATGATGTGCTCCATAGAGGAACTGGGGAGCAGCCGTGAATTCTATCCCGACGCTCCCGAGGGCGGTATCTACATACTTCCCCCGGATTCCGTGCCGGGTTCGGACGCTCTTCAGATACTGGGCCTCAGGGACGCCGTCTATGAGTATGAGATCACCTCAAACAGAGTGGACTGCTACAGCGTGCTGGGAATAGCCAGAGAAGCGGCGGCCACGTTTAAGCTGCCCTTCAAAGCTCCCTCCTGCGAGGTGAAGGAAAATAAAGACCTGCATACAAAGGATCTCATTTCCGTGGAGATAAAGGATCCCGATCTCTGCTCACAGTTCTGCGCCAGGGTGTGCACCGACGTGAAGATCGGGCCTTCCCCCGAGTGGATGCAGAGAAGGCTGGCATCGGTAGGGATCAGACCCATCAACAACCTCGTGGATATCACGAATTACGTCATGGCCGAATACGGACAGCCCATGCACGCTTACGACCTGGACGACATAGCAGGGCGCAGGATAGTCGTAAAAAGGGCGTCCGACGGGGAGAAATTCGTCACCCTCGACGGACAGGAGAGAGAGCTGGATCATGATGTTCTCACCATCTGCGACGGGGAAAAGGCTGTGGGCATAGCCGGCATCATGGGGGGTGAAAACTCCATGATCACCGAAAACGTGAAGACCGTGCTCTTCGAAGCTGCCACCTTTAACGGCACGAACGTGAGGAAGTCCTCACGCCGCATAGGTTTAAGGACGGACGCATCCTCCATATTCGAAAAAGGACTGGAGCCCCATAACGCGATCGACGCCATAAACCGCGCCTGCGAACTGATGAACGAGCTTTCCTGCGGCACCCCGGCGGAGGGAATGGTCAGAGCAGGGGACGATCTTCCGGAAAGGAAGGAACTAACCTTCAAGCCTGAAAAGTACAATTCACTACTGGGAACGGATGTGTCCGAAGAGGAGATGCTGGACATCTTCAAGCGTCTGGAGATCGGATTCGATGAAAAGGACAGGACACTTAAGATCCCTTATTTCCGTCAGGATCTTTTGAGGGATGCGGACATTGCGGAGGAAGTGGCGAGATTCTACGGATACGACAGGATCCCCGTGACCCTTCCTTCTTCATCTGCCACCATGGGCGGTCTGAACCGGGATATGAGGATCAGGAACGCTGCAGCGTCATCCGCGGAGCATTTCGGTTTTTCACAGGCATACTGCTATTCCTTCGAGAGCCCGAAGATATTCGACATGCTGAGGCTCCCCGAAGACGCTCCGGAGAGGAAAGCGATCCGTATCTCAAATCCTCTCGGGGAGGATTTCTCCATAATGAGGACGGTTCCCCTGGGCGGCATGCTCACATCCCTCGCCTCCAATTACAACCACAGGAATAAGGATGTGAGGCTCTATGAGCTGGGGAACGTATATATCGCAAAGGAGCTGCCCCTCACCGAGCTGCCGGACGAGAGGATGACCTTTACCGCAGGATTCTACGGGAAGGGGGATTTCTTTACCCTTAAGGGACTTGCGGAGACCGTGTTCAAAAACGCGGGTCTGAGAGACCGCAGGACCTATAAGGCTTCATCTGACCGTCCTTACCTGCACCCCGGAAGACAGGCTGAGATCTTTTACGGAGATGAGCTTTTGGGATACCTGGGCGAGGTTCATCCCATTACAGCCGAAAACTTCGGTATCGGAGGGAGAGCGTACGTGCTGGTGATCGATATGCCCGCCCTGGTCAGCCATTCCTCGGAGGACATCAGATACGGCGGCTTTGCCAGATTCCCTGCGGTCACAAGGGATATCTCGATGCTTGTGCCCCTGAACGTGACGGCAGGCGAGCTTGAGTCCCTGTTCCTCCAGAGAGGCGGGAAGATCCTTGAGAGCGTGACTCTGTTCGACGTATATCAGGGCGAACAGGTAAAGGATGGCTACAAGTCGATGGCTTATTCACTTGTGTTCAGGAGCCGTGAAAAGACCCTGTCGGATGACGATGTGAACGCCGTCATGAAGAAGTACCTGAACGGACTTGAGAGGATGGGTATAGAACTCAGATCTTGAACCTTTCCCGCGGGCTGTTATGCGCCGGGATGTAAATGAATTAACGATTGTAAGCAGAAAGGATTGTTCGGGAGTCGGTTATGTCAGTGGAAGCAGTTGAGATCAGATCGTTTCTGGATGAGATCAATAAGGACGAATACGAGGCCTCGCTGAAAGAGTGCGAAGAACTGGGACTTGAAAGAGTCGAACTGGAAAATAAGGGCTATGATATCCAGCAGCTTAAGGAGATCATTAACGGACTTAAAGCCGGCGTGGACGTATCCGTTTATTCAGATCCTTCCTACGCCTGGTTTGAGATGGAGGAGATACGGCTTGGTCTTGAAAACAATGTGGATGTGCTGTCTTACAGGGATCGGTTCGACTGGTCCCAGATAAAGGAGATCAGACTCGGGATCGTGAACGGGGTGGATGTGTCCGTCTATTCCGATAATACGTACTTTGCGGCACAGATGCAGGAGATCAGACTCGGGCTGGAAGATGGACTTGACGTGTCCCTGTACTCATCCGGGGAATTTGACTGGTTCCAGATGCGTGAGATACGGCTCGGACTTTCCGCGGGGCTTGATGTATCGGGCTATGCAAAGCCTGAGCTCTCAAGTAATGTCATGAAGCAGCTGAGGATGGGCCTTGAGGACGACATCGACCTTACCCCCTATATCGGAACCTGTTCCGCCGGCACACTTTCCGAGCTCAGGGAAGGCTTTCTGGAGGGTATCGACCTTGCGCCTTACGTCGCTAAAGGCTACGAGGGCGATCAGCTGGGGGTCATCAGGAACTGCTCAAGAAGCGGAGTGGATATCGAACCCTATCTGGATCCCGGCTATTACGGTCAGCAGCTGGATGAGATCCGCAAAGGACTGGAGCACGGGATCGACGTGTCCTTATTTGCGAGCGAGAGATATAACTGGTTCCAGATGCGTGAGATCAGGATAGGCCTGGAGGAAAGACTGGATGTGTCCTCCTATCTGGATCCCGGCTTCAGGCATCAGCAGATGAAGGAGATAAGGGAAGGGCTTGAGGCCGATATCGATGTATCGGAATACGCCAGTCAGAAGTACTCCGTGGCTGAGATGGCCCGTGTGAAGGAAAGGCTCATAAAGGACAGCGAAACTCCCACGGTGGTCGATTATACTCCCGAACAGACTAATGAGATAATCCTCGGGATAGAGGCGGGGGTGGACACCTCCAGATATGACGACCCCTCCTTAACGGCGGAGGAAATGAGGGAGATAAGGCTTTCCCTCGAGAAAGAACTCGGAAAATGAAGACCTTTGACGACCCCAAAACAGGAAATATGGTGCTCATTTCCGATGATGAGATGAGCGCGGGCGTCATGCTGTTCAGAAAAAAGGATCATGAACTCTATACCGAAGAGGAGATCATGACGCTGCTTTCCGATGCGGGGGTGAAGGCCGGGATAGACGCCGGCGCCGTCGCATCCCTGACACTCATGGAGCCGGATGAAAAGGTCGTCAGGGTGGCAGAGGGAAAAGAACCGGTAAACGGCTTTGACGGTCATTTTGATTTCAGCTTCAGAAACCTTCTGCAGAAGACTCCGAAGATACAGGAGAACGGTTCTGTCGACTATTTTGACATGGATCTTCTGGAGTACGTGAATGAAGGACAGGAGCTGGCCAGGTATTCCAAGGCTTCGGGGGGCGCAATGGGCTTCACCGTCATGGGAAGGCTGATCCTGCAGAAGAAGGGAAAAGAGAAACCCGCTATCCGTGGCAACGGATTCCGGATCTCAAAGGACGGCACCCGTTATTACGCCCTTAAATCCGGGCAGGTGGAGTACGAAGACGGGGTCATGAACATCACCGAGGTGCACCGGGAGAACGGAAACGTCAACTCCCACACCGGTAATATCGATTTCGACGGGGATGTATATGTCCACGGTTCGGTGGAGCGGGGATCTGTCATCAGAGCTACCGGAAATATAGTGGTGGACGGCATCGTTGAGGCTTCACAGCTCGAGGCCGGAAAGGATATCCTGCTCCGGAGCGGCGCTTTCGGAAGGGATGAGGGAGTCATTTCCGCAGGCGGGAACATAATCGGGAAGTTCTTTGAGAACATAAGCCTGAAGGCCGACGGGGATATTTACAGCTCCTACATCTGTGAATCCGAATGCGACGCCGGGGGTTCCATCGAGGTGCTGGGAGATCAGGGCACCATCATTTCCGGGGAGACCAGGGCCCTTTACAGGGTCGCTGCCAAGTATATCGGGGGCCAGTCCGGGGTCAACACCATTATCGGCGTCGGGGTGAACACAGGCATTATGAGGAGCTTTCAGAGCTATGACCGCAGGATCTCGAAGCTCAGAGCCGAGATAGAGGTGTTCGAGCAGGGTATAAGGCAGAACCTTCCTCAAAAGGACCGGATGGCCATGGCTATAACCGTGAAGCTTGAAGACATAAGGGGTATCGAAAAGAAAAAGAAAAACCTGATGGCAAAGATGGATATGGCGAGCCAGGCGAGGATAGAAGTGAAGAAATGCGTGTATCCCGGCACTCAGCTCAGGATCAGCAATGATTTCCTGATAGTATCCAGGGTGATGGAGAAGGTCTACTTCATGAGATCCCAGAACAGGGTGGCCACGTACAAGAACTGAATCTTATCCCGTATCCGGCTTACCATGGGCGGCATGTCAGAAAGGAGCACAGACTGATATGAGCGACGATAATGTGAGAACAGAAAGTCCCGAACAGAGAATAGAGTATCTGGAGAACAGAAACAGGTACCTGATCGAGGTTGTGAACAATATCGTGGACATCCTGGGCACCGTGGTGGAATTCAGGAATCTTGATTCCGGCGTGCATGTTAAGAGGACAAAGGCTTTCACGCGCATCATGGGGATGAACTACATGAAGCTGGAACCCGATTCGGGACTGACGGAGCAGACGGTAAATGAGATCTCATACGCCTCTGCTCTTCATGACATCGGGAAGATCGCCATTCCCGACAGTATTCTCATGAAGCCCGGAAAACTCACCAAAGATGAGTTCGAGATAATGAAGACCCACACCACAAAGGGCGATGAGATCTTAGGCGGGATCTTAAGCGGTCTGGAACCGGATACATATCTGAAATACTGTATGGAGATAATCAGGCATCATCATGAAAAATATGACGGCCGGGGCTATCCGGACGGTCTGAAAGGGGATGAGATACCTCTTTCCGCCCAGCTTGTGTCCATCGCGGACTGCTACGACGCTCTTATTTCCGAAAGGGTGTACAAGGCGGCGTACCCGAAGGACACGGCTTTCGACATGATCTGCGGCGGGGAGTGCGGGATCTTCAATCCGAAGATCATGAACTGCTTCATGGTATCCAGGGAAGAGCTGGAGAGGGAAGCCGACAGGCTTGAAGAATCGTGAGGCCGAACGGGAAAGCTGTATGAAAATCTCGATATTGGGCCTCGGCCTCATAGGGGGCTCCATTGCCCGCGCCCTGAGAAAAAGTGATTACGACTTCCACATATGCGCGGTTTCCGGGCATATGGAAAGCATTGACGCCGCGTTGAAGGACGGGGTTATAGACGAAGGAGGCGACAGCCTTCCTGAATTCATAAGGGGTTCGGATATCATTATCCTGACCGCTCCGGTCGATGTCAATCTCGGGTACCTTAAGGAAATAAAGCCGTATCTGACGGAACGCACGGTTCTGACCGACGCCGGCTCCGTGAAACAGCCCATCATGAGGGCCGCTGCGGATCTTGGGCTGTCGGAATGCTTTATCGGAGGGCACCCCATGGCGGGTTCCGAAAAGAAAGGCTATGCCAATTCCTCTTCGGAACTTTTAAAAGGCGCCAGATACATCATCACTCCCGGGGAGAGCAGCTCTCCGGAAGCCGTGGAGAGGCTTAAAGAGCTTGTGGTCATGACAGGCGCGATCCCTGTGATAATGACTCCCGAAGAGCACGACAGATCGACTGCACTGGTCAGTCATGTTCCTCATCTGCTCAGCGCCGCTCTCGTCAATCTGGTAAGGGACAATGAAACTCCCGACGGTATGCTGGGAAAGCTTGCTGCAGGAGGGTTCAGGGACTTTACCCGTATCTCTTCGTCGGATCCCGCCCTTTGGGAACAGATATGCATGGAAAACCGCGTTGAAATATCGGAACTTCTTGAAGCTTACGCCTCATCCGTCATGG
>JAEELB010000253.1 GCA_016288705.1 Lachnospiraceae bacterium | reverse complement strand
TAGAGGGTGAACTGCGAGATCACGAGGAGTTCTCCGCCCACGTCCGAAAGGGACAGGTTGGTCTTATCGTTTTCATCGGGGAATATGCGAAGTCCGAGGAGCTTATTTACCATCTTGTCGGCGATCCCCTCATCATCGCCCTGCCCGACTCCGGTCAGGACCAGGAAGCCCTTTCCTATGCTGCCCTTTACCTTCCCGTCGATCTTCACGTCAGCCTGCGAAACCACCTGGATCACGAACCTCATCATTCCCTCCCCGGCCGGACCGGATCACGCCCGGCCCAGTTTTTTCTTCAGATACATGTAAAACTCGTCCTTCCGGTCCCCCAGGACGCGGTCAGTGAGCATGTAGCCCCGTTCCGTGTCCGTGTACAGGATCAGCATATTACGGTGCTTTATGACCCTTGTGACCCGGCTCCAGGGGAGATCCTCCGTTTTCCCGCCGGAACATGCGTGGACGCCCCTGTCATCAAAGACGAGCTCAAGATCCCGGGGAAGCCTCTCCGTCTGTTTCACGCTCTGGCCGTAAATGGCCAGAGGATGAAGCACCGGGAAGAGTATCAGCCCGAAAATCATGAGCCCGTCATAAAATGCATTTGTCCGGCCCAGAAAGCGAAACGCCAGCGCTACCATGGCAATGGTGAACACGATGTGCACCACCCCCACTGCGGACCTGTAGGTGCCGGTCATTATAAGTCTGAAATAATCGGAGGCCTTTACCTCCTGTCTGAATCTGTATTCTTCCACATCATCCGCCGCGAGCCTGCTTACAAAGCGTCAAAGCCTTCATCCGCCGTAACCGAACAGCCTCGGAAGCGCCAGACTGACCTCGGGGAAGAAGGTGATGAGGAGCAGCGTGGCTATCATACAGACGTAGAAAGGAAGCGTGGCTTTCACCACTCTTTCCATCTTCACCTTACCAACGGCAGAACCGATGAAGAGCACCGCTCCCACAGGAGGAGTCAGAAGCCCAATCCCGCAGTTCAGGACTATGATGATGCCGAACTGAACGGGGTCTATGCCGATGGAGGTGGCTATGGGCAGAAGGATGGGCGTAGCTATCAGTATGATAGGCGCCATATCCATTATGCATCCCAAAACCAGCAGTATCAGATTCAGGAGCAGAGCGATCAGCACGGGATTGTCGGTCACGCCAATGATGGCGTTTGCGGCCAGCTCCGGCACATGGAGAATGGTCAGGCAGTAACCGAAGATGCTTGAGGTGGCAATGAGGATCAGCACTATGGCCAGAGTGTCCACGCACTGCTCCAGAGCCTTCCACACGCCCTTCCAGTTGAGTCCCCTGTAAATATACACGCTGACGATAAGGCTGTAGATAACGGCCACCGCAGCCGATTCCGTGGCGGTGAACCAGCCTCCCACGACCCCGATCACAACGATTATCACGGCCGCAAGGGCCCAGAAGGACTTTATGAACTGCTTTCCGAGATTCTTCAGGTTAAACTTATCTCCCTTGGGATACTTTCTCTTTTTGGAAATGATGTAAGAGCCCACCATCAGCGAACCGGCAAGGAGCGCGCCCGGCACATATCCCGCAAGGAACAGGCTTCCCACCGAAATGCCGCCGGCGCTCATGGCGTAAATTACCATGTTATGGCTGGGAGGCACCAGAAGCCCCTCACAGGAGGAGGTGATGGTGACTGCCGTTGAAAAATCGTCGTCATATCCCTGATCCACCATCATGGGAATGAGGATGCTTCCCAGGGATGCGGTATCTGCCGCCGCGGAGCCGGAAATACCGCCGAAGAAATACGACGCGACTATATTCACCATGGCCATGCCGCCGGTCATCCAGCCGACACAGGCATCAGCCAGGTCTATTAGCTTTTCCGAAATACCGCCGGTGCCCATAAGGACGCCCATGGTAATAAAGAATGGCACGGCCATCAGTGAAAACGAACTGATGCCCTTGACCATCTGCTGAGAAACCGTAGAAAGCGGAAGTCCCTGATACATGAGACAGATTATCGAAGACATGGCCACCGCATAGGCCACGGGGAATCTCAAAAATACAAGAACCGCAAAGCTGATGAGGAGAACCGCTATAGCTGCATAATTAGTAACCATTGTCACTCACCTGCCTTTTCTTTTTTTTCGGTCTTATCTTTTCCAGAGACGATGACCTTTATGTCGGCATAGATCGCCTCAAGTTCAAAGATAAACATAGCCAGTCCCGCCAGAGGGATAGGATAGTATTTCCACGCTCTGGAAAGGGAGGGAATGCTGACGTAAGTCCCCTTGGATCCGATAGTGCTGGCATACTGCCATCCGACAGTGATCATGACCACCGAAAGCGCCAGTATGCAAATATCCGACAGGATGTCCAAAAACCTGATCAACGGACTCGGAAGGAACCGGTCCAGAGCCGTCATGCGGATATGGGATTTCTTTCTGATGGCAAGCGCCGCCGAAAGCACGGCCATGTAGGACATGAGGGTCAGTACGATCTCCTCTGTCCAGGTAGGATCGGGAATAAACGAAATATATCTGCCGAGAACGCTGAAGCAGGTGATAAGGATATCGCCTATCAGCAGAAGTTTGCAGACAAAGAGAACGACCTTGTACACAGCGTCGTATAATGGCTTGATCTTATCTATCTTGCTGAAAACATTAGTCATGGTAACCCCCGGAATGATGAGAATCAAAGAGTCTGTGAAATGCGGTTCGGGGGCTGACCCGGAAGAAAGCGGGCCGCGGGCAGCTGATCAGCGTATTCTGACGATCTGACGCACCCCGGTCAGCCCCCTCGACCCGCAAAAGAATTACTTGCCGAGATCGACTATCTTCTGATAGAGATCTTCATAACCCTTGGTGTTGTCAGCTATAACCTGCTTTGTAGCTTCCTGCCAGGGTGTCTTGTCCGCTACTTCGACGATGTTCACGCCTGAAGCCTTGAGCTCTTCGAGAACCTCATTTTCCTTCTCCTCGGAGATGGACTTGTTGTATTCTCCGGTTGCCTTTCCGGCATCCTTCATTATCTGCTGCTGCTCGGGTGTGAGCTTGTTCCATGCAGCCTCGGTCATGACCACCTGGATGGCTCCAAGGGTGTGGCCGTCGAGGATCATGTTGGGAGCAACTTCGTCAAACGCGTTTGCCTTGTAGTTCGCTATAGGCTGCTCTGCGCCGTCGCAAACGCCGGTCTGAAGAGCGCTGTAAAGCTCGGTGAAGGCAACCTCTGTCGCATTTGCGCCGAGGCCCTGTACGAGACCGACCATAACGGGGTCGTTGGAAACGCGGAGCTTCATGCCCTTGAAGTCGTCAATGCCGCTGACGGGCTCCTTGGTGAAGAAGTGGCGGAAGCCCTCTTCGCCGTAGAAGAGACCTACGAGGCCCGTGCCGTTCTCCTGAGGCTCGGAGATGATCTCATCGGCCAGTTCGGATGAAGCAAACTTCCAGAAGTGATCCCTGCTCACGAAGGTGTAGGGAAGGGAAAGGAGCTTGGACTTCTCCCCGCCGTAGCTGGTCAGAGCGAAAGCGGAAATACGGGAAATGTCCACAGTGCCGGTTCCGCCGAGCATACCGTCGAGAACCTCGTTCTCGGTGCCAAGCACGCCGCTGGCCTGGATGTCGATGATGATGGAGCCGTTTGACCTGGACTCGACTTCCTCCTTGAACTTCTGGTCGGTCATGCCGACGATGGTATCAAGGGGATTCACCTCAGCCATGGTGAAGGTGATGGCGTCTGCCGCGGGCTCAACAGCTGCGGGTGCAGACTCTGCGGGCGCAGCGCTCTCGGCTGCAGCCTCGGTGGGTGCGGCTGTCTCGGGCTTTGCTGCCTCGGTCTGTGCAGCAGGCTGCTGTGCAGCGCCGTTATCCGCGCTGTGCAGGCCACCGCATCCGACCATGGAAGCTGCCATGGCGCCACAGATGATCAGTGACAGAATTCTCTTTTTCATAATAAGTCCTCCTTATAAGAAATAAAACACAACAGAACGATTATACCTCTGTGCTATGCGAAATGCAATATATCATCTGTCATCGTCGTCGTCCGCTCCGCCCATGTCGTGTTCGTCAAAGTCGTCATGGCCGGGAGTCTCCCCCATATTTTCGCGGGCGTAGACCCTGTTCCTGACTCTCTCCTTCTCCACCTGCTGGGAAAGCATCTTCATGACCTCATCGCTGTTCTTGATGTTTTTGATATCGTAGCAGGCGAGATCCTTGTCATTCGCGTCGAAATGTATGGTCCCAAGGCCCAGGATCCTCTGTCCGAGGCTCTTTGTGAGATGCAGGTTCAGTATCCTGTAAAGTCTTACCTCCTGCTCTTCAAGGTTGAAAAAGCCCGTGTCCACAATGAATTTCTCTGCGGTGAGGGCATACTTCGTAAAGGACCAGGGCAGCCCCAGGAATGTTCTCTTTCTCTCATACCATTTGATCTCGGGATCATTCTTGTTTATCATTTTTTCCTCCTTATACGGTTCCTTAATGTGTCCGTGTTTTCAGGCGTTCACACGCCGAACTGCGGTTTCCTGCCTTATGCCTTACGCGCCGGCTGCTTTCAGCACCTCGTCTCTGATGCGGCGGTTCTTTTCCGCAGCGCTCTCCTCCGAGTCCCCGAATGCGTAGAAATAAAACTTTATCTTGGGTTCCGTCCCGGAAGGGCGTATGGAAAAAACAGAGCCGTCCGTAAGATTATACCTCAAAACGTCGGAAGGCGGTATATCCCCGGAGCCGTTAATGAAATCCGTCACTCCGGATACCGGGATCCCCGCCACCTCTTTAAGAGGGGCCTCCCTGAGATCCTTCATCATGCGTCTGATCCTGTCCGCGCCTTCAAGACCTTCCAGCACCAGGTTCTCCCCGATCTCCGAACAATACCCGTTATCGGAATAGATCTCCGAAAGCACTCCTGACAGTTTCAGGCCTTTATTTGCGTAAAATGCGGCGGCCTCCGCCATGAGAAGGGAGGTGCTCACCCCGTCCTTGTCCCTTATGAGCGGACAGGGCGCAAAGCCTGCGGATTCTTCATAGCCGAAAATATACGCGTATCCCTCTTGTTCCAGGTCGGGGATCTTCCCGCAGATATTCTTGAATCCGGTGAGTGTCTCGAAGGTCCTTACTCCGTACCGTTCCGCGATCCTGTCGGTAAGAGGGGATGTCACTATGCTCCTGACTATGGCTCCCTTTTCCGGAAGCCTGCCGGACTCCTTAAGCCCTTCCAGGATATAATTTATGAGTATGTAGCCGGTCTGATTGCCGTTCAGGTGCCTGAAGCCTCCTTTCCCGTCGGGGATCTCGGCCGCAAACCTGTCCGAATCGGGATCGGTGGCCATGAGGAGTTCTGCCGAGGTCTCCCTTCCCAGCTCCCTTGACAGCCGGAAAGCCTCCGGAAATTCGGGATTAGGATAGGGCGCGGTGGTGAAATCCGGATCCTGCTTTTCCTGTTCCTTCACCACATGCACATTTGTAAAGCCCTTTTCCCCGAAGACCTTTTGCACAAATAAGGACCCGGCCCCGTTTAAAGGCGTATAAACCAGCGGGATCGAGAGGTCGAGGTCATTTGCGCCTCGGAGCGACAGCCCTTCGATCACATCCAGATAAAGCCTGTCATGCTCCGGGCCGAGCAGGCAGATAAGATCTCCATCCGCCGAAACTCCCGGACCGGTCTCCCCTTCAAAATATCCGGTCTCAGCGATCTTCTCCGAGATGCCCTTTGCCACCTCTCCGGATATCTGGCATCCGTCTTCCCAGTATACCTTGTAACCGTTGTAATCCCTGGGATTATGGGAAGCAGTCACGTTTATTCCGGATACGGCGTTCAGGTGCCTGATCATAAAGGCCAGCTCGGGAGTAGGCCTGATATCGTCAAACACATAACATCTGATGCCGCATGAGGAAAGGATGCCGCACACGGTCTTCTCAAATACGTCGGAAAAGTGTCTGGGATCTCTGGCGATCACAACGCCCCGCCCCATGGCCTCTTCTCCGTGATCCATGATATACCGGGCAAGACCTCTTGTGGCCCGGCCCACGGTAATGCGGTTCATCCTGGAGGTCCCGACCCCGGTCTTTCCCCTGAGTCCCGCGGTGCCGAAGGAAAGCTCGGAAGTAAATCTGTCCTTCAGTTCCCCGTCATCGCCCTTCAACGACTTAAGCTCCGAAAGCATGGGGTCGTCTTCAGGGAGATGCTCCTCCCACTCTTTTACTCTCTTCAGATAATCATCATTTGTCATACATTCACCATGCCGGGCCGGCATCAGCAGCCGATCCCTCCGGCTTATCTCCCGGGTCACCCTCTGTCCCGCCCAGCTTTGTCTTCATTTTACGACCATATGATTTTATCATAAGGAACAGGTTTCAGGCAATATTGCCTGATCTCCCTTCAGGTGTTATCATGTGCTGGTCATGAATGAAAAGCGCGCAGATAAAACCTCTCTTTTATCCCTGTTCCTCACCTTCGCCAAAGTCGGGGTAATGACCTTCGGCGGCGGCTACGCCATGCTTCCCATCCTCCAGCGGGAAGTGGTGGAAAATAAGGGCTGGGCCACGGAAGAGGAACTGTCGGATTATTTTGCCGTAGGTCAGTGCACTCCCGGCGTCATCGCCGTGAACACCGCCACTTTCATCGGGTATAAGAACCGCGGCATTCCGGGAGGCATTGCGGCGACCCTGGGCGTGGTCTTCCCTTCGGTCGTGATCATCACTTCCCTTGCAGGGATAATAAAGGCCTTCTCCGAAAACATTTACGTCACAAAGGCCTTCGCCGGTATCCGGGCCTGCGTGTGCGTCCTCATCTTCAATTCGGTAGTAAAACTCTTCAAGGGCGCGGTGAAGGACCCGACCGCTCTTATCATATACCTTGCCGCTGTGGTGCTTTCCGTCTTTCTGAAGGTATCGCCGGTCCTCATAGTGCTTATGGATCTTGCTTTCGGACTGGTCACCTGGGCCCTGTTCATCCGGGGTAAGGAGTCCGGCAGTCAGGGGGCGGAAACTGTCCCGGCAAATGAAACGTCGGGCGAGGGACCGGCAAGCCACGGATCCGTTAGTGAAGAGACCGATGAAGAGCCCGCAAGTCACGGATCCGTTGATGATGGGACCGATGAAAGACCGGCAAGCCACGGATCCGTTGATGATGGGACCGATGAAGGTCCGGAAAGTCACGGATACGGTATTGTAGAGACCGATGAAGGTCCCGCAAGTCACGGATCCGTTAGTGATGGGACCGATGAAAAACCGGCAAGTCACGGATCCGTTAGTGAAGAGACAGATGAAGGACCGGCAAGTCACGGATACGGTATTGAAGAGACCGATGAAGAGCCCGCAAGTCACGGATCCGTTGATGAATCGGCGGACGAGAAGCCGACGGACACTGGATCCTCCGGGAAGGAGGCGCTGTGATACTCCTGAGACTGTTCTGGGAATTTTTCAAGACCGGGCTTCTGGCGGTAGGCGGAGGTCTCGCAACCCTGCCCTTCCTGTCCCGCATGGCTGACAAGACCGGCTGGTTCACCCAGCAGGATCTGGCCGACATGATCGCGGTATCGGAATCCACCCCGGGCCCCATGGGCGTAAACTCCGCCACCTACGTGGGATTCAAGACCGCGGGCGTGCCCGGGGGGATCGTTGCCACGCTGGGACTGATCACGCCATCCATTATCATCATCCTCCTGATCGCTTCTTTTTTGAAAAACTTCAGTGAGAACAAACTCGTACAGAACGTGTTCAGGCATCTCCGCCCCGCCTCTGTGGCTCTGATAACCTCGGCAGGCATTTCCGTTGCGCTCATTGCATTTATTCACAAAGCACCCGAAACGGGAGCCGTGAGCCCGGATATCCCGGCGCTGATCCTGGCGGCTGTACTCCTCATAGTCACCCGGTTTGTGCCACAGGCCAAAAAGCTGCATCCAATCATCTGGATAGGGCTGTCCGCCGTATTCGGACTGGTCTTCATGCAGCCCTGACCCGGGAGCGTTCAGTCGGAACATCATCCGGCAGACGGCAGGCTCCGCCTGTGTTGCCGGCCACGAAAGGAAATCGCAAAATGGGATCATCTGAAATACCGCCCGTAAATAAAGACCCGAAGGGACTTCTGGAAAAAGTCCGATACTTCGCCCTGGATCTGGACGGCACCGTTTATCTCGGGCCGAAATGGATACCCGGGGCCATGGACTTCCTTAGCCTTATCCGGGACAGAGGACGGAGATATTATTTCCTCACAAACAACTCCTCCAGAGACCCTGAGGCGGTAAGAGACAAGCTGGAAAACATGGGATTGAGGACCTGTCTATCCGAGGTGATCACCTCCGGTCAGGCCACCATCCTGTACCTGAAGAGATATTTCCCCGGCAAAAGCGTATATCTCCTGGGAAATCCCCTGCTGACCAAACAGTTCCTCTCGGAGGGCATAGACCTAAGGGAGATAAATGAGGATGCGGAGGTGGCTGTCGCAGGCTTTGACACCACCCTCGACTACGACAAGATGAAGCATCTGTGCGATCTTGTGAGGGCAGGAAAGCCGTACATCATGACCCATCCGGACATCAACTGTCCCGTTGACGACGGATTCCTTCCCGATACGGGCGCTATCCTGGCCTTTGTAAAGGCGAGCGCAGGCCGTGAGCCTGACTGCGTGATCGGAAAGCCGAATCAGTATATGAACGAATATCTGATGACCCGGATCGAGGGAGATACCGGCGTTCGCCCCGCCCCCTCAGAGATCGCGGTGATCGGTGACAGGCTCTATACCGACATAGCTTCCGCCGTTAAGGGAGGCTTTGTATCCATTCTGGTCCTCAGCGGAGAGACTTCCCTCTCCGATCTTTCCTCTCCGGACAATCCCTGGATGCCGGATCTGATATACGAAAGCGTGGCGGATATCGCCATCCCCGGCCTCGACAGCTGAACCCCCGGAACGCGCTCGCTCGCTGGCGGACATGCCCGATGCCCCGCCCCGGCAGCTGACAGCCCGGGACGCGGATGGTCTTGATCAGCCCAAGTTAGGATAAAACCCGCAAAAAACTCTCTTTTATCCTAACTTTTCGGGTTTGTGGCTGGGATTCAGATGGTCTTGAATGCCCTGAGTTAGGATAAAACCCGCAAAATACTCTCTTTTATCCTAACTTTTCGGGTTTGTGGCTGGGATTC
>JAEELB010000252.1 GCA_016288705.1 Lachnospiraceae bacterium | reverse complement strand
GGATCCGGCCGGAGATGCGGAACTGACTTACAGGGAGTGCGCTTTCAGGATCATGAGGCTGTTTCTGGATGATTACGGCGATGAGAGGATGAAGTCTTTTGTCGAAAAGGCTTATTCCGGGAACTTTGATTCAACGGATACTGTGCCCTTCAGGAAGGCGGACAACGCTTTCTTCATGGAGCTCTGGCATGGCCCAACCATGGCCTTTAAGGACATGGCGCTTCAGATCCTGCCTTATTTCATGACTGCGGCAGCCTCCCTGAACGGAGAGAGCACAGAGACCGTGATCCTGACCGCCACCTCGGGGGATACGGGGAAAGCGGCCCTGGCGGGGTTTGCGGACGTTCCCGGCACCAGGATAATAGTGTTTTACCCGAAGGACGGCGTGAGCCTGGTCCAGGAGAGGCAGATGATCACCCAGAAAGGCGACAACACCTGCGTAATCGGCATACACGGGAATTTTGACGACGCCCAGAGGGGAGTAAAGGAAATGTTCGGCGACGAGACCCTGAACAGCGCCCTAGGTTCCGCGGGCTTCAGGTTCTCTTCCGCAAATTCCATAAATATCGGCAGGCTTGTGCCTCAGATCGTGTATTACGTTTATTCATATCTGCATCTGGTGAAGACGGGGGAGATAAAGCCCGGCGACGGCATCAACGTGGCCGTGCCCACGGGAAATTTCGGAAATATCCTTGCCGCTTATTACGCCGGAGAGATGGGGCTGCCCGTGAAAAAACTCATCTGCGCGTCAAATAAGAACAGGGTCCTCTACGATTTCTTCAGGACGGGCACCTATGACAGGAACAGGGAGTTTTACGTGACCAGTTCTCCCTCCATGGACATCCTTGTGTCCAGCAATCTGGAAAGACTCATTTTCCATATTGCCGGAAATGACTGCGGAAAATGCGCTGACCTCATGAAGCAGCTGGCGGAAAAGGGATCGTACTCCATAGACAGTGGCATGGGAGAGCGGTTGTCCATGTTTTACGGCGGATTTGCCGATGAAGAGGCGACTTCCGAAGAGATAAAGACACTGTATGATAACAGCAGTTATGTGGCAGACACCCATACCGCGGTGGCTTCCTCCGTACTCCGGAAATACAGGGAGGAAACGGGGGACGGTACCCCTGCGGTCATCGCGTCAACCGCCAGCCCCTTCAAGTTTGCTCCCGCGGTGTTGAGGGCAATAGCTCCCGAAAAATATGACGAGGACCCCTTCAGGTGCGTGGATGAACTCTCGGCGTTAAGCGGGCTGAAGGTTCCCCCGCAGATCGATGAGATAAGGGATCCCGTGATAAGACACGATAAGGTCTGCGATCCCGGTACCATGCCTAATGCGGTCAGAGACTTCCTGGGGGTGAAATGATGGATATCGGAATGGGAGGAATGATAGATCTTCTGGTACTGGCCTGCGGGCTGTACCTTGTGTATTCTGCCGTTTCAATGATGAACGGCGGAGATATCCCGAAGCCTCTGCTGCCTGCGTCTGTGGAGCCGGCTGTCATGAGGGAAAAAAAGGAATTCTCCAGGCTTGTTGGGAAAAAGACCCTTGTGCTTGGGATCGTGGCGCTTTTGTGCGGTGCGCTGGACCTTGCAAATGAGTACTGGATAAAGAATTCCTATATGAACCTGTTTTCCTCGGGACTTTTCGTGGGTGTTGCGGTCTGGTACTGCGTGTCCGTGAAGAAGTCCTACGGAAAATAAAAACTTGTAATGGAACGGAAAACATGATAAAATATCGCAGTGTGTTCGGCAGAGACCATAAGACAGGGGATAAACCCAAACACACCGAAAGGAAGGTACTTTGCGATGCTTGAAGAAGCCCTTAATGCTGTAAAGGATGCTGAAAAGAAGGCGGCACAGAGGATCAGGGCCGCGGAAGACGAGGGGAACGCCCTCATCGAGGATGCCCGCAAGAAGGCTGCGGACATGAAGGAAAGCAAGGTAAATGAGATCCGGCAGAACGGGATAGAGCAGGTCAAACGCGCAGAGGACAGTCTGTCCCAGTCGAGAGTTCAGGCGAGAGCCGATGTGTCCGGGGAGGTAAAAGAGCTTGAAGCAGCGGCTCTTACCCGGCAGGAGAAGGCCGTCGATGCGGTCATAGACAATCTTGTAGGCTGAAGCCCGGACGGAGGATCAAATGGCTGTAATGGAGATGAAGCGCATAAACATATGCGCCATGAGAAAAGACAGAAAAGCGTTGCTTGAGAGACTTCAGACCCTCGGCACTGTGGATCCCGACATCAATCTGCCCGAGGATTACGAGTATGACCGGGTGGATGTGACCTCCAGCAGGCAGATGTTTGAAAAACAGATACTCAGGAGTGAGCAGGCCCTCGATATCCTCGACGAGTATGCGCCTGTAAAAAAGCCCTCGTCCTTTGCGGGGAGGGAACTGAAGACCATTTCCGATCTCAAGGATGCGGAAAGCCGCAGGAATGACATTGCGGATGTTATCTCTTCAATACTCGATCTCAAGAGAAAGATCGACGACAACAAGTCTGACATCGTCAGGCTCATGACCCAGGAGGAGACTCTGACCCCCTGGCTTTCACTGGATATTCCCGCAGGTCTTAAGACGACCAGGAGCACCGCTTTTATCACCGGTACCGTTCCTGCCACTCTGACCGAGGAAGGCATTTCGGCCTGCATCGCCGAAAAGGCTCCCGGGCTCAGTGCTTTGAGCGTGAAGACCCTGTTTACGGATCAGGATTATATCTACTTTACCGCGATCTGCCTTAAAAAGGACGCGGAGACAGTGGAATCCGCGCTCAGGGAGAAGGGCTTTACCAGAACCACTCTTTCAGGCGACAAGACTCCTTCCCAGATGAAGGAAGATATAAAGAACCAGATAGCCCACGACGAGAAACAGGTCCTTGAGCTGTCCGACTCGGTCGCTCTCTACTCCGACAAGAGAGAGGACATAATGCTCCTCAGGGACTATTACGCGGCGAGGGAAGGGAAGTACGATCTGCTCGGAAAGCTTCCCGAGACCGAGAATACCTTTGCTATAAGCGGCTATGTGACGAAGGAGGACTCAGAAAGGACCGTTTCCGATCTGAGATCCCATTTCCATGCCGCTGTTGAGCTTGAAGACATAAAAGAGGATGAGCAGGCTCCCGTACAGCTCAGGAACAATAAGTTCTCCGCAAACTTTGAGGGGATCACATCATCCTTCGGGCTTCCGCATAAGGGGGAGGTGGATCCCACTTTCCTCATGAGCTTCTTCTATGTGTTCTTCTTCGGGCTCATGCTTTCGGATGCGGCTTACGGCGCGATCCTCTCCATAGCCACTTTCATTTTGCTGAAAAAATTCCCCAGGATGGATCAGGGGATGAAGAAGCTCCTCACCCTGTTCTTCTTCGGGGGTCTTTCCACCCTGTTCTGGGGCGTTATGTTCGGAGGCTACTTCGGAGACGCCTTTGACACCATCTACTACAAGCTGATACTCGGACAGCAGGAACTCGGCGCTCCCGTGGTGCCTGCGGCCTGGTTCGTGCCTCTCAACAACCCCATGTATCTTCTCGACTGGTGCATGCTCTTCGGCGTGATCCATCTGTTCGTGGGACACGGCATCAAGGGTTATATGTATCTTAAGGACTCAAATATCAAGGGCTTTATCTTTGAGGTGATGGGCTGGTATGTCCTTCTCATAGGACTGCTCCTCATGCTTCTGCCTTCGGAACTCTTCAGATCCATATCCGGCCTCGATCTTTCATTCCCGGAGGCTCTGACGAAAGCAGCGCCTGTTCTGGCCATAATCGGGGTGGTGATGCTTGTGATCAACGGCGTCCTTACAAATGAAAACCCGGTGCTCGGCGCGGGACTTGGACTGTACGACGTGTACAATATCACCGGCTGGCTTTCGGATGTGCTGTCTTATTCCAGGCTTCTGGCTCTGGGGCTTGCCACGGGCGTCATCGCATCCGTCGTCAACATGATGGGCTCCATGATCAAGGGCCCTGTGGGCATTATAGTGTTTATTATCGTGTTCATCCTCGGACACATCCTCAATATCGCCATCAATCTGCTGGGGGCTTATGTTCACACCTGCAGACTTCAGTATGTGGAATTCTTTGGTAAGTTTTATGAAGGCGGCGGACTTCCCTTCTGTCCCTTCAGGCAAGATACAAAATATTATGAGTTTAAGGAGGAGACAAACTAATGACAGGACTTGTATGGGCACTTATCGGTGCTGCGATCGCAGTTGGACTCGCAGGATGCGGCTCGGCCATTGGAGTCGGAATCTCAGGTATGGCTGCCAGCGGTGTTGTGACTGAGGATCCCGGGAAATTTGCCAAGGTGCTGGTGCTTCAGCTTCTTCCCGGAACACAGGGTATCTATGGACTTCTGGTCTCATTCATCACCCTTTCCAAGGTAGGACTTCTGGGCGGCGGAGCGGCAGAACTCGACATGGGAACAGGGCTTCTCATTTTTGCAGCCTGTGTGCCGATCGCTATCGTGGGTCTTATCTCTGCTATCTATCAGGGAAAGACTGCGGCGGCTTCCATTCAGCTCGTTGCAAAGAGACCCGAGGAATTCGGTAAGTCGATGCTGTTCCCGGCCATGGTCGAGACCTACGCGATCCTTTCGCTTCTGATCTCGATACTTGCAGTCAGCGCAATCCAGATCTGATCGAAGACCGGTACCCGTTTAGACGGATATCACAGATATGACTATGGAATGTCCATGGGTCATTTCTCTGTACGCCGGGAGATTATTTACGGGCTCTCATGACCATGGTGCGTCATGAGCAGAAAGGATTCAGAGAAATTATGAACGGACTTGACGAAATAATAAAGCAGATAGGCGAAGACGCCGAAAAGACCGCGGAGGAGAGACTCTCCGAGGCCAGGGAAAAGGCGGATTCGATCATCAATGATGCAAAGACGGAGTGCGATGCTCTCGACAGCGAGGCCAAAAGCCGCGACGAAAGATCCGAAGGGATCAACCGCGACAGGATCGCTTCTGCCGTGGATATGGAAAAGAGGACAGCTCTTCTGAATGCCAGGCAGGAACTTATAGCCGGCGTCCTGAACAAAGCGTATGAAAAGGTTGCCGGTCTGGATACGGATGCCTATTTTTCGCTGATGGAGAAGCTGATGGGAGCGTATGCGCAGGAAGGTGAAGGGAAGGCTTGTTTTTCCGACAAAGACCTGAAGCGCATGCCGGACAGCTTTAAGAACTTTGTCTCCTCCCTTTCGGCGAAACCCGGCTATTCCGTGACCATTGACGCGAAGCCTGCCGACATTGAGAACGGGTTCATCCTTTCCTACGGCGGCATCGAGGAGAACTGCACATTGAAGGCGATTTTCGACGACAGACGCGATGCTCTTTCCGATATCGCCAGAAAGGTTCTGTTTGGAGATGGCTGATAAAAGCTATACATATGCGGTATCACGCGTAAGGGCTCTCGAAGTAAAGCTCCTCAACAGGACTTTCCTCGATACTCTCGTGAACGCCCCTTCATACAAGGACTGTCTGGAACTTCTGTCCGAGAAGGGCTGGGGCACGGGCGAAGCAGGGGAGACTGCCGAGGACATGCTTAAGAGCCAGGAAGAGGATATCTGGGTCACCATGGGCGAACTCGGGGTGGACAAGGATGTCTTCAGAGTATTGTTCATACCGAGGGAGTTTCACAATCTGAAAGCGGCGGTGAAAAAGGTATGTACCGACGCTCCGGATGACCTTGTTATCTTCAATGAGGGCACGGTCACTTCTCCCAGAGTCATGGTAGAGGCGATCAGGGAAAAGAACTATACCGCACTTCCGGAGGAGATGCGCTCCTGCGCCAGAGAAGCCTTTGAAAGCCTGCTCCACAACAGGGACGGGCAGTTATGCGACTGTATCATAGACAAGGCCTGCCTTGACGAGATCGGAAAGGCCGGCTCGCGTTCCGATGTGCCGGTGATACGTGAATACGCAGAGAGCGTGGTGGCGGTTGCCGATATCAAGACAGCGGTCAGAGCCTGCAGCACCGGCAAGAGCAGGGAATTCCTGAAGAGGGCCATATCTCCCTGCAGGACGATCTATGCCGAAGGACTGATAAACGCAGCAGTGTCCGGCATCGACCAGTTATATGATTTCCTTTCACAATCGGGATATGCGGACGCAGTCGAGGCTTTGAAGGAATCGCCTTCAGTCTTTGAAAAGTGGTGTGACGATCAGGTGATCAGAGCGATCTCACCCGAGAAGTATCATACTTTTACGGCCGGACCCCTGGTGGCTTATGTGCTTGCCAGGCAGAATGAGATCAAGACCGTGAGGATAGTTCTGACATGCCGTGAAAATGATATTCCGGCGGAGGAGATCACAGGAAGGCTTCGGGAGATGTATGTATAAGATAGCGGTTGTAGGCGATTATGCCAGCATATACGGATTTTCGTCTGTGGGTCTTGATATCTACCCGGTTAAGGACGCAAAAGAGGGTGAGGATATCATCCGCAGACTTTCAGGCTCCCAGTACGGGATCATTTACGTGACCGAGGAACTTGCTTCAAGGATGCCGGGAGAGATCGCCCGGCTCAGGAGCGTCAGGACCCCGGCGGTGATCCTGATCCCCGGAGTGTCGGGAAATACCGGCGCCGGGATAGAGGGCGTGAAATTGAATGTTGAACAGGCTGTCGGTTCGGACATCCTGTTTGGAGACATGGACTGATGCTGTTTTTCAGTTCGAAGACACAGGGTCTGACAGCGCTTAGCCTGATGACCTTTGGAACAACAGATTAAAGATACAGGAGGGGACACAGCGATGAGCAAAGGCACGATCAAAAAGGTAGCCGGACCTCTTGTCATTGCGGAGGGAATGCGAGACGCCAACATGTTTGACGTCGTCCGCGTGAGCGAGAGCAGACTTATCGGAGAGATCATCGAAATGCACGGCGACCAGGCTTCGATCCAGGTCTACGAGGAAACCTCGGGACTGGGACCCGGCGAACCGGTGGAGTCACTGGATAAGCCGCTTTCAGTGGAATTGGGACCCGGTCTTATTTCCAGTATTTACGACGGTATCCAGAGACCGCTGGACAAGATAATGGATGAGTACGGCAACAGCCTGCAGAGAGGCGTTGAGGTTCCGTCCCTTCCCAGAGATAAGGAATGGGAGTTCGTTCCCACGGCGTCTGTGGGAGATCAGGTGGTGGCCGGCGATATCATCGGCACCGTTCAGGAATCGCCCATCATCACCCAGAAGATAATGATACCTTACGGCGTTGAGGGTAAGATCAAAGACATCAAAGCCGGAACCTTCAAGGTGGACCAGATGGTGGCTACCGTGGAGACGCCCGATGGGGATAAGGAAGTCGGTCTCATGCAGACCTGGCCCGTCAGAAGAGGCCGTCCTTACACCAGAAAGCTTCCGCCTTCAAAGCCGCTCATCACGGGACAGAGGGTCGTGGATGCGTTCTTCCCCATAGCCAGAGGCGGTGTGGCTGCCGTTCCCGGACCCTTTGGTTCAGGAAAGACGGTCATCCAGCATCAGCTGGCCAAGTGGGCCGAGGCCGACATTGTCGTTTACATCGGATGCGGCGAGCGCGGAAACGAGATGACGGACGTTCTGAACGAGTTCCCCGAGCTTAAGGATCCCAAGACGGGACACTCCCTTATGGAGAGGACAGTGCTCATAGCCAACACCTCCGACATGCCCGTGGCGGCCCGTGAAGCTTCCATTTACACGGGGATCACCATAGCAGAGTACTTCAGGGATATGGGATATTCCGTTGCTCTGATGGCCGACTCCACATCACGTTGGGCAGAGGCTCTCCGTGAGATGTCAGGACGTCTTGAAGAGATGCCCGGTGAGGAAGGTTACCCCGCATACCTCGGAAGCCGTCTGGCGCAGTTCTATGAGAGAGCGGGTTCTGTCATAGCCCTCGGCAGCGACGGAAGGGAAGGCGCCCTGTCCGTTATCGGAGCCGTTTCACCTCCCGGAGGTGATATCTCGGAGCCGGTTTCACAGGCTACTCTCCGTATAGTAAAGGTGTTCTGGGGACTTGATTCCTCACTTGCCTACAGGAGACATTTCCCGGCCATCAACTGGCTTACCTCATATTCGCTCTATCTAGACAATATCAAGGGGTGGTTCGATGAGAACGTGTCTCCCGAGTGGATGGAGAACCGTCAGAGACTCATGAGCCTCCTTCAGGATGAAGCGTCTCTGAATGAGATAGTGCAGATGGTGGGTATGGATGCCCTTTCTGCCGGTGACAGGCTTAAGATGGAAGCGGCCAGATCCGTTCGTGAGGATTTCCTCCAGCAGAACGGTTTCCATGAAGTGGATACATATTCATCCCTTTCCAAGCAGCTGCTGATAATGAAATTGGTGCTGGCTTACTATGACAAGGCTCTTGAGGCTGTTGAAAAGGGCGCTTCGATAAAGGTTCTTGCCGGTCTTCCGGTGAGAGAGGCCATCGGCCGTTTCAAGTATACGGAAGAGAAGGATATGCAGCAGCAGTTCGACACGATATCGGCGCAGCTTGACCGCGAGATGGCCGGTACCATTGGAAAGGAGGACTTCTGATCATGCCTAAGGAATACAGGACAATACAGGAGGTCGCCGGTCCTCTGATGCTGGTCAGAGGAGTACAGGGCGTAAAATATGACGAGCTGGCAGAGATCGAGCTTGCAAACGGCGAGAGACGCCGCTGTAAGGTGCTTGAGATAAACGGCACGGATGCTCTCGTTCAGCTCTACGAGAATTCCACGGGTATCAACCTTTCGAATTCAAAGGTCAGATTCCTTGGAAGGTCCATGGAACTGGGCGTGTCCGCAGACATGCTGGGACGAGTCTTCAACGGCATGGGAATGCCCATCGACGGCGGTCCGGAGATACTGCCCGACGAGAGGCGCGACATCAACGGCCTGCCCATGAACCCCGCCGCCAGGGCTTATCCCCAGGAGTTCATACAGACCGGTATTTCAGCTATCGACGGACTTAACACCCTGGTCAGAGGGCAGAAGCTCCCCATCTTCTCCGCATCGGGACTTCCCCATGCGCAGCTTGCGGCCCAGATCGCAAGGCAGTCGAAGGTCCGCGGCAAGGACGAGAACTTCGCCGTGGTGTTCGCCGCAATGGGTATCACCTTTGAAGAGTCCAATTACTTCATTGAGAGCTTCCGTGAGTCGGGAGCCATAGACAGGACGGTGGTCTTCGTCAATCTGGCAAATGACCCCGCCGCAGAGAGGATAGCGACTCCCCGTATGGCGCTGACCACCGCAGAGTATCTGGCGTTTGAAAAGGGAATGCACGTCCTCGTCATCCTTACCGACATCACGAACTACGCCGATTCCCTTCGTGAGATATCGGCGGCGCGTAAGGAGGTCCCCGGAAGGCGCGGATATCCCGGATACATGTATACCGACCTCGCTCAGATGTATGAGAGAGCAGGACGTCAGAAGGGAAGAGACGGTTCCATCACCATGATCCCCATTCTGACTATGCCCGAGGACGACAAGACCCATCCCATCCCCGACCTTACCGGGTATATCACTGAGGGTCAGGTCATCCTTTCCCGTGAGCTTTACAGAAAAGGCATCACGCCTCCCATAGACGTTCTTCCTTCTCTGTCCAGACTTAAGGATAAGGGTATCGGCGAAGGGAAGACCAGGGCTGACCACGCCAGCACCATGAACCAGCTTTTCTCAGCTTACGCAAGAGGAAAGGAAAATAAGGAACTCATGACGATCCTCGGCGAGGCGGCTCTTTCGGAGACGGACCTTATTTACGCAAAGTTCGCAGACGAGTTTGAAAAAGAGTATGTCTCCCAGGGCTATGAGGCCAACAGGGATATAGAGGACACGCTGGCTACCGGATGGAAGCTCCTGTCCATACTGCCCAAGGCCGAGCTCAAGAGGATAGACCAGAAGTACATCGAAAAGTATTACGACAACGACTACTTTAAGAAAATGAACCCTAACTACGGGATGTGATATTGATATCCCGTGAAGCGTCCGGGCATCGGATGGCATTCCGGTGCTCCGGCACGTGTGTTAAGGATCAGGAGGATAATAAATGCCCCAGACACAGGTAAATCCCACCAGGATGGAGCTTACCCGCCTTAAGGGGAAGCTCAAGGCTGCCACAAAGGGACACAAGCTGTTAAAAGACAAGAGAGATGAGCTGATGCGTCAGTTCCTGGATCTTGCCCGTGAAAATATGGCTCTCAGACAGAAGGTCGAAGAGGGCATAAAGAGCGCAAACCAGAATTTCGTCGTGGCAAAGGCTTCCATGTCGGAAGCGACGTTAAACACCGCTCTTATGGCTCCCAAACAGCAGGTGAACCTGGAGATCTCCGAAGAGAACGTGATGAGCGTTGAGATCCCGAAGTATGAGACCAAAATGGAGTCTGCCGATGAAAATGACATCTACTCCTACGGTTTCGCCTTCACCACTGCGGATCTTGACGGCGCGGTCAGATCCATTTCGGACATCCTGCCGGACATGATCAAACTGGCTGAAGTCGAGAAGAGCTGCCAGCTCATGGCGGCCGAGATCGAAAAGACCAGACGCCGTGTTAATGCTCTGGAGCATGTCATCATACCCAGAACACAGGAGACCATAAAGTATATCTCCATGAAACTGGATGAAAATGAGAGGAGCACACAGATCCGTCTCATCAAGGTGAAGGATATGCTCCTCAACAAGACAAGAGATTATGATAACGCTCAGGATATCTACACTATCGAGGTTGAGACCCCGGCTACGGGAGCATAGGTCTTTATTTCCCGGTGCTTCGGCCTGTAACGGGGCTGGTTTTCATTTACAGGTACTATGAACGAGAGCGTTTCTTCGAGACTGAAAAAGCTTCATATGAAGATGGAGGAGGAAAAAGCGGATTTCCTCCTCATCACTTCTCAGGACTGCCATATGTCCGAATATGTGTGCAGTCATTACAGGACTATTCAGTATTTTTCCGGGTTTTCCGGTTCGGATGCCGATCTTCTCCTCACTTCATCGGGTGATTATCTGTGGACTGACGGCAGGTATTTTGTCCAGGCCGCAAATGAACTCAGAGGGACGGGCATTCAGCTCATGCGTTCCCTCGAACCCGGCGTTCCCAGGATCAGTGAACACATTGAAGAGCATATTGAAAAGGGACAGACTCTCTGCTTTGACGCTCAGACCGTGAGCCTCAGGAGAGGGCTTATGTTCGAGGATATCTGCCGGCGAAGGGACGCAAAGATCGCGGACAGTGATCTCTGCGACGGATTGTGGGAGGACAGGCCGCCTCTTCCTGCGGGAAAGGTCTTTACCCTTGATGAAAGCCTGAGCGGCAGGAGCGGAAAGGATAAGCTTTCGGATCTTTCCGGACGCCTGAAGGAAAAAGGCCTCGATGCGCTCCTGATATCCGCCCTTGACGAGATATGTTGGCTGCTGAACATCCGCGGCGGGGACATACAGAACAGTCCTCTGGCGCTTTCGAATCTCTATGTCTCCCTTAAAAAGAAGCCGGTGCTGTTCATCCATGAGGAGTGTCTGGGGGAGGAAGAGAAAGGATTCATCGAGTCATCCGGGGTGGAGATCAGGCCTTATGACGATTTCCGGCCATTCCTCGACAGATTAAAGGCGTCGGATCGGAAACTTCTGCTTGACAGGAACAGCTCCAGTTATTTCACCTACAGCGCACTGAAGGAAAAGTGCGATATAGTCGTAGGCGAAAGCCCCGTGCAGGCCATGAAGGCCGTAAAGAACGAGACGGAGCTGAAGAACCTGAGAAGGGTCTACATAGAGGACAGCGCCGTGCTCACCAAGGCGCTCCTGGATCTGAAGGAGGAACTGCCTCACGACGGAAAGACCGAGGCCCAGGTGGCGGGGCAGGTGGACATTAACAGATCCCATCTGAAGACCTTTATCGAGCCGTCATTTCCGACCATCGTGGCTTTCGGCGCGAATGCAGCCATGATGCATTACGAACCGGACAAGGTACACAGCGCGGAGATCACAAATAATAACATCCTTCTCATAGATTCCGGCGGACATTACTTTGGGGGCACGACGGATGTCACCAGAACGATCCTGATAGGGGATGTGTCCGATGAGGTAAAGAAGCTCTTTACCATGACCGTCTGCGGGATGCTGAACCTGGCTGACGCCGTCTTTATCGACGGCTGTACCGGGAGAAATCTTGACATTCTTGCAAGAGGCCCGCTGTGGAGGCATCTGTCCGATTACAAATGCGGGACAGGTCACGGCGTGGGATACATACTGAACGTGCACGAGGGCCCTCACAGCATCAGATGGAGAGCCTCCGAGGAGATGCCGGAAGTCCGGATGGAGGCAGGCATGATCGTGTCTGACGAGCCGGGAGTATATAAAGAGGGCAGATACGGCATCAGGATAGAGAACATCCTTGAAGTGGTCCCCGCGGGAGAGAGCGGTGACGGACGGTTCCTGAAATTTTCCCATCTTACGTACGTTCCCATCGACCTGGATCTCATCGATGTAAAATACATGACAGATGATGATCTGAGCAGGCTGAACGCCTATCACGCCGAGGTGTGCAGGAAGCTTCTGCCGTTTATGGACGGCAGATATGCGCAGCTCCTCATGGAGGCAACCAGGACTCTTTACAAGTGACGGAGAGACCGGTCGGGGTAACCGTATCGGTCGGGTCGCGCTTCTGCTGTTCCCGCAGGGGACATGAATAAAAAAGTGAAGCGGATCATCTTGATATTATTGAAGTTTTGTGCTATACATTTACAGGCGTGTTTTTCTCCGGCCGTTTCGCCGGAGAATGGATTGAAAACATAGTATTAAGGGAAAAGGAGACAGAGAATGGCAAAGATCGATCTTACACAGTATGGAATCACAGGAACCACCGAAATCGTTTACAATCCTTCGTACGAGGATCTGTACAAAGAGGAAAAGGATCCCTCTCTTACCGGCTTTGACGTAGGCGTTGATACCGAGCTGGGCGCAGTAAACGTCATGACCGGCATATTTACCGGAAGGTCACCCAAAGATAAATACATCGTTATGGATGACAATTCTAAGGACACCGTATGGTGGACCACAGAGGAATACCCCAACGACAACCATGTAGCTACCCAGGAGATGTGGAAGGCCTGCGAGGATATCGCAAAGAAGGAGCTTTCCGGAAAGAAACTCTATGTGGTGGACTGCTTCTGCGGAACCAATGAAGACACCCGCATGGCTATCCGCTTCATCATGGAAGTGGCCTGGCAGGCGCATTTCGTCCGCAACATGTTCATCAAGCCCACTGCGGCAGAGGAAGAGAACTTCAAGCCCGATTTCGTATTTTACAATGCGTCCAAGGGCAAGGTTGAGAACTTCAAGGAGCTTGGCATGCGTTCCGAGACCGCAGCGATGTTCAACATCACCTCTCACGAGGCGGTCGTGCGCAACACCTGGTACGGCGGCGAGCTGAAGAAGGGCCCGTTCTCACTGATGAACTACTCTCTGCCCCTTACGGGGGTGGCCGCCATGCGCTGCTC